>PLUI01000023.1:43165-64398 GCA_003164855.1 Acidobacteriaceae bacterium
TCCAGTCGCCGAGAAAGATAAAGATCACCAGGATGACCAGGAAGATCGCCGAACCCACCGTGTAGACTACATCGCGGATGGATTCGCCCACAGCGTCGGTCGTGTCGAATGCGACTTTGTAATGCATTCCGGGAGGGAATTTTTTTGAGAGGCGGTCGAGTTCCGCGATGNNAAGCTGCGTCACTCCGATGCCGACTGCATCCTGCCCGTTAAATTCCAGGTCCGAGCCGTAATCTTCGGCGCCTAGTTCGGCACGGCCCACATCTTTCAGACGGACCAACGTCCCATCCGAGTTCGTTTTCAGAATAATGTTGTCAAATTGCGTGGTCTCGCTCAGCCGGCCAACGGCGCGCACGCTGATCTGATACTGCTGACCTGGTACCGCGGGCTGCTGGCCAACTTGCCCGGCCGCGACCTCCACGTTTTGCTCCGACAGCGCACTGACCACATCCGGAGCCGTCAGTCCGCGTCCCGCCATACGCCCTGGATCCAGCCACAACCGCATGGAATACTTGCGCTCGCCGAAGATGATCACGTCGGCGACTCCCGAAATTCGCTTTAGAGAATCCTTGACGTAAATATCAAGGTAGTTGCTCATGAACAGCGTGGAATATTTGTTGTTGTCGGCGGTGATGGCTCCGCCGAATACAAAGTTCTGCGAGCTCTTCGCGGTCGTAATCCCAACCGCCTTGACCGAGGCGGGCAGCCGTCCTTGCGCCGTGTTGACGCGGTTTTGAATGTCGACCGTGGCCAGGTCGGGATCGCGATTCAGATCGAACGTGACGGTAATATTGCTTGATCCGTCGTTGCCGCTGGTGGAGGTGACGTACTTCATTCCCTCAGCGCCGTTGATTTGCTGCTCCAACGGAATGGTGACCGCGCTTTCAACCGTCTGCGCGCTGGCCCCGATGTAGGCGCTGGAGACGCCCACCTGCGGCGGCGCAAGATTCGGAAACTGTGAGATTGGCAGCGTAGGAATTACGGCGGCACCCGCCAGAACTATCAGCAGGGCGCACACCGTGGCGAACACCGGGCGTCGGATAAAAAACTCAACGAACATAGAAGGTCGGGCTTCAGCGAAACACTTTGCAATCAGCAAATAGCAATTAGCAGTTAGCAACCATCTTTTTCTTCGCTTGCGGCGGGCGACACCTGCGCCGCCAACTTCCAACTGCTCTTTGGTTGAAACACTGAGACTTAAGAGCTGAAGCCCGAAGCCCGAAAGCTGAAGCCTGCTTTTCAGCTTTGCGGAATTACCGGCGCTCCATCCAAAAGAAATTGCGTTCCGGAGACGATCACCTTGTCGCCCGGCTTAATACCGGCCAGCACTTCGTAATTGTTGCCCACAGTCTGGCCAATCGTCAGTGCCTTCTGCCGGGCTACGTACGAGCCACTACTCTGCGGTTCAGCCACAAATGCAAAATACTGTCCCGCTAGCCGGGACACGGCCAGCATCGGCACCTCCGGGCTGTCATGGGTACCCCATACAACGCGTGCCCGGATGAATTGCGACTGCCGCAGTGCGTCGTTGCTATTTGCAATGCGCGCCTTCACCAGAACCGTCTGGGTGGTGTTGTCGACTTGCGGTGAGATGAAGTCGATGCGGCTACTCGCCAGTACCTTACCATCGCTGTCCAGGACCTGCACGGGAAGGCCCATCTTGAGCTGCGCGGAATGCTCGATGGGCACATAGACGTAGACTTCCAAGCTGCCCGGCTTATCCACCGTCGTAAGCTGCGTCGTGCTGGTGACGCGGTCGCCCACGCGCACGGGAACATCCCCAACAATTCCGCCCCATGGCGCCACCACTTTGTAATAGTGCAGTTGAACCTGCTGTTCGCTCACCTGCGCATCCAGCGATTCCATCTGCGCCTGAGCTGCGTCCATGGCGGATTTTGCCTGGTCGAGATCCTGCCTGCTCACCACCCCCGCGGAATAAAGTCCCTGGGCGCGTTCGTACTGCTGCTTGGTCCAGTTCAGGTTGGCCTGCTGTGCGGCGCGGGAGCTTTCCTGACTCTTAACCGTGGCCTGCTGCTTGAGCGGATCAATCTCCATCAACGCGGCTCCGGCACCCACCGACTCTCCCGAATGAACCAGGATTTTTGTGACCTGACCCTCCACCTGCGGCATGATCACGGCCGAATCGCGCGATTTCAGGGTGGCCACGTATTCCGTCGCATCACTCACCGGAGTCGCGCGCGCCTCCTGCACTTTCACCGGCATTCCAGGCGGCCCGCCGGCATGAGCATTCTGCGAGGCATTGCCAGAGCAGGCCAAGGTTGCTCCGCTGGCGAGAAGTGCCGCCAACAGAAGGCTTTGGATCGAACATCTTCGAGCGCTTTTGAACATGAGTTTGATGCTGAAGCCCGCGCCAATTGGACGACCGCACCCACTTGGCCGCCACGCCTGCGCTGTGCGTCCATTACAAGATTCCCCTGAGGCTGCTGGGGACGCAAAATAATCGCGGGCCATGGGGGAAGAAATAGAGAAGCGGAACTGGCGGTCTCGCTGCGCTCGACCGGACAGGCAGGCTGGCTGTCCCTAAGTGGGCCGTGGACTCTGCTATATTGTCGCGCCATGGAAACCAGTCCAAGCCAGCCTGCTGTTCAAATGCCGCCGGATTTCCAGCCGTTCCTTGGCGCCGCCTTCATTACTTGATCATTGAAAAATCCGTCGGACGCATGTGTGTCACATCGATTTTTTCCACGGTTTTTTCGGCCTGCTCGGGCTTTATGACGTCCCGCTGAAATTCCGGGTCGGCAAGCATTGCGTCAAAGTTCTTTTTCTCTTCCTCCAGGCTGGAGCTAGCGGCGATCCAAATAAATGAGTTGGCAGAAGGGTCCTCAGCTACCCAGTAACCCACAGCCGTCACGTTGTGCCGGGCAAGTATCTTGGAAGTCTTGTCGCGAAACCGGGACTCAAGCGCGGGCAACTTGCCCGGCAAGGCGTGATAAACCCGAAGCTCGAATACCCGGTTGCCATCGGCCTTAACTTCGTTGGCATGAAGTAGCCGGCCGGTGACTAGCGATCCAGCGGCAAAGGCGATCAAGCCGATGCCGCAAGCGGTGAAGCATTTCGATTTCCAGAAATTGAGTGTCATATCTGTTCTCCTCGTAATTAGTAAGAGTCGGCCATCCCAGGTCTTAACTGCTTTAAGGTGAAAGATCCGTCAACAAGTGGGTTTGGGCACCCCAAATACCGCCGGCGTGAGTAACACCGACAGAGGTCCCAGTGTTAGAAACCCAAACTCATACCACCACGGTACCGGTATGGTGCAGGCCTTCAGGTAAATCAAAACGGCAACCGTAATCATCACCATCAATGCGAGAAATGTGGTTGCGCCGCGGCGAATTCGTGCCGCGATGCAACCGCTGATTGAGGTGGCCGTGAGAAACACAACCGGCGCAAGAAGGACTTCCGTCGTTGGCTGCGGGGCAACGAGCTTCGAGATCGCCAAGTTGGCGGCATGCTCGACGATTTGCATGACGATGTACACGCCCATCGCGGTGCTCATGCTGATAAGCCAATCTCCGCTTCGCAGCGAGGACCAGACCATTGACGGGACAGAACGGAAGGCTTGACTCCAAAACCATCGTGACGCAGCGAGTGGCGAAGCAGATTCGGCGCGAAGAGTGTATTCCTCAATGAGGTCGCCTAGCATCGCCTCTCGATACGGCACCGGTATGACAGATTCGAGAAGCCAGCAAGCGAAAGCCGGCGGCGAATTGCGCCTCATATGCGCTCCCAGCGTCTCTTTAAGCCAGCCGACATGTTGCGAATGGTTTGCTCCGATACTTGCAGCGCCCGCTTGCCGGCAGCCTCGAGGCGAAACAACCGTTTCGCCCGGCCTCCACGTTCCGGGGTTGGCTCGCCGGCGAAGGAACTGACGTATCCCTTTGCTTCGAGCCGCTCCAAAGTCGCGTACACTGCACCGATAGAGATGTTGCGGCCGATCCGTTCTTCAATCTCGCGTCGCACGATCATTCCATGGGCGCCTCCATCCAGACGCGCCAGCGCCAGCAGAATTATGTGTTCCAGCGATCCGAGAAGCTCCCCACGTCTCATTTCTTTTGCAATATAGAACAAATCACCAAAGAGGTCAAGTGAGAAAGACTTGGCTCAGTCGGCGTGTGGCCAATCCTTCGGGTTCTCCGTTTCGGGTGCCGAGCGCGGTTCAGGTTTCTCCCGATATGTGACGCGAAACTGATTTGCATATTTGATTCTGCGAGTCTGCTAGATTATGCGGTATGCCATCGGTGCTCACCCAGCCCATCCGCGGTTTTGCCAGCGACAACAATGCCGGCGTGCATCCTGAGATTCTTGAGGCCATTGCCCGGGCCAACCAAGGGCATGTGGTCGCTTACGGCGACGATGCTTACACCCGCTCGGCGATTAAGAAATTTGAGGATCATTTTGGAGCGGACATTGCAGTATTCTTCACCTTCAACGGCACCGGGGCGAACGTTCTCAGTCTGCAGGCTCTGACCCGGTCCTTCCAGTCAGTGCTGTGCAGCGCCTATGCTCACATTTACACCGACGAATGTGGAGCGCCCGAAAAGCACACCGGGTGCAAACTGATTCCGCTGCCGCAGCAGGACGGCAAGGTCACGCTGGATTCCGTCCGCCATGCCTATCACGGGATTGGCGACGAACACCATTCACAGCCCCGCGTGATTTCGATTACCCAGTCCACAGAGATGGGGACGGTCTACAAGCCGGAGGAAATCCACGCACTCGCACAGTTTGCCCACGAGCATGGCATGTTTCTGCACATGGACGGAGCTCGGATCGCCAATGCCGCAGCCTCGCTCGGACAAACCCTCCGCCAGGCTACGCGCGATTTAGGAGTCGATGTGCTGTCTTTCGGCGGGACCAAGAATGGAATTCTGGGCGGCGAGGCGGTGGTGTTCTTCGAGCCCGGGCTAAGCCACGACTTTCTCTATCTGCGCAAGCAGAACATGCAACTCGCGTCGAAGATGCGCTTCGTCGCCGCGCAATTTGAAGCTCTGCTTACCAACGATCTTTGGCGGCGCAGCGCGGAGCACGCCAACCGCATGGCCCAGTTGCTGGAAAAGGAAGTCCGCCGCATTGCGGGAGTCAGAGTCGTGTGGAAGGTAGAAGCCAATGGCGTATTCGCGCAGATCCCGCGCCACTCCATCGAGAAAATTAAACAGCATTATTTTTTCTATATGTGGATGGAGGAGGAATCGATTGTGCGCTGGATGTGTTCGTTTGACACTACGGAGGAGGACATCCGGAAGTTTGTGGAGGTGGTGGCAGAGGCGGTGAAGGGGTGATGGTCGGTGCTCGAACACTCGGTTAACAATTGCTTTTTGCCCGGTTTTTGACTAAATTGGCCCATCCCCCAAATGCGTAAATATTCAGCCGAATCGCTTGATCCCAGGAGCCGTTGATGAGCCGGAAGTGGTTAAGCATCATCGTTCTTATTGCTGTCGCGACTTTTCTGTTGAGCGTGTCAAGCTGCGGATTCAATTCGCATCTCGTCTCGATTCAAATCCAGCCCGCGGGGGCAACCTTTCAGGCCGTCGGCGCCAGCATTGTATTCAAGGCGATCGGCACCTACATACATCCACCAGAGACCAAGGACATCACCAGTCTGGTCACTTGGTCCGTCGACTCCCAGAACCTGGTCACCATAACCGATACCAGCCTTGTAACCGCACTGAGCATTTGCGGCAGCGGAAATCTGACCGCCAGTTATTACGACAGTCCGAATTTGGTTTCCGGTTCCGCATTTCTTACGGGTACCGGACAGGGCACCTCAGCGTGCAATCAGGCGATTTTGACCGTTAACATCGTGGGATCGGGGTCAGTGATCGATTCGACGGGCGTAATTAAATGTCCCGGAACCTGCTCGGCGGACTATGCTCTGGGCAGCACGATCGGCCTCACCGCCACAATCGGCAGCGGAGCCTCGCAGGTGAATTGGACAAATTGTAATTCTTTCGCCGGAAATACTTGTACGGTCGTTCTAAATGTGGATACGACTGTGACGGCCACCTTTCAGTGATAAGACCACAGAACTCAGCTACTCATCGTCGTCGATTAGCTTCCCGAGCGTAGGCTTGTGCTTCGCCGCCTTCTTGTTTTTATGGGGAACCATCTTCGCCGCAGGGGGTGCGCCCATGCGTTCCCGCGCCAGCTCTTTCACCGCCTGCACGGCTTGAAAGCGCTTTATCTTTTTCTTGCGCGCCATTTTCTACCCACCCCGTCCCTAATGTTGCCATAGCTTGTGCGGTATCGAACATGTAATAATTGTATTTCATGGAAGAGCGCGATTTTTTCGACGAGAGCACGCAGAAGAAGCCGGCAACCTTAAACTGTCCCCACTGCCACCAGCCCGCCGAGTATGAGGTTACCTGGGTAGTGCGCACGAAAAAGCGCCAGCTCGCCGGCCGCGCCGATGAGCGCGACCGCGCCCGCTTCGCCAAAGCCCGCTCCTATATGCTGCGCAAGGATGATCTGATGGCCTGCAAAAATATGCGCTGCCGGAAACGCTTCGAGATTTCCGGAGTGCAGTCGGTTGTGTTCACGGAATAACTTGGGCGTCGGCTGGCGAGCAGTTGGCAACTAGCGGCCCGGCCTTTCAATATCTGAGATGGTGCGGCTTCGCTTCTCTCTTCTTTCTTCTCTCCTCTTGTTTCTTCTCATCCAGCCGGCGGTTGGCTAAATGCCAAGTGCTAATTGCCAATTGCTCATTTATACTGACAAGTTTCCCTGTGGCTTCCGGAAACCACAGAGACGAAGGAGTCACGTTTGAAAATCCTGGTTTGCATGAAGCAGGTGCCGCAGAAGGATGCGCCGCTCAAGCTCAATGAAACTGGCGCTTGGATTCGCGAGGACGTTTCGTATGAAGTGAACGAGCCCGACGCGTACGCCCTTGAAGAAGCGCTGCGCCAAAAGGAAAAACACACTGGAGAAGTAGTGGTTATCACTTCCGGCCCGGCCCGCTCACAGCAGGTGCTGCGCGAGGCTTTGGCGAAAGGCGCCGACCGCGCCATCCATCTGGAAGACAATGCCTTCGTAGGACTCGACGCATTCAACACGGCGAAGGCCTTTGCCGCGGCCATCAAGGACGAAAAATTCGATCTCATCTTTACTGGCCTGCAATCCGACGATTACGGTTATGCGCAAACGGGAGTCATTCTGGCTGAGTTACTCGGCTCGCCGCACGCCACCATCATCATGCAGATCGAAAAAACCGACTCCGGCATTCGCGTGAAGCGCGAACTGGAGGCGGGATTTTTTCAGTTTGTCGACATGCCGTTGCCCGCGGTGCTCACGATTCAATCCGGCATCAACAAGCTGCGCTATGCCACGCTGATCGGCATCAAGCAGGCGAAGAATAAGCCGCTCCGCAAAGTGATGCTGGCTGAGGTGCAGTCCGCCATCGGCGAGAATCTGCAAAAGATCGAACGTTTGTATGTTCCGCAGAAAACCAAGAAGACGGAGCACATCGAGGGATCGGCATCGGAGATCGCCAAGAAACTCGTAGACAAGTTGCGCAACGAATTAAGAGTGCTGTGACAATCTTAAGTGGGAACAGCCACCCTCGGTCGTCCGCCAAGCGAAGCTCGGGAGTTTTGCCTGGTAGCTAGAAGCTGACTTTATGCCCGATACCATCTTAGTAGTCGTCGAACAACGCGAAGGAAAACTTAACCGTGTCTCCTGGGAGACCATCACCGCCGGCCAAGCCATTGCCGCCGCTACGGGCTGGACTCTCGAGGCCGCAGTCGTCGGTGCGAGCGCATCGTCCATCGCAGCCGAAGTTGCAGGGAAGAAAGTGGCGAAAGTCTACGCCGTCGAATCCCCGAAGCTCGAGCCTTACACGCCTGATGCTTTTGCCGCAGGGTTGAAGCAACTGCTTGCAGCCTCGCACTCGAAGCTCGTGCTGATGCCGCACACTTATCAGGTGCGCGACTTTGTCCCCAAGCTGGCGACGGCCATGGGGCGCACGGTGATCAGCGACTGCATCGGCTTCACGTACGAAAACGGAAAACTTGTTTTCACTCGCCAGATGTTTCAAGGCAAATTCGCTGCCGACGTGAGCTTCGCCAGCGACGCTCCGTGGTTCGCAACTTTTCAGAACGGAGCGTTCCGCGGTGACAAGGCCGAATCTGGTGCAAGCGCGGCTCCGATTGAGACCGTGAAAGTCGAAATCGCCGATGGCGTGATCCGCAACAAGCCGCAGGAAGTTTTCAAAGAGGCCAAGCAGGCGGTTGATCTTACGCAAGCGGAAATCATTGTTTCCGTCGGCCGCGGAATCAAAGAGCAAAAAAATATCGAGATCGCCAAGCAACTCGCCGAAGCTTTAGGCGGAGATTTGGCGGCCTCGCGTCCCATCTGCGATTCGGGATGGCTTCCTATGGATCGCCAGATCGGGTCCTCCGGACAAACGGTGGCGCCGAAACTTTACCTGGCTCTGGGCATCAGCGGCGCGATCCAGCACATCGTCGGCATGAAAGGTTCGCGTACAATTATCGCGATCAACAAAGATTCAGAAGCCCCGATTTTCGAGATCGCAGACTATGCGATTGTCGCAAACCTCTTCGACATTGTGCCGCCGCTGATTGAAGAAGTGAAGAAGGCGAAGGCGGGAAGTTGAAACATAATTTGACTTTTGTCGATTGAATCCTTGTATCGTCGAAAATATGCGCGACGTTCCGATCTCCGAGTTTAAGACAAAGTGTTTCAATCTCGTCGGCCAGGCCTATAGGACGCGACGACTGCTGCGCATCACCCGTAGCGGAGTTCCCGTGGCGGTGCTAGTTCCCTTAGGCCATCGTCTACGCCCGAAATTCTTGTTGGGCGACATGGTCGGAACAGCCAAGATCGTCGGTGATATAGTCTCGCCCGTGGTTGCGTTGAAAAAATTGGATGCCGATCGGGATTGATTTGCGGGCGTGTCCCCCGATCCGAGGTTACAATGGCTTCAATGGAAATGATTCTCACTGCCGTCTACGAAGAGGTCCCAGAAGCTGAAGGCGGCGGCTTTGTCGCATACACGGAAGAGTTTCCCGGCGCTATTTCCGAAGGCGACACTCTGGAAGAAGCGCGCGAAAACCTGCGCGACGCCATCGAGCGACTACTGGAGGCTAACCGCCAGATCACCGCTACTTCGAAACTCGGAAAGAAAGTTACTCGTGAGACGATAGCCGTATCTCTCGGTCGAGTGTAGTTCCACAAACCCGCAAAAATTCGTCCGATGTGGCAGGCCTTCGCCCCTTCTAGAGTCTGGCTCTGCACCACAGCCGTTGCAAAAGCAATATTCTCAAATCCTCGTGAAGATCAGTGTTTTCTCGACTTATGCACGGTTTTTCCACAGGTCGCGCCTCGCATCCACAGCCGGGCTTATGGCATGGTCAGCCCTGTTGAAGCGAACAGACCTAATTCGGCACCTAGAAAGAAGCGGCTGTGTATTAATCCGCGAAGGCGGTAGCCACAGCGTCTACTTAAATGCTGCCGCTCAGCGCACGAGCACCGTTCCCAGACATCGCGAAGTCAAGAATCCCACTGCAATTCGCATCTGCAAACAGCTTGGCGTACCCGACCCACGCTGAAATCTTGCAAAACGTTTATTATAGCGAGTCGCATGCTCATCTTCCGCAAACCGATCGAAGGCGTCGAGCGCCCGCAGATGCCGGCCGATGTGGTGATCGTCGGCGGCGGGCCGGCAGGCATGGCCTGCGCCCTGCGCTTGTCGCAACTGATCGACGCACACAACGCTGCGCACCCCGACTCGCAACTCAGTAAAGAAAATATTTACGTCCTGGAAAAAGCGCGTGAGATTGGCCAGCATTGTCTCTCAGGCGCCTTGCTCGATCCGCGCTCCCTGCGCGAACTGCTCCCTGGATTCGAAAAAGAAGCGCCGCTCGACGCCGAGGTCACAAAAGAAGCGGTGTATTTTCTCACCGAGAAGAGCAAGTTTAAGCTTCCCATCACCCCGCCGCCACTTCGCGATCACGGGAATTACGTGATCTCGCTGAATCGTTTCGTGAAGTGGCTCGGCGGCAAGGTGGAAGAGACTGGCATCACCATCTTCACTGGATTCGCGGGCTCAGAACTTCTGTTCGGCGGCGACCGCGTTACCGGAGTCCGCACCGACGACAAGGGCGTGGACAAAGAGGGGCATCAGAAATCGAACTTCGAGCCGGGTTATGACCTTAACGCAAGAATCACGATTCTCGCCGAAGGACCACGGGGATCATTAACGAAACAGCTCCTATCGAAGTTCGATCTGGCGCGCGACGCGAATTCTCAAACTTATGGCGTCGGAATAAAAGAGCTTTGGGAAGTTCCTTCAGGCCGCATCGCGCCTGGCGAGGTCATCTACACTCTGGGCTGGCCGCTCACCCCGAAAGAATACGGTGGCGCCTGGATTTACGGCGGCAAAGATAACATCGTCTCGCTCGGCTTCGTCACCGGACTTGACTATCCCGATCCACGGCTCGATCCGCAGCGCGTGCTGCAGGATTTCAAACAACATCCCATCGCCGCGAAGCTGCTTGCGGGCGGCAAGATGATTCGTTACGGCGCGAAGTCGATGCCTTACGGGGGTTGGTGGGCGATTCCTCCGATCGCCGGCCATGGATGGATGATTCTAGGCGACTCCGCCGGCTTCGTGAACTCCGCGCGGCTGAAGGGAATTCACCTCGCGATCAAGAGCGGAATGCTGGCGGCTGAGACTGCATTCGAGGCGCTCAAGAAAGATGATTCGTCGGCCGCGATGCTGGGCGAGTACCAGAAGAAAGTCGAATCCAGCTGGATCAAAGACGAACTCTGGAAGGTGCGCAATATGCATCAGGGTTTCGAGCAAGGAATGTATGCTGGCATATTCCATACGGGCTTGCAGATGATGACGGGCGGACGCGGACTGCGCAACCGGTATCCCGCGAAGGCCGGGCATGAACACATGCACAAGCTCACCGACCTGCCCGCGGATGGCGGCAACGAGGCGCATCTGCTGGGGCCGGCCAAAGGTGACGGCAAACTTACGTTCGACAAATTGACCGACCTTTACCACTCCGGCACGAAGCATGAAGAAGACCAGCCCTCGCATCTGATCATCGACGACACCAACATTTGCAATACGCGATGCGTGAAAGAGTTCGGCAGCCCCTGCCAGAATTTCTGTCCCGCGAACGTCTACGAAATGGTGGATGACTCGACCCAACCGAACGGCAAGCGCATCAGCCTGAACCCCTCGAACTGCGTCCACTGCAAAACCTGCGACATCGCCGATCCCTACCAGATCATCACCTGGGTGCCACCGGAAGGCGGCGGCGGTCCGAACTACGATGGGATGTGAAATCCCAGGCGTCCGAATCGGAGGATGTGCAGTGACTTTGCGACTGGCTGTGCGGTTTGCGTTAATCCTGCTCTTCGCAATTTCCGGCCTAGCTCAGCAGCCCGCGCCGCTATTGCGGCCATCCATCCCGGCCACCGGCCACCCCGGGCTCGATGAATATCGCGCCTCCCGCCTCGCCATATACACCGATGATTTTGGCGAGCTAAAACGTTATCGCGAGGCCGACGCCGCGCTGGCATCGCCTGCGGCGAACGAGAGTCGGGTCGTGTTTCTTGGGGATTCCATCACCGACTACTGGAAGCTGGCAGACTATTTTCCGGGCAAGCCTTACATCAATCGCGGCGTTGACGGGCAGACCACGCCCGAGATGCTGGTGCGCTTCCGCCAGGACGTGATTGATCTGCATCCCAAAGTTTTGCTCGTGCTCGCCGGCACCAACGACATCGCCGGTGTCACCGGACCTGCGCGTAATGAAGACATTGAGGCCAACTATGCATCCATGGCCGAGTTGGCGCGCGCGCATCACATCCGCGTGGTCTTTGCGTCGCTGCTGCCCGCGCACAATCACAATTACACGCCGGAGGCGAAGGAGTCTTTTGCGCTGCGTCCTCGGGAGAGAATACTGGCGCTGAACGCCTGGCTCAAGGATTACTGCGCAAAGAACGGGCTGGTGTATCTGGACTACTTTTCCGCGTTCATTGATGACCGGGGCATGCTGAGGCGCGATCTGTCGGACGATGGGTTACATCCCAATGCGGTCGGGTATAAGCTTATGGCGCCGCTGGCGGAAGAGGCGATTGCCAATGCGCTGGCCAATAAGCCCTGACCAGGTAAGATCCCGACGACAAGAGAAATAAGACGACGGCAAGACTGTAATGACATGAAATCACCTCGCGATCTCCGGAAACTTGCGGTACTCATTCTTTCTTCATCCCTCCTTTCTACATTCATCGTTTCGACGACCATCGTTCCTGCACTCGGCCAGCAGTCAACTCCTGCGCCCGCCATCCCCTCCTCCGGCTTCGCTGGCCTCGACCGATACCGCGCCTCGCGCATCGCCATCTTCACTGACGATTTCGGACAACTCGCCCGCTACCGCGAAGCCGACGCCGTCCTCAAACCGCCCGCGCCCGGCGAGAATCGCGTTGTCTTCTTCGGCGACTCCATCACCGACATCTGGCATCTCGATGAATATTTCCCGGGCAAGGCTTACCTCAACCGCGGCATCGGCGGCCAAACCACGCCGCAGATGCTCGTGCGGTTCCGCCAGGACGTGATCGATCTGCATCCGAAAGTTGTGATCATTCTTGCCGGCACCAACGACATTGCGGGGAACACCGGTCCGATGCGGCTGGAAGATATTGAGGCCAACTATGCGTCTATGGCGGAACTGGCGCTCGCACACGATATCAACGTGATTTACTCATCCGTTCTGCCGGTGCACAACTACACGCCGCGGGCGCAGGATCTTTTTGCGCAGCGCTCGCCGGAGAAGATTTTGCAACTGAATCGCTGGCTGAAGAACTACTGTGCACTTGCATCTAGTGGATGCTCGTATCTGGACTACTTCAGCGCCATGGCTGACGATAAGGGCTACATGAAGAAGGATCTGGCCGATGATGGTCTGCATCCGAATGCAGCGGGATTCAAGATCATGGCGCCGCTGGCGGNNGCTGAATGCTGACGGCTGAGTGCTGAATGCCTCTCACCGACAAATTCGGGCGCGCCATCACCGACCTGCGGATCTCGATCACCGACCGCTGCAACTACAAGTGTGTTTATTGCCGCACCGGAAATGAAGGCGCGCTGTACGGCGATCTGCCGTTCGCCGACTATCTGCGCATGGCGCGAGTCCTCGTGGGGATGGGAGTGACGAAGATTCGTCTGACGGGCGGCGAGCCGCTGCTGCGCAAGGGCGTGGTGGAGTTTGTGCGCGAGTTGGCGAAGCTGAATGCGCCAAACGGAAACGGACGCGGCGATCCGCTCGACATCGCGCTGACTACCAACGGGCATCTTCTTGCTGATCTTGCGCAGCCGCTCAAGAATGCCGGGCTGACCCGCGTTACTGTTTCCATGGACGCGGTTGATCCCGACCGCTTCGCGCGCATCACGCGCGTGCCCAACGGGTACGACCACGTGCTGGCCGGGATTCGCGCGGCGCGCCGTGCTGGGCTGTGGCCGCTGAAAGTAAACTGCGTGCTGATGCGCGGTTTTAACGAAGACCAGATCATTCCTTTTGGCATGTTCGCGCGTGAAGAGGGTGTTACCGTGCGCTTCATCGAATTTATGCCGCTCGAAGAAGGACGCACGTGGTCGCCGGATACGGTGGTGACGCTCGACGAAATCCTGGCGCGTATGGGTGAGTATCGCCCGCTCGTCGAAATCCCGCGCGGGCGTTCGGAAACCGCGCGACGCTACCGCTTCGACGACGGCGTCGGCGAAATCGGCATCATCGCGCCAGTTTCGCATCCTTTCTGCGGACACTGCAGCCGCATCCGCATCACCAGCGACGGCAAAATCCGGACATGTTTATTTTCTGTGTGGGATCACGATCTGCACGCCCAGATGCGGCGCGGGGCCTCGGACGACGAGTTAGCGGAGTTCATCCGCGAAGTGGTGCAGAAAAAAGAAGAGCGTCACCACATCGGCGAGGCGGATTTCGTGCCGGCGTCGAGGACGATGGTGCATATCGGGGGATAGCGGCAGTCAGCGTAGAGACATCGCTTGCAACGTCTCGCAGCGAGAAGCAACGTAACCTCCACCGGTGAAATAAAATCATCAACGTGCGGCGCATTCATTCAATCCTGATCACAAGCTTCGGTTGGTTATTGATTGTTCAGGCACAGACGGCGTCCACGTTCTACCTCGGCTTCGACCGCAACACCTACCCCGGCGACGCCAACCTGAAAGCCTTGCACCAGACTTTCTCCTACACCGGCTACTGGCTCAACCATCCTCCCGGCGAGAAAACGAACACGTGGACCGGCCACCGCGCCTCCGTAGAATCCGCTGGCTTCGGCTTTCTCGTGCTGTTCAACGGACGCCTCTATGCCGAACTGAAGTCCGTTACCAGGGCAACGAAGGTCGGCAACTCCGACGCGCAAGCCGCCGCTGCTGCCGCACGCCGCGAAGGTTTTCCTGCGCGGACCGTCATCTTCCTCGACCAGGAGCAAGGTGGACGGATGCTGCCCGAGCAAAAGGCCTACATCTATGCCTGGGTCGATGGCGTCACCGCCGCTGGATTTCGCGCGGGAATCTATTGCTCGGGCATCGCTAATAGAGATGATGGCAATGTTGTGACTGCCGAAGACATTCGCGCCCACGCGGGCGAGGGCGCCCGCGCCACACGCGCGATCGTTTACTGGGCGATTAATGATGCGTGCCCACCTGCGCCGGGATGTGCTTTTCCGTCGCGCCCGCCAAGTCCCGCCGAAAGCGGGGTTCGCTTCGCTGAGGTCTGGCAGTTCGCGCAATCGCCGAAACGTAAAGACGTCGCCGGGCGCTGCGCCAACTACAGCCGGGATGGAGAATGTTATCCACCGGGAATTTTGCCCGCGCTGCAACTTCATGTGGACTTGAACTCCGCAACTAGCCCCGACCCTTCACAGGGAAGAATGCACTAATCGCGTGTGGAGCAATTTGCTAGACTGTAACGACTGAAAAAAATTTCACGCTGGAGACTGGCACCTCATGCCTCGTACTCTCTTTGCCCTCGCTGTCGCCCTGATCCTGACTCTATCTGCCTCCGCGCAGGACACCTGGCAGCTCGATCCGCCGCACTCCTCGGCGCAGTTTTCTGTGCGCCACCTCGGGGTTTCCACGGTGCGTGGCGCGTTCACCAAAGTCAGCGGCACGGTGCAATACGACCCGGCTAGTCCCGGCAAGGCTTCCATCCAAGCCAGCATCGAGACCGCTTCGGTGGACACACGCGTCGAGATGCGCGACAACGATCTGCGCAGCCCGCGCTTTCTGGACGCTCAAAAATATCCCACCATTACTTTTGCCTCAAAGAAAGTCGAGCCGGGCGTAGCGGGTCAGTTGAAGGTCACCGGCGATCTCACCATTCATGGCGTCACTAAAGAAGTTGTTCTCGACGTTGACGGACTTGCCCCGCCGATCAAGGATCCGATGGGTAAGGACCGTATGCGCATGGGCGCCTCGGCCACGACCAAAATTAACCGCAATGATTTCGGTGTCAGCGGCCTGCCCGGCCTGGTAGGCGACGACATCACCATCACGCTCGACGTGGAAATGGTCAAGCCGGCCACAAAGTAAAACCTGAGCAATCAGCCCGTCACCATGAAACTTGGCGCAGGCACGCGGCGGCTCGAATGCCGGCTATTAATTGCCTGCTGCCGTCTCCGCGATTGCGGTAGAATACATGTAATGTCTGACCGCATGTTCACTCTCGAAGAAGCCCAATCGCTGCTCTCGGTATTGGAGTCTCTTTTACGCACCGCTATCAGCGGCAAGAAGCTGATGGAGGAAGTCGAAGGAGAGATGCAGGAACTTAGCCACCGCATCTTCCTTAACGGCGGTACGCACGTGGATGTTGTGGCCGTCGCGCGGCGCAAGGCCGAGCGTGCCAAGGCTGAGCAGCGCGCCAAAGATGCCCTCGCCGAGATCGATTCCATTGGTGTGCAGGTGAAAGACCTCGACATCGGTCTGCTTGATTTTCCCTGTGAAGTGGAAGGCAAGACGGTCCTGCTGTGTTGGAAAATGGGAGAGCCATCCATTACGCACTGGCACGGTACGGACGAAGGATTTGCCGGCCGCAAGCTGATTGATGAGCGTATTGCGCGGTCGAAGAGGGCAAACTAAAACAAGCAAGTTCTCAGTTCTCGGTTCTCAGTAAAACTAGGAGCTGGCCGCTTCGGCATTCCGCCTTTCTCCCACGTCGACCTTCGACAACAGCTGAGTCAACCCGTCAAGAATAAAGAATCCCGCCCGGGTTCGATTGAGCCGAGACCCGAGAACCGAGAGCTGACAAGTAAAATTGACAAAAGTTGACATTCCGAACAACTTCTTGACCAACAACCGACTCCAACCTGCGTTGCTTAATTAGACAAGCCTTTCGTCAGGCCAAGTTGCTGGTTGCAGATTTAGTCTGCGGCAGACTTCTTGCGCCGGATTCGCCCGCTCGTGGCGCTGCCGTTTCCAGGGCAAGCCCACCGGGCCCGAGGAAACAAAATGAAACTCCCGCGTGCAGTTAGTCTCTTAACCCTTGGATTACTGCTTCTGGTTCTGCCAGCAGCTTTCTCTGCTCCAGCCGCTGCCCAAATCGGCGTTGGTGTTGGCACCGGCGGAATCGGCATTTCGGTGCGCATCGGTCCGCCCGCGCTGCCGGTTTACGAGCAACCCATTTGTCCCGACGATGGTGACCAGTGGACGCCCGGCTATTGGTCCTGGAGTGACGATGACGGCTACTACTGGGTGCCCGGCACCTGGGTGCAAGCGCCAGAACAAGGCTTGCTGTGGACGCCCGGTTACTGGGGCTGGAACGACGGTGCCTACGCCTGGAATGGTGGCTATTGGGGATCGCAGGTCGGCTTCTACGGCGGCATCAATTACGGATTTGGGTACGGCGGCAACGGATTTGGGGGCGGAGAATGGCGAGGTGGCCAGTTCTTCTACAACACTGCCGTAATGAATGTGAACACTACCACCATCTCCAACGTTTACGTTAACCGCACGGTGATCGTGAACAACGAATCTCACGTGGCGTTCAACGGGGGGCAGGGTGGAGTGGCCGCACGGCCAACGGCGGAACAGGAAACCTACGCCCATCAAACGCACACTCCGCCGGTGGCGGCGCAGGTGCAGCAGGAACATGCCGCAAGTCAGAATCGTGCCTTGTTCGCATCGACCAACCATGGACGTCCGGCAGTCGCGGCTACGGCGCGTCCGGGGGTGTTCAGCGGAAAGGGCGTGGTAGCAGCCAAGGCCGCTGGTGGGGCTTATCATGCTCCCACGATGTCGCCCAAGGAGGCGCGTGCCTCGGCTCCGGCCGGAAAGCGGGAGGGAGAGGCCCGTCCTGCGGAGAAGCGTCCTGCGGAAAACCGTCCGGCGGAAAACAAGCCCGCTGAGAATCGCGCCGCAACGCCGAGCGGGACGAAGGCAGCCAACCACCCCTCCACTCCGCCCAAGAAGAGTACTGCAAAACCGGAGAAAGCGACTACGGCACGGGAGAGCACTCCTCGAGAAAACATTGCCAAGGAGAGTGCGGCTCGTCCGAAGGAAAGTCACGCGGCAAAAGCAACCCCCGCGCCAGCTTCGCATACGGAGAAAGCGTCAAAGACTGAGACCCCGGCGCGGGAGAGTGCGCCGCGCGCGGAAAAGGCGCCAAGAACCGAGACTGCTCATCCGGCTACCGAAGCCCGGGCTGCGAGTAAGCCAAGCCCTGCTCCGAAGGCTCACGCGAGTGCGCCCAAGGAAAGTGCTCCGAAGGTCAAGGAGACTGCACCTAAGGAAAGTGCACCGAAGGCTCATGCCAGTGCGCCCAAGGAAAGTGCTCCTAAGGCCAGCGAGAGTGCACCAAAGGAAAGCTCCCCTAAAGCGAGTGCTCCGAAGCCGGAAAAACAGGCCGCACCGCCTAAAAAGGAAAGTGCTCCCGCGAAAGAAGAGCACAAGGGACAGTAGGCTGATTCGTGCTTGATTTGAATGGCCAGTGCTGCTGCCAGCACTGGCCTTTTTCCTTGCAAGTTCCTCAGTCGTCCCGCGTTCTTACCCCAAGCATGGCATTGGCAGAGATGGTTACGCGTGTGCACGGAAGTACAGTTGCGGGGTGGGCAAGAAATCTTCTTCTGCTACAATTTTTTACATCCGCCGTGGCGTAGAAATCGTATCTTAGTAACTGTAAGTTGCTGCGCATTTCGCGTAGGCGTCGGACGGTTTGTTCGAATCAGACAGGCGGGCCCAAGGAGTTTTAAATAACCATGTCATCCATTAAGCACAAGCTCCGCCTCGCAGGCGCCTTGGCCGCAATCATCACTCTTGGCCTAGCCGTAAGCTGCAAGGGATTTTTCCAGAACCCAATTCTTACCACCATCACTGTTGATCCCCCAACTCCGAGTGTCAGCCAGGGTGCAACCCAACAGATGACGGCGACGGCAACCTACCAGGACGGCAGCACATCGACCCTGACGGGCGGCACAAGCTGTAGCGGAAACACGGTATGTTGGTCGAGTTCGGATACAACGATAGCTACCATCACTACCGGCGGCGAGCTCACCGGGGTCGCTCAGGGCACATCGACCATTACCGCGGCCTCCGGTGCCATCACCGGTACCACAACAGCGACCGTCATTCTCAGCAGCGTTACCAACTTCGAAGTTTGTGAAGGTACCTTCGGCGCCACGATTGCCTGCTCCAGCGGCAGCTCACCACTTACTTGGACCGTGCCCGCAACTGGCGAGACACAAACGTTTATTGCGCAGGGAACCTCAGGCGGAGAGACGTTTGATCTTACGGCCTCCTCAATCTGGACAGTGCCGTCGACCGCCACCGGAATTTCATGCACAAACGACGGCACGTCTCCCGAGACATGCGAGGACGACGGCACCGCAACAGCGGGCACCACTTCCGTTATCGTGACCTACGGCACAAATGGTCTGGCGGCCACTCTCAACATAGTGGTGCAGTAGCCGGGCGCCCCATTTCTCGCATCTTTTGCGAGAAGTGGGAGCTTTTGACTCTCAAAAACAATCCCACTTCAGGAATGCGGGGAGCTGGCCATTCCCTCTGAATAGGTCACTTTCGGGGCTGCCGCGCTTTGTGCGACAAGGTTCAGGGTTTTTACGGGCTAACCGTGAACGAAACCGCATTGGAGCCTTCGGCACTACACGAGTTTGTGTTCGACGCCGTGACAGACCCCGTACCAACGGTTTGGATCCCGCCCGTAGGGTTGTATACGTAAACCAGCGCTGTGTCCGGTTGTGCGATCTGCGTCGCCGAGATCGCAGCGGTAAGCTGGTTACCATTGACGAACGACGTCGTTAGGGGCGAGCCGTCCCAGACCGCCACAGCGTTGCTGCTGAAATTATTGCCGTTTACAGTGAGTGAAAATCCAGCTGCTCCAGCGGTTGCACTGCTCGGCGAGATCGAAGTTATCGAAGGCGTCGGTGGACAGCCACCACAGGAGGCGACAGTAAGCAACAGAATTGCTAACGCGCCCAAAAGTGCCGATATTCTTATCGCCATCGGCTTGCGCATCCGCCAAATTAGCGGACGCGCAGACTCGCGGGGCCGGGATTTCGAGAGGATCATCAGCGTCGCCATACAGCTCGTTGGCCGGATTGACATGATTATATCGCTCTAGCCGGGTGCCCGACTTCTCGCTTCCTTTGAGAGAAGTCGGGAGTCTTTCTCTACCCGCCGAGCAGTTGAACCTTCTCGGCACTCGCGGCTCTCCGTAGATCCTGATCCAGAGTAGCCAGCGGCAAACCGCGCCTTAGCGCAACTTCCAAGTACGCTGCGTCGTATACGGTCAGGCCGTGGCGCTCGGCCAAGGTCAGACTTCCGCTCCAGGCCTGGCGGCCCGCCTCAGCATCCTCTCTGATGGGGAACAGCGCGAGGTCAGCCAACGCGCGGTCGCGGAATTTTGTATTGTGGCGGCCGCGCCTGACGTTCATTTGCAATACGTTTGCAACCTCCCAAAGCCATAGCACCGGAACCCACGCGCCATTGGTGCTTACGAGGTCGAATGAGTCCTGAACGCCTTCTGTGGTTTCATCCTCGTAAATCCATGCCAGCGTGACGGAAGCGTCGAGAACCAGACTCATGACAGCGACTCCGCTTTGGCCCACTTACGGCCGTCCTGCGTCGCGGAGCTTCTTCATGTCATTCCAATCGAACGACGGCCTCGAAGGACTTTCTCTGGCCAGTTTTTTTGCTCGTTCCCGTATTCGCTGAAACGCCGCAGACACTTGATCCTGATCCTGGCGGGCCAGGTTGGGCACCAATCGAGCTACCGGCTTGCCATGCCGCGTGATTACGATTTCCTCTCCCAGTTCCACCCGGTCCAGCAAGGTCCCGAGTGAATTCTTCGCCTCAAAAGCGCCAATTTGCGCCGACTGCTTGGCGGATATTTTCATACGAGCTAGCTTAAGCTAGCTTAAACCCATTAGTCAATCCCCAAGATGCTATTCAAGGATTCTACGTTGTGATATATTGAATACACGTATTCAAGAGATTACGATGGCAACTTCCATAAGACTTTCCACTCAAGCGGAGCAGCGCCTCGATTTCCTAGCCGAGCAGACGGGCCGCACCAAGGCATTCTATCTGCGGCAAATGATCGAGAACGGTCTTGACGATCTGGAAGACTACTACCTTGCGGCAGATGTTCTTGAGCGTGTGCGCAAAGGCGAAGAAAAAATTCATACCAGTGCCGAGGTGAGGAGCGACCTTGGCCTGGACGATTGATTACACGCAAACCGCGAAGAAACAACTGAAAAAGCTGGATAAGCCAACGGCTCGGCGCATCCTCGACTACATGGATCACCGGGTAGCGAACCAGGAAGATGCACGCTCTCTGGGCAAGGCGCTCAACGGCCCGCTCGGGACGCTATGGCGCTATCGGATCGGAGACTATCGCGCAATTTGCGAGATACAGACTCAGGCAGTGAAAGTTCTGGCGATTCGAATTGGCCACCGCCAAGAAGTCTATCGGTGACGGAAGATCGTTCCGTCCACGTCCACTCGTAAGTTGCCCTTCGTCGTAACCTCAGTATCATCGTGAAGAGCGGCTAATTCCTTTACATCTGGCCTTCTAACACTCATTTCTATGTCTGACATTCGTTGCATTGGTATCGCTACTGGAGGCGGGGACGCTCCCGGACTTAACGCCGTCATTCGGGCTGCCACCAAGTCCGCCATCCTTAAATATGGGTGGAAGGTTATCGGC
>PLUI01000016.1 GCA_003164855.1 Acidobacteriaceae bacterium
TGGATGGTGCCGTAATGCAAGCCGACAAAAGTGGTGACAAAGCCATGTATGGCGACGATGTAAACCGCCATGAAATTCTTGACGGCAAAGTTGCCGTACCTGCATCGGCCCGAGCGTTGGTAGAAGAACTCGGTGGATACGCCCACGTAGCTAAGGCTGAATAACGGCTCCGGGCGAAAACGATTCGTTTGCAGGTTTTCCGTAAAGAGGTCTGCACAAGCGGATGGTTTGGGCGACTGCTCATTTAGTGCAAGCGCCCAAACCTCGCTTCCGCAGCCCAGAGCGAATGGATAACGCGGGCTACACGATTACACGGTCGAGCCACGAGAAGAGGGTATCGATATGAAAAGAAACAGGTCATTTCCGGCTCTAATATTTGTTGTCGTCCTGGGTATTGGCGCAGCTTTGGCGTATGCCACGCATATGGCATCATCCGACATCGCAGCCATTGCTATTCTTGCCGTCTCGTTTGTTCTTGCCTGCGTCATCTCCTCGGCAATTCAGGTGGCAGATCAATGGAGCAAGGCGGTTGTCCTGCGGTTAGGAAAGTTCCGTTCCCTTGAAGGACCGGGAGTGTTTCTGATTCTTCCACTCATCGAAACCATTCCTTACTGGCTTGACACCCGCGTTCTCACCAGCTCCTTCAAGGCGGAAAAAACCCTGACCAAAGATACGGTGCCAGTGGATGTGGATGCGGTGTTGTTTTGGAAGATTGTGGATCCCAAGAAAGCGGCTCTGGACGTAGCTGACTATCAGAGCGCGATAAATTGGGCCTCCCAAACTGCCCTGCGGGATGTGATCGGCAAGACTGTGCTTGCGGAAATGCTCGAAGGCAGGGACAAGATCAGCGGGGTCTTACAGAAGATTATCGATGAGCGCACCGAACCATGGGGCATCAATGTCATCTCGGTGGAAGTGAAAGACGTCTTGATTCCCCCCGCTTTGGAGAACGCAATGTCGATGCAAGCCCAAGCCGAGCGTGAACGTCAGGCCCGCGTCATTCTGGGAGATTCGGAGCGGCAGGTGGCGGAGAAATTCGTCGAAGCTGCTAGAACCTATGCCAACGACCCGGTCGCTTTTCATTTGAGGGGCATGAACATGCTGTATGAGGGGTTGAAGCAAAATTCTACGATCGTCATTGTTCCTAGTTCCGCCATCGAATCGATGCAGTTAGGCGGTCTGGCCGGAATGACAGCGCTGACCATGGGATTGGGCCAAGAACGCAGGGACAAAGAAAAAGAAAGCGAAGCCAACGCCAATGGCAACCACAATGGTGCTAAGCGATTGACTTCTGTTTAGTGTTTCCAAACTTCGGTGACAAATTAGATTGGTGGAGGCCAATATGGCAAAAACTGCAGTGGGTTTGTTTGAGAATTCAGAGTTGGCCGACGAGGTTGTTCGCGATCTCGAGGCCTCAGGCTTCCTTCGGAAGGACGTTCGCGTTTTGAGTGAGCCGCGGGAGATGGCAGGGAGTGGACTCATGAGCACGCCACACACTGATTTTGAAGTGGAGTTGACCCGTGATCTCGCGGCATTCGGGGTCCTCGAAGGAGACGCGGAAGCTTATGTTCGCGGAGTACGTCGCGGAGGCGTCATGGTTTTTGCGACAGGTCTGGGCAAAAAGGCGGACACGGCTACCGAGATTATGAATCGGCACGGTGCAGTCGAGTTAGAAGAGATCAACGCTCTGCGGCCGGATCTCCCAACTTCGGACGAAGGTGAGGCGACTCCGGTCCACGTACCGTCCGTCCAGATTGGGCGAGTCCGCTCTCCCGGTTCTGGTGCCCGCATGTTCGTGTGGTAGTTATTTTTCTCGGGGAATACCGCGCCGCGAGTCACGCGGCGACTGTAATACTGAAGGGGCGGCGGTTGACCCGCTACGTCCCGCGCCTTAGCCCCAAAAAGCAACTTCTTGCTGTCGAGGAGATTGACAATGAGCGTCGGACCTGCGGAACAGGTTTTTGAGGAAGTGCTGCCTTATCTTGAAACACTGGATGCTCAGATTGGTGGCATCGTCCAACTGTTGAAGGATAAGGGCATCACCACGACAGAGGAGTTTGCCCGATATGTGGAACAGGCAGATAAGGGGAGCAACGTTAGAGAAGTCGGGTTCCGAGTGAGGATGGAATACCTATTTTCTACCGCTGCCAAGCGAGTTGCCTCTGAGTAATTCGTTCCGCCGTGGCAACTCGGATCAATCACACGCAGGATATTCAACCGAAAGACCACACCGACGGCGAACTCCGCTAATTGAAGTCCAGAAGCAGGAATATGGAGGTTTGCAATTATGGCCGCAAAACTCGCGACGGTAGACGACCACATTTTGGCTTATGCGGAAGGATCGGGCGCGATTCCTTACGGGAGCATTTCTTCATCCAGAGCCAACGAGAAACCGCTGGCTGGCGGGATGCAATTCGACTGCGGGTACCTCTCACCGTTCTTCATCACTGATCCCGAGCGCATGGAAGTTGCCTTCGACAACGTCTATGTCCTCGTCCACGAAGGAACAATCAGTTCCAGAAAAGATCTGCTCCCGCTGCTGGAGCAGATCGCCCGCAACGGCAAGCCCCTGGTCATCATCGCGGAAGATGTTGACGGCGAAGCGCTCGCCACCCTGGTGGTCAACAAGCTGCG
>PLUI01000005.1 GCA_003164855.1 Acidobacteriaceae bacterium
AAAGGCGGCACACGGCCTGAAGACGGAAGTCTCTCTCACCACCGCTAGTCAGAATGGGAAGAACTCGCGGCAGTTCCACGTGTCAGTGGGAAAGCTTGCAGGAAATACAGCCGGGGATGTGGCGGAAGTCTGGCTGGCGGTGACTGAAGACGGTCTGCATTCGTCGGTAAGTCGAGGAGAAAATGCCGGGCACCTCCTGCAGCATATTGCGACTCTCCGTTCATTCCACAAGATTGGGGTTGCGGATGCTGGCGGAGCGTCGGCCTCGTTCACGGGAGATGCTGCGGTGAAATTCAACTCCCACTGGGATGTTGACAATCTGCACGTAACGATTTTCGTGCAGGAAAGAAAGAGCAGGGTAATTCTCGGCGCCGCTTCGACAAAAATTAAGGGTTAGGCAGCGAGTTCACAATCAGTGCCGGCGATGCTTCGCCGCCGTCCTCGGCGCTTCTTTTTGCTCTCCCGGCGCCAGCACCCTGCGCACAATCGGCGTGTTCATCTTGTATTTGCGTTCGCTCACGTTGCCGCTATCGTCCTTGACGTGCAGGATAAATACTGGCAGTGTGCCTTCTTTATCGAAATTCTCACTCGTCACCGTTACCGGCAGTACGCCGTTCAGACCGTGTTCGCGGTAGGCAGTTTCGTAGCGGTGTTTTCTGACGTTCCAGGTGAAGACTCGAATTTGATCGTAATCGTAGGGCAGGCCATCGCGCGGCTCGGTCATCACGCAAAGATATTGCGGAACGTTCTTCCCGGTGCCCTCTTTGCCCGCGTCCTGTACCTGATCCAGCACAAAAAAAGCAACAAAGCGCTGGCCCTCGGCATATTGGGCGATATCGAGCGGCACATCGATATCCACCATGCGTGCCAGCACCCAGCCCACGCGGCTTTCCGCGTCACGCACTAACCACCAATCTTCCAACACCGGGCCGGCCGCTTTGCTGCCCGCCTTTGCCTGCACAACCGTGCCGGGCTGCTTCTCCGCCAACGCACGTTTCAGTACCGAGACTTTCGCTCCCGTCAAAAGCTGATACAGATGTTCGGTCTCACGGCCGGGGGTGAGATGAAGATTCGTATCGTTGCGCAGTACACCGGGCGCCTGCACGGGATCGCTCAGATTATCTTTTGTCAGCTTCTGCAGGCCGTCGTAGGTTGCCTGATCCACCAGGTAGCGTTGCTCGACCCAGCCCTCGATGCCGCTCGCGGTGCGCACGCGGGAAAAGCGCTTCTCGCGCTCGAGCACCTCCACGCGCTCTCCGTTCTTTACCGTGCCTACGCGATTGTAGATAGTAGACACCTGATCGCGCAGCGTGGCCTGCACCGCCGACACGTAGTTCACTTCCAGCACGCGGTGCCGCCCGCGATTACAGGCCGTCACTCCCAGGAGGAAAACGAAGGCCAACGCGAAAACCACGTGGAGCCGACAACGCGATAAGCGGATAGAGTTCACAATCTCCACAAGGAATGGTTCATCTGCACTCACTTTCACTATAGCGCGTTGCCGCTTCTCATTCCCGCGGTGGACCGTTTACGCAGAATGCACCTCGACTGGTACCTTCCTTCCGAAACCTTACAGGATGCGGCTGCTTCAGTTACCATAAAGGCAGAGCGTTAGATCCGCGGCCCGTCGGAAATGCAAGCTGCGGTTACCTTACAAATTTCCTTGACTAAGCGAGTTATGAAAAATATTTCCAGGAATCTGGTTATCCTTTGCAGGCTGCTTACGGTATTCGCTATCTCCATTTGCGCTTCTGCACAGCAGACGGTGAATCCTGCCTTGCGTCCGCCGAAAGGCGCGCAGGTAGCCATCGTGGTGTTCGAGGACTTGCAGTGTCCCGATTGCCGCCGGGCCGCGCCGCTGGTCGAAGAAGCCGCACGGACCTACAAGATTCCCGTAGTACGCCACGATTTTCCGTTGCCCTTTCACACCTGGTCGTTCGAAGCGGCGATTGATGCGCGTTATTTCGATACCCACTCGAAAGCGCTGGGCAACGAATTCCGTGATTACATTTTTTCCAACCAGTTGGAGGTAACCCCGCAAAACCTGCGGGGCTTCGCGGAAAAATTCGCAGCCGAACACAAAATTGATTTGCCCTTTGTGGTCGATCCGGATGGCAAACTCGCCGCCTTGGTGAATGCCGACAAACAACTCGGCAAAGCGATCAACTTGCAACACACGCCCACGCTCTACGTCGTAAGCAACAAACGCTCCGGCAAGCCTTTTGTCGAAGTGGTGGACCGCTCCCAGCTGTACGCGCTGATCGACGAGATGATGAAGGATTAGAGGACGAGAATTACTGGTTGTTTGCGTGGAAGGTATGTGCCGTGAGAATGCCGGGTAAGTTTTAGAGACCGCCGGCGAACAGCCTGGCGAAAAGTAAAACAGACAATCCAATCGCAGCGATGCTGTTGGCTCGGATTCCGCGATGGCTCGCCGACCAGGGAAACATCAGAACCTCGAACACCGGCATCAACCTCTCGGGCCAGAGTAGCCCGGCCACTCCGAATGCCAGGCAAAGCTGGACAACTAGACACATTCCCAAAACACTCATGGCTACGATTCCGTTACGAAGAATTCCCTTGTATTAAAACGCAGCTCGGGCGTTTGTGGGAAGTTTACTAAAGTTACGTCCGGACGCTCATTTTTTTCTCAATCCCCGAACCCAATCCCCACCGCGCGCGCCGTGCGCACAATTTCGCCATTGGGATTGACCGACTTGAGGTGTCCGATGGCGTGGGCCACATCGACGGAGACAATGGTATCGCCGTGCAACGCAACCATCATGCCGAAACCGCCGGCGGCGATCAGATCAACCGCGGCCACGCCGAAGCGCGTTGCTAAGATGCGATCGAACGGCGACGGGGTCCCTCCACGTTGAATGTGCCCCAGCACGCTGACCCGCACGTCCTTACCCGAGCCGCGGGCTATGGCATTGCCCAGCAGATTGCCGATCGAACTGGCGCGGCGATTCTCTTTCAACTCCGGCGGCGTCTTCACCCCTTCGGCCACCACGATAATAGTGAAATCCTTGCCAACTTTTTCGCGCTCCGCAATGTGCCGGCAAACGTGTTCGATGGTGAAAGGTATTTCCGGGATCAGGATGACGTGAGCGCCCCCTGCGATGCCCGCTTCGAGGGCGATCCAGCCGCAATCGCGGCCCATTACCTCGACCACCATCACGCGATGATGCGACGCCGCAGTGGTATGAATTTTGTCGATGGCGTCAGTCACGGTGTGCAGCGCAGTATCGAATCCAAAGGTAACCTGGGTAGCAGAGAGATCGTTGTCGATCGTCTTGGGCA
>PLUI01000001.1 GCA_003164855.1 Acidobacteriaceae bacterium
TCGCTCCCGTGTCAATCTTAGAAGTCAGAGCCGGTTACGAAGAATGGAAAACGAAAATGGCAGCAGTGGATCCCACGGCAAGAGGTGCGGCCTTTATGGAAATGCTGAAGGAGAATCGCGATCGCGTAAACCAGCAAATCGAGCCGTTCGAGGCAGGCACGCCGTCGGCATATCATCCGCAGATTGTGATGCGCGTGAATTCGCTCCAAATGCTTTACGCGGGGCGGTGGATTGTCTCCTCCAAGGCGGATTTCTCCTTGCCGCTAAAAATGATTGCTGATGACCCTGCGTTCAGAGAGCGGCGGAAGTTGGAGGTGGAGTAGGCACGCTTTCCACACCCTCTGTTTGCTGTCATGAAATCCGGATGTGACCTGTAAGCCGGAATCTTCGGGCCCAATTGTGTTTTCAATAACTTCCGTAGAATCAATAACTCCCTTCTGTCAATGGAGTCAGTTTTGGCAGCCGAAACAGGTTTTAAGACACAGTTATGTCACAGTTAGAACATTGATTTCAGTTTCCAGGATATTTGATTACATCGGACACAGCACGTCCTGATTGAGCAAATCGGGCGAAACCTGGCATTTCATCCGCGACTCGGGATGCTCGTGTCGCGAACACCGCCATCCCGATTGCCGGAATCGCAAGAGCACAGTCTCGCAAATTATCCCCCACTATCGCGCTACTTGGATGGCCCCACGAAGACTTGAATGCCTTGGGATTGAATCCATTTCAAAATCGCGCCATCGCTCCTGACGTAGATACCTCCGTCGCCGCAGGGACGCATTCCGGGCGTCCCAGTAGCTCGCGAAGTTGTTGCTGCCAAATACAGGCTGCCGTCTTGGCTCAGGATGTATAGAGGTCCGCCACTGTCGCCGTTGCAAGCATCTTTNNCCAATTCGCGACCGGAGGCACAGTGGTAGTACGAAGGGTCTGGGACGGGGCCATTCGGGGTCTTTGCGCTACCCGCACAATCGACTGACGCCATCGGGACATCGACCATCCGTTTGATTCCCGCTGGATCGATAACGGGATTCATGCCTACACCAAAGCCAACGACACGCCCGAACGTAGCAGAATCTATCAAAGCAGATGAGGAAAAGGCGCGCGGGGGGATCGTTAACTGTGCATTCGTCCGCAAAACAGCCACATCCCCGCCCTGCAGTTGCAGGTTCGGCTTACATTGAATCATTGCGTTCCCCCCGGATACGCCGACGGTGGTCGTGGCGTGTAGAACGGTATCGCCGAAGTATACAGTCTGAGTCACACCCTCGCAGTAGCAGTGGGCTGCCGTTAAAACCGCTTGGGGGCCAATCACGACGCCGGTGCATATCTTCTGATTGCCCGTGATGGCTACAACATCCGGGAAGGTGCCTGGGGCGACTTGATCGCCACCCCACAGCCGGGTTTGATTGGAGAAGTTGGTGCGGTACCTCGGATCATCATCGAGTGACGTGGGGCCGGCACTTGGGGCGGCGTTCCCAGCAGCACGAACTCCGTTACTGCCTAACGTGTCCATGCGTAAATTCGCCGTGTACTCCGGCGTTCCTGGTTGAGAAACCGTTGCGGCTTTAGAGAACGCAGCCGAGACAAGGCTCCTTGCACTCGGACTCCCAATACTTTGCTCACGAAAATTGCTGGCGAACACCGCGAAGCTTCTCGATACGCTTACCACGTCAACATTGAAAAGCCGATTGATCGACCCTGTGCATTCTGCATCCAGGTACAACGAATTGGCCACTCTGGAAATTCCTAGTGGGATTGCGATCGTCGAATTGAAATTCTTAATGACCACCTGCCCCGGAGGCTTTCCACCAATGCCAATCTCATCGGAGGTGACCCTGTAGAGAAGATTGTGGGCTGCGTCGCTGATGCTCGCAGTCACACGCCCTTTCGGCCCCGCAAGAACCGAGTCTGTCTCTAACTCCACCATCATCGACAATATTCCCGATTCCTTGTCGAGTGTTGCGGAACCGCGAACCCAGCTCTCTGGATTGTTCCCGCAATGCATGGTGGTCTCCATGCCTCGATCCCATCCCGGCGCAGCGCCTTTGTAGGAGCCGGTTCCATGGAGCATTTGCGCGCTGGTTGGTATAGAACCGAGCATTCCAAGTACCGATATCAGAATCACGTTGCGATTCATCTTGACCTGCTTTCTTACCCACATCACTTTTCCCATGGCCACGGCAATTCGCCAACTACGACTCACTTCGCAGGTACTTTAGCAATTGTTTTACAACGACCGCGTGAGAATATCAGTTGAGCGCTTGGATCTATGTCTGGATTTCTAAAACTGCTATTGAAAGATTTTCCCTCAATGCGACCACCATAGTCGAAAACGGTGGCGGAACAGTACAAGTTTCCATCGAAGTCGAAGACCGCATATGTTGCCGCCGCGCCGCCTCCATAAAGTATCTTCGTTCCAAAAAAGCGCGAGCGTGCGACAACGGAAGCACCTATCTCGAGTTCCTTTAGGGAGATGATGCGCCATGCCGTCGTGGGCGGCGTTAGTTTGTCACGAGTTGCACCCAAGGCTCTTGCCAGGCCATCAGCATATAAAATGGACACCAACGGCGGAATCGGCGGCACCGCCGGGGTATTAGCTGGATTATTTGCCGCTTGCGACGTAGGTGGATTTTGTGTGCCGCCGGGATTGGTTGTCGCCGGTCCGGAAGGCGGCGTAGCACTTCCACTTGGGTTTGACGGACTTAACGACGCCGTTGCGGTGGTGATCAGGGCCATCGTGAAGGTATCGATGTTCTGAATCATCGATGCCACTTTTGCGTTTGACACCTTGGCGAGCGAATCATCGTCGTAATTCACCTTTAGCTGTTCGTTTTGTTGTTGTTTATTCGAAATCTCAGCGTTCAACGTGGCGATTTTAGCCCCGTTAACGGCTGGCTTACCTTTCTTCTTGTTTGCATCATCTTCATCGCTGAGTGATTTAATTTGTGCTTGGTCGGTAGCGATCGTCTGCAGATTACTGTCCCACTGAATCTTATCCGCCAGAGCAGCCGCCAGCTGGCTCCGAGTTGTCTGAATTGCCTGGAAACGTGCTAAGAACGGCGACTTTGTATAGTCGAGGCCACTGAGCGCAAAGGGGCTAAACGTACCGGGGGCATACACGTTGGCACCCATCACGCGCAATTGCCTGCTCACTATGTCAACCAGTGGTAGGTCCTGAGGTGTTCCCTGAATACCTGCAACCGACTCGTTCGTAGCAAAAAAGCTCCCGATTGTCTGGATGATCGCAAGGGTACTGGAAATCCCGGTTTCAACCCCGGAGAAACTGCGACCGCCGCCGCCGGGTGCCGCAGTCGGTACCAGCGCAACTGCTTCTTTGCTGAGCGCATCCATACTTACAATGGCTAAGCGCCACATCTGATAGTTCGCTACCGTTTGGTCAGCCGATGAAAGCACCAAGACATTAGCGCCGGACAAATCCAGATCGACAGCACACGCTGTCTGGACTATGCCCGCTTTGTTAGCATTTACAGCGACCGAGCCGCCGGGCATAGCGAAGGCGGCATCACATGCAATCGCTTCACCATCTGATTGGAGAGCCCTATATCCTAATATGTCACCCTCTACGGAGTAGGTCTGCGCCCCTACTGACGCTTGTGGCACCGCTGCGCCTGATGACGGCGGTCCGCTCGGAGGGGTTTGGGCTGAAATAGGAGAGACGTTTATCAAGACCCAAAGCGAGCTGACGACCAGTAGAATCCGTGTGGCCCGCCGCGCGATGTGAGAAAGAGGCATCTGAGATCTCCGTTTTGACTGCAACAATGGCGACATTTGCATTTGATCACACTCTGCAAATGCGTCGCAGAGAGCCCCACTATGAACTCTCTGCGGTGCATTTAAGGCGTTCCGAGAGCCGCTCGTTGTGTCTCACTAATGGGAACAAAAACCAGAATTGCATTGTAGTTTTTTTCCCCACCTTTCTTCGTAACATTTGGAAGCGGCGGGAATTGGCTTGAGTCAAGCAAACGTCGCGGCTGTCTAGATTGCGCGGCCTGACCATATAGTTGTTTATCCAATTCGGTTTCGGGTTCGGGAACGTTACTGGCAGTGTCGTCCCCTGAAATCAGAAATGTTTGCGACACCAGGGTGTTCACCGACTGCTTCGTTGTCGCGAGTTTGTCATTAGAGTATTCGAACAACGGTATTATCCTGGTGAGCGAATTGAAGTCTGGACTCTTCGCTCTCATCCAGGACACTAGCCCATCCGAGCACGTTTTCGCATCCGTTCCTTCACATAAATTGAATGCTCCGGGAGATGCTGGCAGTGTTTGTTGCTGAAAGCCGGTTGTACCTTCCGCCGAACCCTTGTAAACGGCACAAGCCTCCCAGTCCGTCGCCCCCTTCGCACTTCCCGTCGGATTCCCCTTGGTCAAGAATGGGTGTCCGAGTTCGATTGCACCGGCGCTCTTCGCGGCATCGCGAAGCAATTTACCGAAATCGACGCTCTCAATTGTGCTTGGACCCTTAACACAACCTACCTGTTGCTGCGNNGGGCGGGTCGCCCAATGGCGCAAAAACACACCAAAAGACCAAGTTGAACTACAGGTTTATCTATTGAACGCATATTGTTCCTAGGGCAGACGAAAGGTATGTTACAAGCGAAGCCTGAGTGCCAATGGAACTGGCGACCAAGCTCTCTATTCCGGCAGCAAGCGTGTGAATGAGGTCGTGAACAAAATCGGCAACAAAGTTGCCCTTTTGTATCGACGGAGTGTACGTTGCGATGATGACAGGAGGAGATAGATTTAGCTGTCTTATGCACAGGTGCGCGGCCCCTCCGCCACCTACCGAGATCGTTGCTTCTGTGATGGATGCGGACGCATCCAATTTAATCAAGGAAGCCTCCCAATTGATCGCCCCTTTTATCGCCGGAACAACTATTGTCTTAATGTGACACGACCCTCCCCATAGACCGCAGGGGTTTACGTCGGCCCATTGTTCCTCAACGAGCGTGTAGTCTTCGTTCCAAGAACAGTTAGATTCGCCATCATTCACGACATAGGCTCTGCCCTGGG
>PLUI01000079.1 GCA_003164855.1 Acidobacteriaceae bacterium
GGCTTCGACTTTGCGCAGCAGCGCGCGTTTGATCTCGAGATTTTCCACCACCGCCTCGATGATCCAATCAACCTCGGCCAGCTTCTTCAGATCATCTTCTAAGTTCCCGATGGTAACGAGGCGAGCGAGCGAAGAATCCATGAATGCTGCAGGCTTGGATTTCTTCGCGCCCTCCAACCCGGCGGCAGCAATCTTATTTCGCGCAGTCGCGCCAGCCCCGGAGGCAAAGTCTCCGGGAACGATGTCGAGCAAAAAGCTGGGGACGCCAGCGTTGGCAAAGTGTGCGGCGATGCGGGCACCCATAGTTCCGGCGCCCAGGATGGCAACTTTATTAATGCGTTTCATGATCTTGCCTCGAATGGGGAGCTGGCGGTCCTCTGCGTTGTGAAGATATGGTTCGGACCGTTTACCGTCAGGTATCTCCTATGGCAGTTTATCCACGGCCCAGTCATTGCCGCCACTATGCAAAACAATGATGGTGGAGAATCGCCGGCGTGAATGATTGTTTTTCGGGACACTGCTTACCAGCACCACAGGGAACGCATAGCGCCCGTGGTTGACCAGTTTGCCACGCCCGATTTCATAAGCCGATGGCGCGGAGTCGGAAAAAAATCTTTCCATCCCATCTGCGCTGGCTGATTTTTTGGCACGGCTGGTAAGAAGCGCCATTCCGTTTTCCGTGTCGCCGGATTGCCAAGCCTGCAGGAAGTGGTCGGCCGCCAGCAGTGCGGACGCGTAGTCCAAGGACAAAACACCCTCTCTTGCTGACGCACTGGGCGGTGCAGCCCATCCGCATATCGGTTTTGACACATTGAACAAAGAGCCTGCGAATGGAATCAGGAGAACGCCAGCGAAAGCCCGTGACCGGAACATGGAATCATTATGCGCGACCCGATATCGTACAGCAGGCAGGGGAATCAGGTCAGTATCGAGTCAAGCGGTCTTTTCATCTGACGACAAAGCTTCAGCATGCGCCGCCACATACTCCAGCGCTCGCCGCGCCATCTGTTTCTCACCCTTATAAGCCAGCAGCTTCGGCGCATCTTCCAATGGCACCCAAACAGCGCGTGCGACTTCAATTCGCATGGCGGGCGTGATCTGGTTAATGCGGCCGGAGCGATAGCGCATCAGATAAAAGCTGACGATTTTGAACACCCGCTGCCCGTCGCCCCAACTGCGCGAATAGACATACTTGATATCGTCAAGCTTGGCCACCACATCCGCGGTCACGCCCGTTTCCTCATAAACTTCCCGGACTGCGGTTGCAATCGGTTTCTCCCCGGGATCAACCAGCCCCTTGGGCAAAGCCAGGACCGGCTTCGGCCGTCGCACCGCGGGTTCGATTCGATCATTCGCGATCCGCTCAACGTCTCCGGGTGGTTCTTCGCCGGGTGGTTCAATGGCGGCCATCCACCAGGCTTCGTTCCGTTTGCGGATTACCACGCCACCCGCCGATATTTCCCGCACCATGGCTTGTAAGTTACCAGAGACACGGAGGTTAGTCACGGCCCGCGCGGGCGATTGCTCGCCCAAGCCCGCCCGTTATACAGCCTCCTCCTACTCTTAGGTAATGTAAGAATGGCACGTTCGAGCCCTACAGCACAGACGGTGTTTGTGGCATCTTAAGATAGGACAGTTGAAGTGCAAGTTGAAGCCCGTGGGTGCCCGATACGCCGGGCAAGTGGGGTTGCGGTGAAAAGCTTTGAAAAGATCGTTCGGTCGGTGCAGGCCTTTGGACGAGAGCTTTCGCGCAAGGCTGTGCCCGAGCCGAAAATTCCCGCCATTGGGGTTGCGCTGGGTGGTGGCTTTGCCCGCGGCATGGCTCACATCGGAGTGCTGAAGGTTCTCGAAGAAGAAAGGATTCCAGTCCGCTTCGTCGCGGGCACAAGCGTTGGCGCGCTGATCGGCGCCGCCTACTGCAGCGGACTTCCTCTCGAAGATCTGGAAAAAGTCGCGCACTCCTGCCGCTTCACCACCTTTGCCCGCTGGACCGTTTCCCGCTACGGCTTCGCCTCGAACGACCGCATGGTTTCGTTCCTCACCCGCGTTTTGAAAGTAAAGACCTTCGAGGAAATGCGCATTCCCCTGGGCGTGACCGCAACCGACTTCAACACCGGTGAAGGCATAGTTTTTCATTCTGGTTCAATCATCGATCCGGTGCGCGCCAGCTGCGCATATCCCGGAATGTTCCTGCCGGTCGAGATTCGTGGACGCTGGCTGGTGGATGGCATGCTCTCGCATCCCGTGCCCGCAGCGCCGCTGCACGAAATGGGTGCGGACCGGGTGGTGGCGGTGCATTTGAAGGGACAGTGGTCGAAAAACGGTGCGCCACGGCATCTGTTTGATGTGATTGGACAATCCTTTGCCATCGCCCAGGACCAGATGAGCCATCTCTGGCGAGGCGCCGCGGACGTGATTGTCGAGCCCGACGTGGCCGGCTTCGCCTATGACGACTTCAAGCGCGCTGGCGAACTGATTCGCGCTGGCGAAGTAGCGATGCGAAAAGCCCTGCCCGAAGTCCGCAAATGGCTGGATGCGCCAGCGCTAACGCCTGTCACCGCCAAGCCCCGCCCTGCAATGGCCCGTCCTGCGCCCATGCCGGCGGACTAAGGCCGGAAACGGCTCTCAGTGGTCGTCGACGACCTCGATCTCATTTCCTTCAGGATCGCGGATCTCGAAATATCGAGTACCTTGCCGATCCCGCTCGATTGTTCCGACGTTAACCCCACGCGCCGCCAGCACATCTCTCATTTTGCTGATTTTCCTGGTGAACAGGATTGGAGTCTCACCAGTCCCAGGATCGCGGCGGGTCGTAAGTACGACTGGGTTCCCATCCTCCTTGAATCTGAACGTGGCTATGCCGGATTCTCCCACACTGTTCCCGGTTGATTGGTACAGCCCAAGCTTTTCGATATACCACGGCGACACTGAGTCGATGTCTCGCACCAGAATTCGCGTGCTGGCGGGAACCGTGAACGCCACAGCATTCCAGGGCAAGTACCACTTGGCGCCGGGTGCGCGCAAGGTCGCGAACATAGAGTGGCTCTTGATCCAGATCGCCGCGACCCAACACGTCCAGAATCCTGTATGGATTACAAGACGCAAAGTCCTGTGGCCGTTGATCTCGTCGACGAGAATGTGCGGTATGAACAATAGGAAGTAACCAGCCCACAGCCAGCGGGCCAGCGGCTTCAACGATACTTTCAGATTGTTTGTTGCGGTCCACAGTCCCAGCAATATGAGACACGGAGCGAGGGCGACTAGCCAAAACCAGACGGAATGGACTGGCAGGTGCACAGAGAATCCTAACGGATCGCTCGTACCTGAGCCAAGCACAACAGTTAATGACCAGCTGGGTCATGCTGCCGACTCAGGACTCCCTTGACACGGGCAGGACCGAGAGCATAATATGTCTAGTCAGACTAGTGATGATCGAAAAGGATGTCCATGCCCAGAGCCCTGAAGAAGACCAATCGCGGAATCTCACCCGCCACAGCTTTCAACCAGCAGGCCGCGACAGACTCCTGGCAGATTCAAAGCGCGAAAGCCCGCTTCAGCGAAGTCTTCCGCCGCGCGCGCGCCGAGGGCCCGCAACGCATCACGCGGCAGGGCAAAGAGGGCGTCGTGATGGTTGCCGAGGAGCAATATGACCGGCTTATGGGCAAGTCGCATCAGCCGAAAAATCTGGTGCAGTTCTTCCGCCAATCGCCGCTAGTAGGCGTCGAGCTTGACCTGGAGCGGGACCGCGACACCGGACGCGACATTGATCTCTAAGCGAATATCTCTAAAAGCGAGGGCTATGAGTGGATTCCTGCTGGATACAAATTGCATCTCCGAACTGGTCAGAAGCAAGCCGGAACCGCGCGTGTTGGAGTGGATGGAGGCGGCAGACGAAAGCCTACTCTACCTAAGCGTGCTAACCCTCGGAGAGATTCGAAAAGGCGTCGCGGGGCTACCCCAGAGCAGACGCCGGACTCACCTGGAAACCTGGCTGGCACTGGAGCTCCAGGCCCGTTTTTCGGGGAGGATTCTGCCCATCGACGCCGCGATCGCCGATCGATGGGGGCTGCTCGCCGCCGAGGCCAAGCGCAGGGGACGATCTTTGTCCGCCATCGACGGTTTGCTGGCGGCGACCGCCATCCACCACAATCTCACGATCGTGTCGCGCAATGTCAGCGACTTCACCAACGCCCAAGCGCCAATTCTGAATCCTTGGGAATCGTGACATTTTGAGAGATCCAGATCCAACCGTTCGGCTGTCCGTCCAGTCCTTGCGCCCGGACGCATTCGGCGCTAGGATTCGGCTGCTGTTGGAAATGGAGATCCCATTCTCGTCCATAGCGGAGGTGACCTATGAAACGCTACGCGGGGTCGCTGGTGCTGCTTGCCGTTTTACTCTCTCTTTTCTTCCTTACGCCCCGAGCCTGCGCGCAGGTAAAACTCTCATTCGCCGCGGGCACGCCCGAAGACCACGATCTGCAGGCCATTTCGAGCGAGCCCGATGCTGCCAAGAAACTCGCCATGTATCAGGATTTTGTCCAGAAGTATTCGTCCAACCCCGCTGCCGTGGTTTATGGCAACTGGCAAATCTCGCAGGCCTACCAGACCACGGGCGACTTGAACAAAGCCCTCGAGTATGGCGACAAAGCGCTGGCCGGAAGTCCCCGCAACCTCGATATCATCGTCTCCCAAGGCAGCATCGCACAGCAGGCCAAGGACAACGCCAGGTTGATGGACTACGCCGCCAAGGGCGGAGCGGTTTGCAATTCCATCGAAAAGCAAGCCAAGCCCGAGGGCATGACCGACGACGATTTCAAGCGACAGGTGGCGGAAGATAAAAGTGCAGCCCAGAACGGCTGCAATTTTCTGGAGTCGGCCGGCTTCAACCTGATCGCCAGCGAGAACGACGCGAAGACGCGCATGGCCTACATTGAGGCATACTCTGCGGCCTTCCCCGACTCGAAGTTTCAGGAGCCAGTTTCCAACTACGCCATGTATACGCTGGGCCCCGGCCAGTTGAACGATCAGCCGCGCCTGCTCTCCTACGGAGAAAAAACGCTCGCCGCGAATCCCAACTCGCTTCCCGCCCTACTGCTGCTGGCCGGATCCTACGTAGACGATCCCAAGCCCGGCAGCGTGGCCAAGGCCATTACCTACTCGCAAAAAGCAATTGCCGTGGCCAAAGCGGACGCGCCCGACGCCGACAAGCCGCGCAAAATCTCCGCCGGCGCGGCGCATTCGATCGTGGGATACGCTTACTTGAAACAAGAGAAAACGGCGGCCGCGATTCCGGAATTGAAATCAGCCGCGCTACTGTTGAAGGGACAAGACGATGCGCAATACTCCGTCACGCTGTACCGTTTGGGATTCGCCTATGCCAAGCTCAACAAAGTTGGCGAAGCTCGCGACGTCTTAACCGAAGCCGTGAAGATTCCCGGTCCCGCCCAATCCATGTCGCAGGACCTGCTTGCTAAAGTAAATGCGGCCCGGGCAAAAGGGAAGTGAGCAGCTTCCAAGACTCATCCCAAAGACTCTGAGAGTCGCTGGTTTGTTCGCGATTTTACGACAGTGCCTCGTTTAGCGATGGTGACGGAACCCCACCGATGTTCGCCCTCTTCGTGTCGCGCCGACTATGGAAGCCGGGCCGGTCGATCAAAGTTGGACGATTGCCGACCTCCGTGGACCTGTTCAATATTGATCGTTCAAAATTGACCATTCTTACACTTGGCCTCTGGGATACCCTCTTTTCCACGCCATGAAAAAAGAAAAAGGACCCAAGCAAAAACAGGCCCTCGCCGTCCGTTGTCCAACTTGTGGTGCTGCTCCGGGGCAGAAGTGTGAGCTTAATTCTGGCCAACCACGCACCGGGCCGCATCGCGACCGCCGATTGATAGGAGCGGATTGAGCTGATACCCCGCCGATCAGCCCACGACTCTTCCAGAATCGTCGCTATAGTGGTCAATTTTGAACATCTAGACGGTATTGCCCCTCGATGGATACGATTGCCGTCGCTGGCCAACTTCTTCAATTAATCGGAGAGCACACGCGAATGGCGCATGAACGTACACTCGGCCTCAGTCCCGCAGATCTTCGCAAAAAGTTCCGTGCGGGGATGACGGTTCGGGATTACCGAGACAAGGAGGCTGTTTTTTCGCAGGGAGATACAGCGGACGCTATCTTCTACATCCACAGCGGCACAGTGAAGCTCACGGCGGTTTCCACGCGTCGCAAGAAAGCGATAATCGCCTTTCTCCAGCGAGGCAGCTTCTTTGGCGAGGGCTGTCTGGCAGGGCAATCTCTGCGGATTTGCACGGCGAGATCAATCGGGCAGTCCAATATTATTCGACTGCAAAAGGCGAGCGCGGTTAACACGCTCAAGCGAGACCCGAAGTTTGCATCGCGGTTCGTTGAATATCTGCTTTCCCGGATTATACGAATCGAAGAAGACCTGGTAGATCAATTCTTCAATTTTAGCGAAAGGCGACTGGCGCGGGTTCTGCTGCTATTTGAGCAAATAGGCAGGGAATCAAAGCCGGACCATCCCCTGAAGGTCAGCCAATCGACCCTGGCCGAGATGGTCGGTACCACCCGCGGCAGGGTTAGTAAATTTATGAATGACTTCAGGAAGAAGGGCTTTATCAGCTACAACGGCGGCCTGAAGGTGAACAGCGCATTGCTCGCCGGCTTCCTGCAAAGCCGTCCTATGTCCGTCACGAAGTCGTAGACCCGCCGGATAGCCCGCGCCCTCGGCCTGAGAGTTGCCGACCTGCCGGTTCACGGTTTAACCAACTCGTCAGAAAGCAAGCGAGCTTTCATGGCAAGATTATGCCCGCGACCCAGGTCTCCCGCGGCAATCGCCGACTTGGATTGCTCCATAAACTGTTTGATCTGGCTTACCATTTCCTGCTGCGTAGTATTAAGTTCGTGTCCCGCAATTTTTTTCAGGTTTTCTTCGGTTGCGGTGTTGAGTTGTTCGGTGGTAAAGCGCTGGTATGAAGCTTGCCCCGCGGACGTGTCGCCTTTGAGTTCCACGATAGGCTCGTCCGATCCTCCGTTTTTGATGATCACTTTTGGCGGCGGACATGGTTTTGCGGTTGTAGCTCCGTGGGCGTCCGCAGGAGTGGAATGCGCGTCGGTCGCCGCTGTCGCTGGAGAATTTGAGCAATCGGAACCGGCAGTTTTCCTATGACGCGCCCGCGGTTTGGCAGGACTGGGAGTAGTCTGCGGTTGGCTCGTGGTCGAAGCCGCCGCAGGACTTGTGGTTTGTCCGGGTGGCGGCTGCGCCTGCGATGTCGCGGCGCTATTTTGTTCTGGAGCCTGACCCTGAGCCGCAGATGCTCGCATGTCGGCTGGAGATCCCAAACCTGGACCACCCACGCTCAGAAAATAAATCGCAAGGATTGCGGCCAGAGTCATATTTCAATCAGACGCGGCAAGATTGCCAAGACAAGACTGCTGAGAAAAAGAATGCCAAGACAAGACTGCTAAGACAAGATTGCGAAGAAAAGACTGTTCAAATCTTACGCCCAAGTGCGTCGTAGTGAAATCAGGTTCTCGGTTCCGTGAATATATTTTCCAGGCGGGCAGCCGGTTCGTGCTCAGAGTCGAAATGCGATGCAGCCAACGGCAGGCGAAAGCGGAAGGTTGTTCCTTTCCCTTCCTGCGATTCAAATTCCACCGACCCGTGATGCCAGTCCAGGATCTGGTAAGTCTGCGCCAGTCCAATGCCGTTGCCATCTTTCTTGGTGGTGAAGTAAAGCTCAAAAACCTTGTCGTGCATGTCTTCATGAATGCCCACGCCGCGATCGGAAATCTCGGCAACCACGGCATTGCGGTCACGATGTGCCGATATCGTGAGTGGGCCTCCCTGGGGCATGGCCTGCACTGCGTTGAGCACCACATTGAGCAGCGCCTGCTTGATTAAGTCGAGGTCCACGTTGACCAGCAGCGGCTCCTCGGGCACGTCGCGCCTGATGTCGACGCCGTGTTGCGCCGCGTCCGGGGCCGCAAGCAGCGCCACTTCTTCGAGCAAACGGCGAAGGTCCACTTCCACCAGATGCAATTCGCGGGTGCGCATGAAGTCCACCAAGGTTTGCACCACCCGGTCGAGCCTCTGAATTTCGCTGCCGATAATATCCATGTGACGGCGGGTATCGGGATCCAATTGCGCCAGCTTGTTCTGCAAGAGTTCAAAATGAAGCACGATGGCGTTGATCGGATTTTTGACCTCATGCGCAACCCCGCCGGTGACCCGTCCGCTGGCGGAAAGCCGCCGAGACATCTCAATCTCGTCTCCGATGCGCCGCACCGATTCGGCATCCCGCATGATCAGCAGAGCGCCGATTTGCGTGCCTTTCTCCTGCACAAAATCCATTGACACTTGAACGCGCCGGCCGCCGGCAGCGCCAAACTCGCGCTGCGGCAGCGGACGCTTGCGCTCGAAAGCCTCCAGCACCAGCGTTCCCAGCACAGAATCGCTGGAAAAAATTTCCCGCGCCGTTCTGCCCAGCAACTCTCCGCGCGGCCGGCCCAGAAACCGCTCGACCGGGGCGCTTACCAGCACCACGCGGGAGTCGCGGGTGAACAGCATTAATCCATCCTGCAGCTTCGACATGAGCTGGTCCACATTGTCTTTCAGCGCCGAAAAAATCTCCTTGGTGTCGCGCATCTGCCGCCCCAGGTTGGCGATCTTCAACGTGACCAGACCGAATTCATCATGTTCCGATTCGTCACCCGAGAGCTCCTCGCTGGTACCCAGGCTCACACTATCCAGGTTTCGGCTGATCTTCTTCAGCGGTCCGAGAGCCACATTGGAAATCACCGCAGCCAGCAACAACGAGGTAAAAATCGAAGCGATCGAGAAGTAAAGCGAGTGCATTAAACGCGGCGTGACGTCGCTCTTGAGCAAGACCGTGGAAACTCCAATGCGAATCGTGCCGAATGGTTCTCCGTTCAGTTGCAGGGGACAGGTCACGTCATAAATTGCCGCGGGTTTGTATACCAGGCGAAGCTGCTCGCGGAAGCGTGCGGACGTGACGCTGAGAAAATTTGGCCTCGGAGCAATCTGCTTGCCCACCAGTTGGGCATTCGAGTGCATCAATGCTTTGCCGTTTGCATCCACTACCGAGATGTCATAGATGTAAGGCCAAAGCGAAGTCTCCGACTCCATACTGTTCAACAGGTTGGTATCCATCGGCAGATACTCGGCCAGCGCGTGCCGCAAGGCGGCGGGGTCGTCGGTGTCGATGCGCGTGCTGCTCAAATCCGGCAGATCGTTTTCCGCGAAGTAGGCGAGCTGCTGGGTCAGGCGGGAAGTACTGTCGTAGGTGCTGTTGATGCGCTGACGAAGTATCTGTGAGATGTAAAGAAACGAGAACGCAGTCACCATCACAGTCACCATGAGGGTGATGGCTAGCACGATGATGGCTTTACGTCGCATAGAGAACAGTGGCAGGATCAGTGTTCAGTGCACGGTGCTCGGTGGCCTTGGTGAAGCAGCGGCCTGTGAAAGTCGGCTGAATAGCCCCTTCACTGGCCACTGCCCACTAGTCACTGGCCACTTTGTGAAGCATCTTCTTTCCCGGCATCCGTTTCCGCCGCGCTGCTGCCATACTCCTTGAGCTTATTATGAAGGGTTTTCAAGCTGATGCCCAGAATTTCCGCCGCCTTCGTCTTGTTGTTGCTGGTCGATTCCAGTGTCTTGAGGATGAGCATTTTCTCCGCCTCACCCACCGTGGTGCCGACCCCCATGCGGATCGCATCCGGATCATGCGCGCTGGTGCGCATGATGGCATGGCCGAATCCGGGTGGCAGATGTTTGGTCTCGATCATGCCGCTGTCGCATACAATCACGGCGCGCTCGATCGTGTTGCGCAATTCGCGCACATTTCCCGGCCAGGTGAAATTGTTGAACAGATTCATCACCGCTTCGCTGACAGCGCCTGCTTTACGGCTGTGCTTCGCGCTCATTTCCGATATCAGAAGCTGTACCAGGTCGGGTATGTCCTCCTTGTGCTCGCGCAACGGAGGCATGTGAATGTTGAACACGTTAAGCCTGTAATAAAGGTCGCTGCGCAGCTCACCCGAAGCAACGGCGTCATCCGGAATTTTGTTGGTGGCGGCCAGCACCCGGACATCGACCGACGTTTCCACCTTGCTTCCCAAGCGGCGTAGCTTGTGGTCCTCAAGCACGCGCAGTAATTTAGCCTGCGTGCCCACCGGCATCTCACCGATTTCATCGAGCAGGATCGTGCCCCCTTCGGCCAGCTCGAAACATCCCGTACGCCGCTCCAGTGCTCCGGTGAAAGCGCCCTTTTCGTGGCCGAAGATCTCACTTTCAATCAGCGTTTCCGGAATAGCCGCGCAGTTGATCGCGACGAAGGGCCGATCGCGGCGCGGGCTCAGTTGATGGATGGTCCGGGCTACAAGCTCTTTGCCCGTACCGCTAGCTCCCGTGATCAGTACTGAAGCCGTACTCGGAGCCACCAGTTCGATCAGCCGAAAAATCTCCTGCATTTTGCGCGACGTACCGCGCAGTTGACCGAGGGAGCCGGAATCCCGCAGCCGTCGTCGGGTGCTTTCCAGTTCGGCCCGAGTCCCCACCAGAGCGGACGCATTTTGCAGCATCGCGCGCAACCGCTGCGTGTCGATGGGCTTGGTGATGTAGTCATACGCTCCCAGGCGCATGGCCTGAACCGCACTGTCGATCGTGCCCTGCGCCGTCACCAGAATTACCGCCATGGCCTGGGTCTGCTCCGCCAGCCGTTCCAGCAGTTCGATGCCCCCCATGCGCGGCATCTTCATGTCTGTAATGACGATGGATGGAGTCCACTGCGCCGCTTTTTCAAGCCCTTCAGAACCGTCCCGAGCGGTTTCGGTGCGATATCCCCAGGACGAAACCAGTTCGGCGAGCCCGGTACGCTCGTTCTCTTCATCCTCAACAATCAATACTTTCTCGTGGTTCATTTCTTATCTTGCCCACCCGTTTCACCCGCGATCATCGCCCGCATACTGAGACTACAAACATACGCGGCTAGCTTCCTGTGGAGCAAGGTCCCGCGAGCCGGCAACCCGCAGCTCATCCGGTTCGAGTTCGACCGACTGTATATTATTCCATGTCAATTTGAGACGCAGTCGCTACCCATGCGAACAAGAAAATCACGACCCCAAAGTGTCATTTCTGAAAATCACTTTCGCTTTGAGATTGCTGTGCGTTAGAATTGCGGGTTCCCAAATTGGGTCCAAATAAGCGTTTCTAATCCTGCAGTGCTTTCTTGATGTCGCCGTCGGGCCCTACGCGCAGGTTAAACGCGTGTCGATTTACGGAGGAAAGAATGTCACTCAGTTCTAAGATCAGTAAGAGCCGCATGGTAATCGGCCTGTTAGTTGTTCTCGCCGTAACACTCATCTCCAGCCCGGCGTTCGCGCAGAGCGACTCAAATCCGAAATGGGATTTGTTTTTGGGATATCAATGGCTGCATCCCGGCGGCACGGTACCCCAGCCGTTCACTGATTTCAACAGTCCCGGAGCCTACACGATTCCCGATATGGCGAAGGGATTTGGCAGCGCTTTCACCTATAACTTCGACCCGCACTGGGGCCTGGAGTTTGACTTGGGTCACAACTGGGGAAAGGGCAATTACGAAGCCACCGGATCGGTGGGTCCACGTTTCATCTGGCGTACGGATGATGCCAATTACTTTCTGCATGCCATGGTGAGCCTGAACCGGGTCGCGGTCAACGGCCTCGACGCCGGCGACGGAGTTGGAGCGATCCTCGGCGGTGGCATGGACCTGCCCCTTAAGAAATGGCTTTCGTTCCGTTTGTTCGAAGCCGACTATGTTTGGACGCAGCACAACTACGCCGATTATGTTTCCTCGCAATTTTCCGACCTGCGGCGGCCGTCGTTTGACGGGGTTCGCTTGCGCACTGGTTTCGTATTCGCTTGGGGCGGCGCCCCTGCGGTCACTCCAACCGCAAGTTGTTCCGTGCAGCCTACCGAAGTAATGGTCGGTGAACCCATCACTGCAACCGTGACCACCAGCAACTTCAACCCCAAGCACACGGTTACTTATGCCTGGAGCGGCAATGGAGGCCAGGTCACCGGCAAAGACACTACCGCCCAGATCGATACCACCAATGCGGCTCCCGGCAGCTACGCGGTCAACGCTCACGTGACAGATGCGAAGATGAAGACCGGAGGTGAGGCGAGTTGCTCGGCGACCTACACCATCAAGCCGTTGCCGCCGAAAAATCCCCCGACCATGAGTTGCACGGCGAGTCCCTCAACCGTGCAAGCCGGCGCAAGCGTAACCGTAAGCTGTAGCTGCACCAGTCCTGACAGTGTTCCGGTTAACGTATCGAATTGGACTGCTACCAGCGGCACCATCTCCGGCAGTGGGAGTACGGCTACTTTGTCCACCAACGGAGCCCAACCCGGCCCCATCACCGTCACTGCGACTTGCACCGACTCTCGCGGTTTGACCGGTCAAGCCTCGACCCAAGCGACGGTGGAAAATCCGCCGCCTCCGCCGCCCAAGGCCGCCAAGCTCAGCCAGTGCGACTTCCCCAACGAGAAGAAGCCTTGGCGCGTCGACAATACCTGCAAGGCCATCCTGGATGACGTAGCCAAGAACTTGCAGCAGAACCCGGACAACAAGCTGGTCATTGTCGGCAATGCTGACCCGACAGAGAAACGCAAGAATCTGGCGGGCGAACGCGCCGTCGATTCCAAGTTCTACCTGACGGAAGGCGAAGCCAAGCAGGGTATCGATGCCAGCCGCATCGAAGTCCGCACCGGCAGCGCCGGCACCAAGACCGCCGAGTACTGGATCGTGCCCTCGGGCGCGACCTTCGATTCGACCGGTACTGAATCGGTGGATGAATCCAAAGTGAAGGCGATTCCGGATCATCCCAAGCCAGTGGCCAAAAAGAAAGCGGCCGCCAAGAAAGCGCAGTAAATCGGTCACGAATATAAAAGGCCGGTCGGCAATCGACCGGCCCTTTTTTTCGCGTGGCCTTCGGTAACTTGCTGGGGAAGGACTAGCCTGTCAGGCTAGCTGTCGCATCTAACTTTTTCCACCGTGGGGCAGAAAATCACTATGAAATCCGCTTCGGCTAAGTTGCTGACGTTATTGCTGTTAGCTTCCATATCCGCATTCGCCGCGGGAGCTCACCAGTGGCCCGTTCTGGGGCCGGATGGCGGCGATGTCCGCAGTTTGGCTTATGATCCGCACAATCCCGACCGCGTTTTCCTGGGCACCAGCACCGGAGTGATTTTCGTCTCCGATGATGGCGGCCATAACTGGTCGAGATTCGCCAAGCTCGGCGTCGGCGACGATTATGTGCTCGACCACATCGCCTTCGATCCCCACAACTCCAAAACCATTTTCGTCTCCGCCTGGAGCGTGCAGGATCAGAGTGCTGGTGACATTTTCCGCAGCCACAACGGCGGCAAGGATTGGGAAACTCTGCCCGCCATGCACGGCAAATCCGTGCGTGCCATGGCAGTTTCCGCTTCCGACAATAAGGTTGTAGTCGCCGGAGCCCTCGATGGCGTCTACCGCAGCAACGATGGCGGTAACAATTGGCAGCGGATTTCTCACGATGACGGCATCGTCAAGAACATCGAATCGATCGCGGTCGATCCCAAAGATCCCAACGTTGTTTACGCCGGAACCTGGCACTTGGCGTGGAAGACCAGCGACGGTGGCGCCAACTGGCAGCACATCAACAAAGGCATGATCGACGATTCCGACGTTTTCTCGATCATCGTCAGCTCCGCCAATACTTCAGAAGTTTTCGCCAGCGCCTGCTCCGGTATCTATAAGAGCGTCAGCGGCGGCGATCAGTTCGAGAAAGTCAAGGGCATTCCCTTCACCGCGCGGCGCACCCGCGTCCTGAAGCAGGATCCCAGCAACCCCGCCGTCGTCTACGCCGGAACCACAGAAGGTCTGTGGAAGAGCGTTGACGAAGGCAGGAATTGGAAACTCGCAAGCAGCTCTGAAGTTGTGGTGAACGATGTGCTCATCGATCCGCGCAACTCACAGCGCGTATTGCTGGCGACCGATCGCAGCGGTGTGCTCGCCAGTGACGATTCCGCGGCCAGTTTCACTTCTTCCAATCACGGATACTCCCACCGTTACGTGACCGCAATCCTGGCTGATACCAAAGAACCCAACACTCTTTACATCGGCCTGGTAAATGATCGCGAATTCGGCGGCGTGTTCTTTAGTCACGACGGCGGACAGAGCTGGCAGCAGAAGAGCTCGGGGCTCGACGGCCGCGATGTATTCACTCTGAAGCAAGCCGGTAATGGAACGCTGGTTGCCGGAACCAACAAGGGCGTCTTCGAACTTGCCGAGGGTGGCTCGACCTGGCACCCCATCAACGACGTTGTGCTCGAGAAGACTGTCTCGCGTACCGTGACGTTGAAGAGCGGCAAGAAAAAGACCTTAACTTCCGTCGCCAGCACGCACGCCGTGCTGGAAGGCCGCGTGAACGATACCGACCTGGCATCGTCCCGCTGGTTCGCGGCAACTTCCTCCGGACTCTTCACCAGCAAAGATCACGGAAAAGTCTGGGTGGGCGGACCGGTTGAGGGCGAGAAAGACTTTGTTTCCGTACAAGCGCACGATGGCTTGGTAGTCGCGGCGACGCGGTCAAAAGTTCTCGTTTCCCAGGATGAAGGAAAGGTCTGGCAGCCTGCGGTCCTGGCCTCGTACCCCATTAACATTCGCAGCGTGACCGTGGCCCCGGATGGCCAAGTCTTCATCGCCACCCGCGAAGGCGCCTTCCACAGCGGGGATTCCGGCAAGAGCTGGAATCACATACTCACCGGTTTGCCCGACAAGGACATCACCTCGGTCGCTTACGACAACAGCCACAAGCGTCTGCTCGCGACCAGCGGCCAGACCGGCGTCGTCTTCGAAAGCATCGACGGCGGCAGCACCTGGCAGCGTGGACCCGATTCCGGTTTCCCGCTGCGCCGCATCAGCGTGGTGCACGGGCGTTACGTTGCTGCCACTCCGTTTGATGGCGTAATCGCGCAGCCGGAAAACGAATCGCAAAGCGCCAACGCCGGCAGCGGTTCCAACTAACTCGCAGTCTTGAACCAAACAACCTCGCGGAGAGCATCATGCTCTCCGCGATTTATTTCTTGTTAGAGGCCCCCATTCTTTGTAGGCAGTGGACAATGACGCGAGATTCGGTACCGGTTCCGATTGAACCAGTGGTAGCCAGTCCAAAGCATCCCATTAAAACCTGGCAAAGAGAAGATTGCATAGAAAGGCCAGGCCCACCAGATTCGTCGTGCCACATAAAGATATGCATTCGCGCCCGACTGCAACTCTCCGCTCCGGGTCAGTACCCGTATGTCGTCCAGTAAATTTTGCTGCGGAACTTGCAAACTGCCGTGGAGAGAAGCCGACTGCAGGTCTTTGATGGCAAAGCCCCTCGGCTCCACAACCCTTTTCCACAAGTGAACCCACCGAAAGCAGAACCCGCAGCCCCCGTCGTAAAGTATCCAACCCTCGCGAGGCTGAAAGGATTTCAGTTTGTGGTCTGGTTTGTTCATTGGATTCGATTGCCCTGGAAGACGTTGACAGGCGATCCAACGGCGACGAACGCCCAGTCAGGGCATCGCTTGAGAACTGCTGCGAGGCGGCTTCCATAAAGAGCGATGGCGTCGCCTTCGAACCGGGCGGAAGTAGCGGCCCAGACTTGCCACGGAGCGTGCGCAACATGATATTCGAGACACCCGCCCCCGCGTCGATTCGAATAGCCCCAGTAGTGTTCCGTAATGAACTGTTCCACGCTCCCTTCACTCGGATGGCTTGGCGCGCCCACGGTCTGAGCGGAGATGCCACACCACTTGTCCTCGACCTTCCACTGGTAGCTGAACATTGTCGCCAATTGTTCCGTGCCGACGCGGTGCCTCATCGCTAGGCGAATGTAGTTTTCGCCGTAGAGGAGGCGGGCGGTGACCGCGATGGCGTGCCTCGGCACAACTTCAGCGATAAAGACGACTCCTCTGCGATCTTCGGCGCCTTCTTTTCTGCGAACGTAGAAGCGCAAGTTTACTTCCTCGAACTCCGTATGAAACGGAATCGGCAGGCAGCCCAGCAGCTTGGTGCGGCAGAACCGAAAGCCCACAAGGCTGACGAATGTTCTTCCCTCGAATGAATCCAACGAGGTGCCGCGCGGAACGTACTGGCTCAGCAGACTGGGTTCAACTTCATAGTTCAACATAACGAGGTCTCGCCATTCGGCGGACAGGAATACACGTTTTGATCGAGACATAATGGTGAACCGAATGGACCCGAGATAGCTTAACTCGTCAGCCGCTAAACCCGCGATGGCCCGGCTGAATTGATCGACGCTCCCACTCGGCCCTCGATAGTTCGTAATCCAGTATGACGCGGCCGCTCCCCGCGATCTCTTCACGGCTCAGAAATGAGAATCCGAACTTCCGCAGAATGTGCTCCGAGACTTCATGTCCCTGCTCCACATCCGCCAGAAGACGCGGCAACCTCAAGCCGTCAAATGCGACGTCGATGAAAGCCTTCGCAGCCTCTGACGCCAATCCTCGTCCCCAGTAGGGCCGGGCAAGAAAATAACCGAGATATGCCTCCGATCCCGCGGCGCGCAGGCCACAGCATCCGATGTATTTCTTTTCTGTCTTGAGAATCGTGGCCCATAGGCCGTAGGTTTCTGTCGGTCGACCGAGATACTCACCGGAAACGATGCTGCGCCTTCTCCAAAGACCACGCTTGCCCACCCACGTAGCGACGCACTTCGATATCGGTGTGCATTCGGACAAAATCGGCTGCATCTTCTTCCTCGTGCGTTCGAAAGAGCAACCGTTTGGTTTCGAGATAAATCATCGCCCCTCGGCCGAACTGTAACATTCAGACGTAGAAACACGCACTTTCTACATGGCCCGATGCTTATCCAGTCCGTATGTCCTTGATTCCCTTACCGCCGATCTGGTATTTCACTTGCCACTAGCGTGTGGTAGAGGATCGAGCAACCATATTCTGCATGGCAAGACGTAGAGCCAGTCCACCGCCGAAGCTAGTTTGGCTCGTGCTCTGTCTTGTGGTAAGCGTTGCTGCAGGGTGCGCCCGCCCCAGTGCCGTCCATCGCACTGAGCCGGCAACGAACTCTCCGGCTGCCGAGCAAAACCTCCCTTTCCATCAGAATCCTGAGCACGCCACCGACGAAAGCCCTCATCCCGCAGTTCCCCAGGATCGCAAGTCGGGAAGCGGTACGCCCTTTCCGGCGGCAGCGCATGCGCACAGCCTGCCAGCGGGCACGCTTATCACCGTCCGTTTGGATAAATCTTTGTCTATCCCGCAAGTTCGCCCCGGCGATACATTTGCTGCGTCCGTGGCCGGCCCTCTCACCCTTGACGGAGATATTCTGGTCGAACGCGGAACTCCGGTCAGCGGGCGCGTAGAGTCCGCCCAACCCTCCGTGGACCGGCCCGGATCGAGTCCCGATCCCGGCTACGTCCGCCTCACTTTGATCGCCATCACCATCGATGGCAAAGCGCTCGATCTTCAGACTTCAAGCCTGTTCGCGAAGGGAACCTTTGAGTCTGGCGCACTATCGAATGCGTCCTCCCGCGCCGGCGGATCCGACGCGCGATTTCGCGAACTCGAAATACAGAGAGGACGCCGCCTGACTTTCCGGCTCAACGCCCCCCTCACCTTCGCCGATCCAAACTCGGTGGCTGATCGTCAGTATCCTCACCCCTCTAACGAATAATCTTCTGTCTAGCTTCTCCTGAGCCTTTCGACGTGTAAATTATTTCTTCACTAACCTGAACAATCAAAAGCTCTTGCTCCATTTTTCCACAGGCATGTTCCTCATTTGAGTGACGTGTGCCCTTCGCCGTGTCACTTCGGGCCTCCTATAGTGGGACTCGAAAAACAAGAGAAGGTGGATCCTAACGATGGTCTGGCTGACGATGATCTGGCAAGAAATGCTCTGGCAGTCCCGTTTCGGGAGCACTGAGGTATCAAGCAGACCTTCTTGGGGTTCCTTTTCCCACTCCCCCCACGGCAAAGTATCAGTATGAACACGGCGACTCCATTTCCCTGGACAGGACAATCGGCCGCGGAAACGGCCGGAACGGGCTTCCGTTCCATCTTCGAACAGGCTCCCTTCGCTGCCGCCCGCTGCAACCCGCAGGGACTGATCGTCGAGATCAATCCCGCCTTCAGGCAGGCTCTCGAACCCGTCCTCGCCGAGCATCGTTCTTTGCGCCTCCACGATTTGGTCCCTTCCGAAGCGCGCGAAACCACAGAGCTACTTCTCCACGATCTCTTCGATTGCAAATGTGAAAATATCCGCATCGTTGGGACATATCCAGGAGCACCTGCTGGAACCCGGCTGGCAAAGACGAACTACACCGTCTGGCGTCTGCCACAATCTGGCCAGGATCCACCCCATGCCTTGCTTATCGCCGAACCCAACCGCGATAGCATTCCCGTCGAGGAAGGCTTGCTCCAGGCTCAACGATGGGAAGCTGTCGGTCGTCTGGCTGGAGGCGTAGTCCACGACTTCAACAACCTTCTCACCGGCGTCATGCTGTACTGCGATCTCTTGCTCACCAGTCTGGATTCACGCGATCGCCGGCGCCGCTACGCCGATGAAATTCGCTCCGCCATCATGCAAGCCACCGGCCTGGTGCGGCAATTGCTGGTTTTCGCCCGTCCCCAATCTTCTCAAGCCCGGGCACTGTGCTTGAACCAAATTGCCCAGGCGATGCGGGATCTCCTCACCCGCCTGATCGGCGAAAACATTGTCCTCGACCTCGGTCTCGATCCCAATCTCGGTCTGGTCAAAATCGATCAGGCACAGGCCCAGCAAATCCTGCTCAACCTTGTTCTCAACGCCCGCGACGCCCTGCCCGAGGGTGGCCGCATTGTCATAGAGACCAGCAACTGTAAGTTCCAGAGTGTTCCCGGTCCGGTGCCACCAAAGGGAGTTGCTGCCTTTCCCTGTGTTCTTCTCACCGTCGGCGACAACGGCTGCGGCATGGATACGAAAACCCGCCAGCATCTCTTCGATCCTTTTTTCACCACCAAGGAAGTCGGCAAAGGCACCGGCCTCGGCCTCAGNNATCCTTTTTTCACCACCAAGAACGCCGGGAAAGGCACGGGCTTGGGACTGACCACTGTCCGCAGCATCGTCACCGCAAACGGCGGATTGATCCACATCGATAGTGAACCGGGCAGCGGAACCCGGGTTATGATCCTGCTCCCCCGCACCGCTCATACCACAGCCACCGCGGATTTTCTGGACATCCCCATTCAACATTCGGAACAACCGGCATTTCAAGAAATCAAGAAGGAATCACTCTTATGACGTCAGCAGCTGTAAGTCCATCGATCGCCACCCCTCAAGTTCTGGCCGCCAATTATCTCAACCTTCTCATCGTCGACGACGAACGCTCCATCCGGGAAGCTTGCCGCGAAGTCGCCTGCTCCCTCGGGTTCATGGCGCATGTAGCCGATTCCGCCGAACAGGCTTATCGCCTGCTCCAAACCCAATCCATCGATGCCGTCCTGCTCGACCTCCGGCTCCCCGGAGCGGGTGGTCTCGAAGCTCTCCGGCACATCAAAGCCCAGCGTCCGGAAGCGCTTGTGATCGTCGTTACCGGGTACGGAACGGTGCAGTCGGCGGTCCAGGCCATGAAACATGGGGCTTACGAATATGTCACCAAACCCTTCAGCATTGACGAACTCAAACTGCTGCTGGCTCGCGTCTCCAACCATCTCAAGCTCAAGACCGAAAACCGCATCTTGCGCGAGAAGCTCAAATCCAAACAGGGTTTCGGCGGCCTCGTCGGCCGCGCTCCGGAGNNTTCTGGGCGAGAGCGGCACGGGAAAAGAAATGGTCGCGCGCTCTATTCACTACTCCGGCCCTTTTCGCGATAAGCCGTTCATTCCCGTCGACTGCGGCTCCCTCGTGCCCACGCTGATCGAGAGCGAACTCTTCGGCTACGTGCGGGGTGCGTTCACCGGCGCCAATCAAGCCAAAGACGGATTGCTGGCCATCGCCGAAGGTGGAACTGTGTTTCTTGACGAAGTCGGCGAACTTCCCGTCGATCTTCAATCCAAACTGCTGCGCGCCATTCAGGAAAAGGAAATCCGTCCCGTCGGAAGCACGCGCCGCATCCCCATCAACGTCCGTATCCTGGCCGCCACCAACCGCGACCTGGAGCAGGCCGTCACCGGAGGCGCTTTCCGGCGCGACCTCTATTTCCGCCTCAACGTTCTCAGCCTGCGCATTCCTCCGCTGCGCGAGCGTCGCGAGGATATCCCTCTTCTCATCGCTCACTTCATGGAGCGGGCCTCACGCGCTTCGGCTCAGGAAAAAATTCTCAGCGACGAAGCCGTCAAAGTTATGCTGGCTTACGACTGGCCAGGCAACGTTCGCGAACTGGAAAACTGTCTGGAACGCACTTGCGCCTTCACCAGCGGCCCCCTCATCCATGTTCCCGACCTCCCGCCGGCCATTGCCAAAACCGTGGTCCTCATGCCGGGAAATGGCAATGGACACAGTCAAAACAAAATCGTCCCCATGGCGGAATTGGAAAGGATGACGATTCTCAGCGCCATCGCCGAACTGAATGGCGATAAGCTACAGGCCGCGCGGCTGCTCGGCATCGGCAAAACCACTCTTTACCGCAAACTAAAAGATTACGCGATCCACGCCTAGTCAGTCAGACAGTCAGTCATCTCATAGTCGTTTTGGGAAAGGCGCGGCTTCTCTGGATTTTGCGAAAAGTTCAATTATGAAATGGCTGGGAAACTCGTGTGGTCCGCAATGGGAAGAGTCGCTCGTCCGCAGTCCCATAACCCATTTCTTTTCAATGAAAACGCTTCTGGTGACCCGCGTGCTATAGAACCCGCATGATCTTACTGATAACCTCGTCAGCACGCGGTCTAGAGTGCGCCGCTACTTTAAAAGAGTCCACCGGCAACGAAGCTCATTGGGCTGAAAATCTGCCGCAAGCTGTGGCCCGGCTGCGCGAGCAGTCGTACTCCACAGTTGTCATCGATCAATTCCTCTTGGAAAACGAGCCCGCCGAAAGCGACCAGGTGCTGGAGCATCTGGGCACCGCCTTCCCCGTGTACGTTAACTTCGCCGTCAGCGGCATGGAGCGATTGGTTCGCGAGGTTCGCTCCGCACTACACCGCCGCAAGCGCGAGGAAACTCAGGCTCGCCGCTCGGTCGAGCAACAGTTTCGCAGTGAAATGTGTGAAAGCCTGACGTCCATGCTGCTCTNNGGAGACCCAAGCCCGCCGTTCGGTCGAGCAACAGATTCGCAGCGAAGTGTGCGAGTCGCTTACCGTCATGTTGCTCTCCTGCGAACTGGCCATGTCCGTGCCCGGCGTGCCCGCCCCCGCCGCGGAAAAAATTCGTCTTATCGACAACCTCGCCCGAGACATCCGCCAGAGGCTGGGCGCGGCCTGACTTCTAACTCGATTTCGTGTCTCCGCGCGCGAAATCCCTTCCCCTGCGCGCGAATTCCCACTAGAATAAATCGTCTTGGCCGCGGAAGTCCCATCCTCCGCAGCCAGCCTTGGAGGCCCGTTTGCACGTTCTGGTCACCGCCGATACCATCTCCGGCTCCTGGACCTACGCTCGCGAGCTGGTCACCGGACTGGTCACGCGCGGCGTTCGCGTCACCCTCGTCACCTTCGGCGAAATCCCTCTGCCCGATCAAACTTCCTGGATGGATCATCTCCACGGTCTTGAATACCGCCCCACCGCTTTCCGCCTGGAGTGGATGGACGAGGCACCGCACGACCTCGCCGAATCCTCCGCGTTTCTGGCAAGCCTGGTGCGCGAGGTTCATCCCGACCTTCTTCAGCTGCACCAATTCTGCCATGGCAACCTTCCCGTCGATGTTCCCCGTGTAATCATGGCCAACGGCGACCTCATCACCTGGTCGCAAGCCGTGCAAGGTTGCGCGCCCCGCGCCACGCGCTGGCTCCAGTGGTATCGCGATACCATCGTTCGCGGCATCGCCGCCGCCGATGCCGTAGTCGCGCCCTCGGCCTGCATGCTCAACACGGTTATCGCCACGTACTGCCGCCCTCGTCGCGCAGCCATTATCTATCCCGGCCGCAATCCCATTTTCTTCAATCCCTACGTCAGCAAAGATGATTCCGTCCTCTCCGTCGGTCGCCTGGTCGATGCCGGCAAGCAAGTCTTCCTGCTCACCCAGCACTCGCACCCGTTCCCCATCTGCATCGTAGGTGCCGAGCAAACCGTTCCGGTCCCGCGCATTCCCATCCGCGCCGATGTGAAAGTTTCCACCAGCCAGGCCACCGTCGCCATCCGCGGTGCGCAGACCGAGCCTCAACTGCGCGCTCTTTACAGCCGCGCCGCCGTCTACGCCGCAACGCCGCGCTACGAGCCGCTCGGCATGGCTGCCCTCGACGCCGCTTTCTCCCGCTGCGCCCTCGTCGCCAACGATATCCCCAGCTTCCGTGAAGTGTGGGGCGATGCCGCACTCTACTTCCACACCAACAACGCCAGCAGCCTGGCCGCAATTCTTGGCCAGCTCGATTCCGACCGTCCCTTGCGCCAAGCCTATGCCGATCGCGCCTTCGCCCGCGCCCGCGAACGCTTCACCGCCAAACGCATGATCGACGACTACCTCGACCTCTACCGCAGCCTGGTTTCCGCTGACACCTTGGCTGCCTAAAACCAACGGTTAGGAATTGCATGATCGGGAAGGGCACGACTTTTTGCGGAGCGAAAAGACTTTCTTTCCGCCCCGCAATTTTTTCGTAGCCCGAGCCAGGTTTGTTTCGAGCTCGCGATTCGAATCGGATCATTCGACCGAATGGCGAATCGCAATCAGGTTAGTTGACGGTGAACAACTGTGTGCTGGTGGCCTCACCACCGGCGTTAGTGACGGTGACCGGACCTGTGGTGGCGCCGGCAGGAACTGTTGCGCTGACAAACTGGGTGTTGAGCACCTGGAACGAAGCGCTGACTCCGTTGAAACTGACCTCAGTGGTGCCGATGAGGTTTTTGCCATTTATCAGCACGGTCGAGCCCACGCTACCGCTGGTCGAGTTCAGCAGTCGAATGGCGGGCACCAGCGCGGGTAAGCCCGCATCCAGAGTCCAGACCGTGCCATCGGCGAAGGTGTTCTTCCCGGCTGCGATTGTGCCGCCAAGTTCCGTTGTGCCCACGAAACTGCCATCCGCGGCCTGAATCGCGCCAGCCAATGGCGAGTCGCCGTTGGCGCCGTCGAAAGCAAAGGTCTGGAGCACCGCTCCATTCTGCGGGTTGATCGAGAAGATGCTGCCCTGCGGAGCGGTCGAGTCCGTAAAGTTCGAATCCCACAGGTTGCCGTCGGAGGCCAGAAAGAGCGAAGGAATGCCGAGCGTTCCTACCAGCGGCGTGAATGGCGCAAAAGCCACGAAGCCGGTGCCCTCGGTGCTGACTTCAAAAAAGTTGATGTCGTCCACACCAATGGATTCGAAGGCTCCATAGAGATTGCCGTTGGCGCCTTGTGTCACGCCACTAAGGCCGAGATTCAACGGGGCCGACGTGAACTGAACCGTGAATTTACCCGACAGTGTGAATTGGAAGATATTTTCATTGGCATCGGGTCCTGAAGAGACACCATAGAAGTTGCCGTTGGTTGCCTGAATCATCCCCCCTGGTTCAATACCATAAGGATCGGTGGCGGTCAGTCTATGGAGAACGGTAAAAGCGCCGGTGGTCGGTTCGAAACGGAAGATCGTGCCGCAGCCGAAGCTTGGGCACGGGCTAACCGATGATCCGCCTTGCAGCGTGGTCCCGTAAAGCTTGCCGTCCTGTCCCAGCAAGAGTCCGTCGGGAATGCTGCCGTCGGCGCAATTTGCGGATGAGCAGAAGTTGTGGAGAACCTTGAAGTCGGTGCCCGTCTTCGTGATCCGGAAGAGCACGCCGTCATTTTGCTTGCCGCCGTTAAAGGTTGTGCCGTAGAGGAATCCATCGTTGGCCTCCACGAAGCCGCTCGCGGGGTTGTTGCCGTGCAGGAACCCGCTGCTGCCCTGGGTGAAGGTAAAGAGCTTGGTGAACTCCCCCGAAGGGGTCAGTTTGAAAAGTGTGCCGCCCTGGGGGTCGGAGACGCCCTCATCGGTAACTTGCGCCGCACCATAAAAGTTTCCGTCCGAGGCTTGAAGGATGATATCGGGACGCGCGCCTTTTGGACACGTGTCATTATTGGAGCCGCCAGCACAGGTGAAAGCAAACAGTTGATTGATGGTCCCCGAGCTCTGCGCGCGGGCGGTTACCGCCAGCGACAAACCGAGAACGAGGGTCATAACCGACCTAGCGCAATTGCTATTAAATGGAGCCTTTCTCAAGTTCATTGCATTTTCCTTTTCTTGTTAAATTTTGGTGATACGCTGACGCATACAACCAAAAGCGAGCGATTTTATTCCCGTTCTGATCCAAACATTTTCGTGGAGCCGACAGGGCCCGTGTAAACCCTCTGATTCGGGCCGCACTGCTCTAAGTGGCGCTGATGGAATGTAGCGATTCAAGCGAATGCCAGGTGTCAGAATGCTGTAAAGAAGATGTAAAAAAGTTGTCGAATGTGTTTTTTGCGAAAGGACGGGGGGGCGGAAACCTATCCTGTTGCCGCCTCATCCGCGCCAATTCCTGCGTTCACATCCGCACGTATCCAAGGGCCCGCGACAGGCCGAGCCTGTTGGTGGTATCTTTTTATCCTTACTGGAATCTCGTAAGGTTGGAGGAATCAAACATGGCTCAGGTAAAAATCACAGTCCGTCCCAACGGCCCCTACCGCGTGGAAGCGCCCGAAGGCTCGATTGAACTCGTCGACGTCAACGGCACTCCCTACGATCTCACCGGCAAGCCCGCCTTTTCTCTCTGCCGCTGCGGCGGATCGGTGAACAAGCCTTTCTGCGACGGCACCCACAGCAAAATCGGCTTCCAGGGCGCGGAACTGGCCGTCAAGAAAGCCGACGGCTAACTAGTTCGCCCAAACCCATGATTCAATGTGGCTTGTGCATTATAGCTTACAGCTAATAACTTGGTCGTGGCTGAAACATTCGCTCTAATGTTCCAACCGGAACATTAAGCGTTCAGACGGCCCGACTCGGCAAAGAAAATGAGCGCCCACAACGACCGCGAACTCGGAGCGCACAGCTTCTTATATCGTGGTCATCGATTTGCTTCGCGGTCCTGGAACTGCGTTGCCTTGCTTCGCGCTTCCTGGGCCTGCTGGGTCAGCCCTTTGGCCTGGTAGGCGTCGGCCAGAGCGGTTTCTAGTTCCTGGTTGTCGCCGTTCTGCCGCTCTTTGAGAAAGGCCGCGACGGCGTCGTCATACATCTTGAGCTTGGCGTAGGAAACGCCGAGATCGTAGTCAATACCGGCGGCTTGCGGATCAAGGCGGGCGGGGGTTTTGTATTCTTCGATGGCTGCCTGATGATTGTTCTCTGCTGCCAGGGCGAGACCAAGGCCGTAATGGCCTTCCGCATTGTTTGGGCCTTGCGCCAGCAACTGGGTGAACGTATCCTTCGCGTCCTGCGGACGATTCTGGTTCAGATACACCATTCCCAACAAAGCTCGTGCTCCGGCGTGCTTGGGTTGGAGATCCAGCACGCGTTTAAGCTCAGTCTCCGCCCGCGCATACTCACCTTGATTGAAGTAAGCCTGGGCAAGATCGAAATGAGCGGGGAGAAAATTGGGGCGCTGCTTGACCATTTTCTCCAGGTGCGCGATTGCGCGACCGGGCTGATGGCCTTCCATGAAGTTTGCGGCGCGTCCCAGGCGCAAGGGCAATCCGTGATAGCGCGCGAGTCCGACCGCTGCGCCGGCCAGGAGGACGGTCATGCCGATAAAAATAGCGATGCGGCGCATGTCGTGGTCGTGTTGCGGCGCGATAAGCGCGATAAGCGCGCCGAGAATCAATCCGGTGACGAGGCCGCCGACGTGGGCGGCATTGTCCGTAGTGCCGATTACCTGTCCGAAGATGAGGTTGTAGATAACAAACATCGCAAGGCTGCGCAGCGTGCCCGAGAGCGCGGAACGCGGCACGGAGAACTCGCCCAGTTTGAAAGCCGCTATAAGGGCGCCGGCGAGTCCGAAGATGGCTCCGGAAGCGCCGACGCTGGGGGTGCCAGGATGCCAAGCAATGCTGGCTAGACTAGCTCCGATGCCGCAGAGGAGGTAGACGGAGGCGTAAACCCAGCGTCCGTAAAGCGATTCGGAAAGCGCGCCGAGATTCCACAGGCACCACATGTTGAAAGCGATATGAATAATGCCGCCGTGAACAAATACGCAGGTCAGCAGTCGCCACCATTCGCCCGACAGTGTGAGTGGTCCCCAGTTGGCGCCCCAGAGGATGGTCTCCTGAGTCGAGAACTCCATGATGGTAGAGCCGGAGAGCGCCATGCCGAGGAACACGGCTGCGTTGATGCCGAAGATTATTTGGGTCAGGCTGATGGTGGATTCGCCGCGGCGGACCCATGGGGTGCGCATGACGGGCTGTTTCGCGTCCTCAACAATTTCGCCGCGCTGGTAGGCTTCGTGCTGCACGCACCACTGGCAGATCTTCTTGCCGAAGGTAAAGCCGGGAAGCTGGCGGCCACATCGAATGCAGTTTGCCATGGGTCTGGATAAAGAGTATCAGCAGATTGGCGGGGGCGGCGAGCGGGTGGCAGGAAGGGTGGGGCTAGCACTACTCCGCGGAGGAACGAGGGGTAAGCTTCGCCCGCAGGACGCTCAGAGGTTTCGGAAAAGGGAATCTTGCTCGTCGGCGGGCAACTGAATGAAGGCCGCCGCGGCTGCGGTTTTCAAGGCGCTGTAAGTTTGTAGCCCGTCGATCTCGCCCGCACTGCGCAGATGCGCGAGAGGCATCGAGTTCAAGATATCTGCGCGTAGCAGCAGCCAGAAACGAAGCTTGATTCCGGTCAGCAGGGAATAGAGCCGGACTCCGATTGCTTTCTCTTGCAGCGCGGAAGCCAGGCTGACGCGGCGAGGATCGTGGCTGTGCTTCTCCGCGGCGGCGTATTCCACGAGGACCTTGGCGTTGTGAGCCATGCGGCGGGTCAGCTCGAGATACAAGCGCATGCGCTTGCGTTGCGCCTCGCGAAACCGCCGTGGGCCAAGCTTCCAGCGGCATTCGAATTCCGCTGCCGGATCGAGAATCGACTCGGCCAGCGAAATATCCACCGGGTAAAGGAAGGGAATCACATCGTCGGCGTCTACGTCGCGCCTGGGAAAGCGCGACCATGCGCAACGCAGCATGTAGATGCAGGCCAGAGCGCCCCACGCAACAATCAGCCAGGTAAAAATAATGGAGAACATAACTAACGCATCCTCCGTAGCGCGTCCTTATACTGCTTTAAATCACCAGCGGAAGCGGCCGATAGTTCCGAGTTCGGGGTCGATGCTTTTTGTGGCACGCTGAAAAACCATATCCAAATCAACACGGCAACAGAGTATGCCACAAGTGAGGTCCATCCCCACAACAATTTAAATCTTGTTCCGAAATCCGAAAACTTGGTCGTGGCCAGCAGCATAACCGTGGCATAGAGGCCAAAACCCGTGGCTACTCCAAATGGATACTGTCGCCAGCGGAGGCCAAGAAGTGGGACAAGAGTCACCAACCCAGCGAAAACGAATACCTGAACAAACCGCACAGCAATTTCGCCGACGGCGATATAGAACTCGATGCCGCTGAGCCGCGACGGCACAACGTTCGCCCGAGCTACGCTCATGCCTATGCCCGCAATAAGCACAGCCGGAAAGATGAGGCGAGACCACCAGGCGCGAGTCAGGTCGCCTAGGACCTTTCGCAGGACTTCATACATCACCAGCATCCCGAGGACGTCGTATCCAGCTTCGGTGACCCAATAGGTTAGGCGGTAGCTGGGATGATGGTTGTGGGTTGCGAAGCGCGCTATGTCCGCCGCCACTGCGAATGCGGCGTACGCGAAAAAGCACGGGACTATCTTGAACGAGCGCCTACGGACGAGCGTTAACAGCAGAAGCACCAGCAGCAACAGCGGGATGTAGGTGAGGAAAATCAAGCCGGGAGCAGATTACATCATCTGCTCCCAGCTTTCGAGGAGTAATTCCCTTAAGCCGAGACGTTCGGCTGGGGCAGTTTTGTCGGCGTTGCTGGCGGAAGTCCGGACCCGTCGGCCAGCTGGACAGTGGCTGGTTTCGGCGAATTGGTGGTTGTGTGGGCGGGGGGAAGTCCCGACCCGTCGGCCAGAGCTACCGTAGCAAACGACATGAGCAACAACGTAACTGCGAGGGCCCGTTTCATAGTTATTCTCCTTATCGGTGGGGGATTCCCCAGGCAAACAGTGTAGTCGGGGACGCAAGTGGTAGAGTTCTAGAGTAGAAAACCGGCAATGTCAAGGCGAATATTTGGCGAAGATTCGTAAATCGGACGCCAGAATTGTCAGTGAATCGTCTTCGTCTTTCTCGACATGTAATCCATCAGCAAATACTGACCCAGCGTATAAGGCGTGGTGAAATAGGCCTTCCCGCGGCACATCTCGGTTACTTTCTGGACGAATTGAACCAGGCCGTAATCTGAGGCGAGCATGAACGTGTTGATGAGAACGCCGGCGCGTTTGCATTTCGAGACTTCTTCCAGCGTCTGGCTGACCACGAGAGGATCAAGGCCGAAGGCATTTTTGTAGATGCGTCCGTCTTCGAGGGTGAGGGCGGAGGGCTTGCCGTCGGTGATCATGACGATCTGNNAGCGAGTCGCCGGGATACTGCGTGCGGATGAGATGCGAGAGCGCCATGGCAACTTTTTTCGCGGGCGTGAAACGGTCTTCGCCGTAGAGGATCATCGAGTGCGAGCAGTCGAGCATGAGGACCGTGGCGCAGGAGGATTGATACTCGCACTGGTGGACCTGCAGGTCGGAGTATTCGATGTTGAGCGGGAGGGTGAGGCCTTCGCGCTGGATGGCGCTCGAGAGCGTGGCGGTGATGTCGAGGTTGAGGGTGTCGCCGAACTCGTAGGTGCGGGAAGATCCGCTGGCTTCAATGCCGGTGGCGAGGTCGCGGGTGTCGTGGCGTCCGAAGCTGGATTTGCCGAGCGAGCCGAGCAGGTTGCGCAGAGATTTGAATCCGAGGAAGTCGAGGCTCTTGTCGGTGATTTCGAATTTGGCTTGCTGCTGATTTTCTCCGAGTTGGCCGCCGACGCCGGAGGGGCGGGCAGGATCGGGCGGCTGGTCATCGTATGGACGATCGATTGAGATGTAATCTTCCTGCTGCATGCGCTCGATTAATTTTTCGATGAGTTCGTCGAGCTGGCCTTCGGCGGCCATTTGCTGCAGGCGTTCGCGCATGTCGTCGTCGAACTGATCGCCTTCCATCAGGGCCTGTTCGATGGCACGGCGAAGATCGTCGAGGGTTTGCTCGCCCTCGGGCATTTCGTACCACATATCGCTCTGGAAGCCGCTTTGCAGCAGGTAATCGGAGAGCGCGCTGAGCAGGTCTTCCATGCTCATTTCGCCGGCGGGGTCGGGCACGTATTTGGAGTAGCGGATGCGTTTCATAAAACGGGGCTTCGGGCTTCGGCTATCGGGCTTCGGAAATACTCTCACCCCCCTCAGGCTCTCGGCTTGACTGAAGCCCGAAGCCCGAAAGCCGGAGCCTTAGTTAAACTGTCTTCTCTGCCTGTACGGTGGTTCTTCCTTGTCGAAACTTTTCTCGCGCACGGGTTCGGGCTTTTTTTCTCCGGCTTTGAAGACGCGTTCTTCGTTGCGGCCGATGCGCTTATGAGCGTGCAGGCCTTCGAGGATGAATTCCGCGGCGGAGACTTGCTGCTCGGGGCTTTCTTTTTGCGAGACGCCGAGTGGGCCGAGTTTGTCGATCAGGCCCTGAATTTCTTTCAGGTTTTCGAGAGCTTCGACGGCGGATACGGAATCGGAAAGCTGAATCTCGCCGCCCAGGTCGAACCACTGCACGATCTGCTGCACGTTGGCGCCGGTGAAATATTCGTCGTAAGTTTTGGCGATGGCGGCGCGAATCAGTTCACGGCCGACGAAGTCCGCGCCCTTCATCTCGCCTTCGTATTCGAGTTCGAGTTTGCCGGTGATGGCGGGCAGCGCGGCGTAGACGTCGCTGACGCGTGGGACGACAAGCTTTTCGTCGTTGCGCAGGGCGCGGCGCTCGGCGTTGGAGATGACGTTTTCCGTCGCGGAGATAGGCAGGCGCTGGCTGACGCCGGAGCGCTTGTCGATTTTCTTGTCTTCGCGGGCGGCGAAGGCGATGCGCTCGATCACTTCCTGAATGTAAGTTGGCATGTGTGAAGCTTGGCCGTTGCGGCTGGTCCAGGCTTCCTGCGCGGTGATGGCGATACCTTCATCCACCGTTGCGGGATAGTGCGTGCGAATCTCGGAACCGATGCGGTCCTTTAGCGGGGTAATGATTTTTCCGCGGGCGGTGTAGTCTTCGGGATTCGCGCTGAACACGATAGCGAGATCGAGCGGCAGGCGGATGGGATAGCCTTTAATTTGCACGTCACCTTCCTGCATGATGTTGAACAGGCCCACCTGAATTTTTCCGGCGAGGTCAGGAAGTTCATTGATGGCGAAAATGCCGCGATTGGCGCGGGGCAGGAGCCCGTAGTGGACCGTGAACTCGCTGGAGAGCTCGTGGCCGCCGCGCGCGGCCTTGATGGGATCGATGTCGCCGATGAGGTCGGCGATGGTGACGTCAGGCGTGGCCAGTTTTTCCACGTAGCGGTGGTCAGGGGTGAGATAAGAAATGGGAGCGGCATCGCCGAGGCGCGCAACCTCTTCGCGGCAACGGCGGCAGATGGGAGCGTAGGGATCGTCGCGGATTTCGCATCCGGTGAGGTAGGGCATGTGAGGATCGAGCAGCGTCGTAAGAGCGCGCAGGATGCGGCTTTTGGCCTGACCGCGCAGGCCGAGCAGAATGAAATTGTGGCGCGAGAGGATGGCGTTCACGATTTGCGGAACGACGGTGTCGTCGTAGCCGACGATGCCGGGAAAGATGCTGGCATCGTCATGGTGCCGCAAGCGGGCGATGAGGTTGTCGCGGAGTTCGTCTTTCACGCGGCGGGTGCGCAAACGTTCTTCGAAAAATGAACTGCGGCGCAATTCGCCGAGCGTGCGAGGAAGACTCATGAAGAACCCCCGGAGAAAATACTTTTCCGGATTATACGCGGAAGGCGGGCAATCGGGCTTCGGGCTTCGGCAATCGGGCTTCGGGCAAGAACCGTCGGCCACAGACTTTTCAGCACGGGTTACAGGGTAATCCAGGGTTTGTTCTTGGCCGAAGCCCGATTGCCGAAGCCCGAAAGCCCCGCGCTACTGCACGTGGCCGTTGCCGCCGGCCTTTTCTCGCGCATGCGCCGCACGATGGAGGTTGGGAATAAGGGTTTGCAGATAAGTAATGAGTAGAGAAAGTCGTTCGGCTTCGGAGCGCAGAGCGAGTAACTTCTGTTTGAAATCCAGATCGAGGGGCAGGGAGCCGGCCAGATAAAAAGAAAGTAACGCAGGGTCGGCGGCGGAGAGATCTTGTTTGGCGCCGGCAATGGCCAGCAGTTCGGAGTGCAACTGAACGGCGCGCGAGGTATCTTCCTGCGGCGGCGCTCCAGGCTCGTCTTTGATCATCAGAACTTCGGCTTGCAGGAAAGAGCGTTCCTGGTTGACGCTCACGATTTCGAAACGGTTGCGGCCTTCGGCAACCAAGTCGAGCTGTCCGTCGGGATACTCTTTCACGATGGTGACGATTTCGGCGGTGCAGCCCACGTCGGCGAGACCCTGCTCGAGCGCTCGCACCACTCCGAAAGCGCGATTCTGTGCCAGGCATTCAGCGATCATTTCTTTGTAACGAGGCTCGAAAATGTGCAAGGGCAGGGGAGTGCTGGGGAACAGCACGACGTCGAGCGGGAACAAAGGAATGAGGGCGGCCAAGCAATCTCCGTGAGCGCGGGGATTCGCGCAATAGTGAGCGGCTGTTCGATTGTACCGCAGCCGGTTGACTTCACAAGTTGAAGAGGAATAAAAGCGCGCTATGGAACTTGCAGGGAAAATTGTGGTGGTGACCGGAGCTTCGATGGGTATTGGCGAAGCCATTGCGAAAATTGTTGCCGATCGTGGAGCCAGCCTGGTGATGCTTTCGCGCGATGCAGGCCGCATCGAAACCGCCCGCGGACGCGTGGGTCACGCCGAGCGAACGCTGGCGATGGCTTGCGACGTGAGGCATCGCGAGGAGATCGACCGCGCCATCGGACTGACCATGCATCATTTCAAGAGGATCGATATTTGGGTGAACAACGCTGGCCACGGCTTGCTTGATTCCGTTGCGGAGATGGACAGCGCAGCTTTTCGGGAAATGTTCGATACGAATTTCTTTGGCGCGGTCGCCGGCATGCAGGCGGTGATTCCGATCATGCGGCAGCAGGGCGGCGGGACCATTATTAATATTTCGAGCGTGGCGGGGCACATTCCGCTACCGTTCCATGCCGCTTACAGTGCGACCAAGTTTGCCATGAATGCGATCGGGAAGGCTGCGGGAGTCGAATTGAAAAAAGACGGGATCCACGTGTTAACGGTCTGCCCAGGCTATGTGCGGACGAACTTTAGCGAGAATGTGGTTCTGGGGAATGAGCGAAAAAAAGTGCGGCCCAATTCCGTTCGAGGAATCACCGCCGAGCGCGTGGCTCGAGCGACTCTGCAGGGATATTTGAAGCAGAAGAGGGAAGTGATTGTGCCCTGGACGATGTATGTTCCGGTGAAGATTTATCAGCACTTTCCTGGGCTGGTGGAGTGGGCGATGGCGAGGATGGTGAAGTAGTCTCCGTTTCGATTTGTGGAACGCAAGACTATCCCAACTCCGCCAGCATCGCTTCCATCTCAGACTGAGCATGCAAATTTCCAGTGCGGCGGGCCGAGGCGATGCCGTCGGTGAGCATCGTCTTCGCGTCGCTGAGCCTGTCGGCGCGAACCAGAGTTTGGGCGGCCATGAAGTATCCCGGAGTGTAGTCGGGATTGCCTTTGAGCAGGATGGAGAACTCCGCCAGCGCGCGATCCAAGTCGCCCTGCTTCGAGTATTCCATCGCCAAGCCGTAGCGCGCGAAGGTGTCGTTCGGATCCTGCGTGAGAATGTCGTTGAGTGCGGCGATGCGGTCCATTAGGCGGTTCTCGGTTTTTAGTTCTCAGTTGTCAGTTGAAAATGAGATTACTACAAACTACGCCTCGCTTCCTGATTAACAGGAATTGGCTTCCGTTTGTTGGCGTGAGTAGAATGGGCAGTCCAGAAAATTTGTAGTTCGAGGGAGATCGCGGTGGCGTGTCCTTTTTTCATGCCGGTAGAGAAGTTGGAAAATGCCTCCTGGCTGCATGCCGCGCGGCTTCCGCTGGGATGCGGCTGGACCGGCCACTGCACCGCGCCCGGACATGAGAATGCCATTCCATCGCCGGAGGAGCTGCGTGACTTTTGCAACTTGGGCTACGCCGAAGGCTGTGAGCGGTTGCCACACGAGCGGGTGTGGGATTCGGTACGGTTCGGGGCCCGGACGGTTCCCGGTGACAAGAATAATTTTACCGGCGGGCACATTCAGATTCGTTATATATGTGAGCGGGATCATCGTCCGGTTGAGCACGGAACGCTGAAGTTTGACGCAGTGGCAGAGATCTGGCTGCTGAGGCATTCTGATGACCGCGTGCAGCGCATGGCGGAGTGCTTCCTGGCGGCGTACGTTGAGAAGAGGAAGAAGCCTCAAGTGAACACGGCCGTTGCGAGCTGATAGCGAGGTTCAGTCCATCAACCCCGACGAACAGAGAACGAAGGAAATATGAGCGACGAAATTTTAACGCCGCGTCCGGTGCGCGATTCGCAATCGGAGATGGCAGAGATTGTTTTGCCGAATGACACAAACCCGCTGGGCGCGCTGCTGGGCGGTCGTTTGATGCACTGGATCGATCTGGCGGGAGCGATGGCGGCGCACCGGCATTCGCGCAGTTACGCCGTCACGGCCTCAGTGGATCACATCGATTTCCTGGTCCCGGTGCGGGTGGGCGATCTGGTAATTCTGCGGTCGTCGGTGAATCGCGTGTTTCACACTTCGATGGAAGTAGGAGTAAAAGTTTTTGTGGAGAACTACCTCGCTGACACCTCGCGGCATGTAGCGTCGGCGTATCTTACATTCGTTGCCGTCGATGTTAACCGTAACCGTTTGAAAGTCGCGCCGGTGATTCCAGAGACCGATGAGCAGCGGCGCCGCTATGACGATGCCGGACGGCGGCGCGAGATCCGGCGTTCGGAACTCGAGCGCCGGCGCAGGGCAAGCCGATAATCGACGGCCGGGTTGTGACCGTCGTCACATCAAACCGTTCACGGAATGAATAGCCTAGTCGGTTTGGCAGGACTCTATGGATAGCGCTCTTCTGGTTCATCGTATTCATTTCGCATTCACCATCACTTTTCATTATCTTTTTCCGCAGCTGACCATGGGGCTGGCGCCGCTGATCGTTGTGCTCAAGACCCTGGGCATTCGTCACCGGGATGAGATTTACAACCAGGCGGCGCGTTTCTGGGCGAAGATTTTTGGCATCAATTTCCTGCTCGGTGTGGTCACTGGAATTCCCATGGAATTTCAGTTTGGCACGAACTGGTCGCACTTCTCGCGTTATGCCGGGGGCGTGATCGGACAGACGCTGGCCATGGAAGGCATGTTCGCTTTCTTCCTGGAGTCCGCGTTCCTCGGCCTGTTCCTCTATGGAGAAAAACGGCTTGGTCCGCGCGGCCATTGGTGGTCGGCCGTCGCGGTGTTTCTGGGATCATGGCTCTCTGGTTATTTCATTATTGCAACGGATGCGTGGATGCAACATCCTGTGGGCTACGTCAAGGCGGCCGATGGATCGTTGCAGCTCTCGAGCTTTTGGGCGCTGGTGATGAATCCGTGGGCGTGGTGGCAGTATGCGCACAACATGAGCGGAGCCGTGATTACAGGGGCGATTGTGATGGCGTCGGTGGGCGCTTTCTATCTGCTCTGGGGAAAGTTCGAGGCGCATGGCCGGGTATTTGTGCGAGTCGGCGTGGTAGCTGGACTGATCTTCAGCGTGTTGCAGTTGTTTCCCACCGGCGACGGTCAGGGTCGCATGATTGCACTGGANNCTGGATCAACCCGTCACGCTGGCCGCCATGGAAGCGCTTTTTGTGGGCCAACCCGGAGCGCCGCTGATAATTCTGGGACAGCCAAATGTCGAAACGCAAAAGATCGATAACCCGCTGGAAGTGCCTGATGCGCTCAGTTTTTTGACTTACCGGGCATGGACGGCACAGGTGAAGGGGCTGGATTCCTTTCCTCCAGAATTATGGCCGCAGAACATCGCGCTGCTCTATTACAGCTACCACATCATGGTCGGCCTGGGAACGATCTTCATCGCCATCATGCTGGTGGCGGCATTTCTCTTGTGGCGTGGAAAATTATTTTCCGCGCGCTGGATGCTCTGGATTTTATTGCTTGCCTTGCCCTTTCCCTATATCGCCAACACGGCAGGATGGCTGACGGCGGAGCTGGGGCGGCAGCCCTGGCTGGTTTACGGCCTGATGCGCACGGCGGACGGATATTCAAAGATGGTCTCAGCGGGCAACGCAATGTTTACGCTGCTGGGCTTCCTCGGAATGTACACGGTGCTCAGTATTCTGTTTCTGTTTCTGGTGCGGCGCGAAATTGAACACGGTCCGGTTGCCGAGTCGATTTCGCAACACTAGAAGCGCAGAGCTTTTTGCGAGGAGTGCGATGGAAACGCTTTGGTTCATGATTGTGGCCGTGATGGTGGCGGCTTACGCGGTGCTCGACGGATTCGATCTGGGAGCAGGCGCCATCTACCTGGGCGCGGGCCGCACCAGGGACGACCGTCGAAAGATTCTGCGTGCTATCGGTCCGGTATGGGATGGCAATGAAGTATGGCTTCTGGCGGCTGGCGGGACGCTGTATTTCGCCTTCCCGCTGCTCTATGCTTCCAGTTTCAGCGGTTTCTATCTGCCGCTCATGATGGTTCTTTGGCTCCTGATGCTGCGCGGCATCGGCATCGAACTGCGCGCGCACATGGAGAATCCGGTTTGGGTGGGCTTCTTCGATCTAATCTTCTGCGTCTCGAGCATTCTTCTCGCCATCTTTTTCGGCGCGGCCCTGGGCAACGTGGTGCGTGGCGTTCCTCTGAGTGCGGATGGATATTTCTTTGAGCCGCTTTGGACGAATTTCCGAGTAGGCGCGAACACTGGCATCCTCGACTGGTACACCATCCTCACCGGAGTAATCGCCTTAGTCACGCTGACTGCACACGGCTCACTCTACATCGCAGTGAAGACCGAGCACGAACTGAACCAGCGCGTGCGCACGGTTGCAATGTGGGTTTGGCCGTTGCAGATAATCTTAACCATCGTGGGTCTGATCGCAACCTGCTACGTTCGTCCCATGGTTCTTAACAACTACGAACAGCATGCCATAGGATATTTGATTCCCGTCGTAGTCTTTGGCAGTCTCGGTGTGATGATCTACGCCATGCGCAAAGGCCTGGACAAACTTGCCTTCGTCGGCTCCGCTCTTTACATCGTTGGAATGCTGGTGGGTGCGACCTTTGCGCTCTATCCCGTGGTTCTGCCTGCGAGCACCGATCCCGCCTACAACCTCACCATTTACAATACCGCCGCCGCGAGACACGGCCTGAATGTCGGCATCACGTGGTGGAGTATCGCCATGGTTCTTGCGCTGGGATATTTCACCTTCCTGTTCCGCACGTTCAGGGGGAAGGTGAGGCTGGAAGGCGAAGGCTACTGAGCCTTTGGCGGCGCGCCCTGTATAATCGAGGGTTCGAGTGATTGATATTCGATCCATCCTGACTTCATTCTGGAGTGTGATTCCTTGAACGCGCACATGCCGCAACATCCCGGTCAGCCTGCACAGGGACCGCAGCCGCTGCCCGGAGTCGATGTCATCCTTGCCGTAGGTTCGGGCAAAGGTGGTGTTGGAAAGACCACGTTGTCGGTGAACCTGGCCGTCGCTCTGGCGAAACTGGGGCACAAGGTCGGTCTGCTTGACGCCGACGTTTACGGTCCAAACGTCCCGCTCATGCTGGGAGTCACCGGTCAGCCGAAGATGGTCGGAGAAAATCGCATCGAGCCGATGCAAGCCTACGGCTTGAAGGTGATCTCCGTAGGATTTTTAAATCCCGGCGACAAGCCCATCATCTGGCGCGGTCCCATGCTGCACCAGATCGTAAAGCAATTTCTCAGCATGGTGGAGTGGGGACGGCTCGACTACATGATCGTCGACTTGCCGCCTGGGACGGGCGATATCGCGTTGTCACTGGTGCAGAATGTTCCGCTGACGGGCGCGGTGGTGGTTTCAACGCCCTCCGACGTTTCTCTGCAAGACGCGCGCAAGGCCATCGAAATGTTCAAACAGATGAAAGTCGATATCGTCGGCGTGGTCGAGAACATGAGCTTTTTCACCTGTCCGCACTGCCATCATGAGATCGATATTTTTTCGCGCGGCGGCGCCGAGAATATGGCGAAGCAGTACGGCGTTTCGTTTCTGGGAAACATCGAACTCGATCCCGAAGTCCGCAAGTCCGGCGACGGCGGAAAGCCGGTGGTGCTGGAGGGCGAAAATTCGCCGCATGCCAAATCGATCTTCGAATTCGCGCGGAGGGTGGTTGCGCGAGTGACGGAAATCAAAGCGGGCGAAGGCGCCAGCGTGATTCAGATTCAGTAAAGCAAACCTTTAACGCAGAGGGCGCAGGGGAACACAGAGAACTACGCTGTGACTGCTGTGTTCTATATGGTTATTGGTTTTTCTTCTTTCGAAACCGCGACAGCCGCCAGACCGCATCCGCTTCACCCGCATTCAGAATCAACTTTGCAATCATCTCTCCCAACGCCGGCCCATGCTTAAAGCCATGGCCGGAGCCGCCGCCTAGCAGCCAGACGTTATCCATTCGCGGATGGCGATCCAGAATGAAGTTGCTGTCGGAAGTCTGCTCGTACTGGCACACGCGCGTCTCGATCAGCGGAGCATCCTTCATCGCCGGAAATCGGGAGGCGACATATTCGCGAATGCGCTTCAGCGTCGTCTGGCTGACCACTCGCTCGCTGCTTGTGGGATCGAATGCTGGCCCGCGCGTGTCGTCGGCCACCTTGAAACCGCGGCGGTCGCTGCCGGGGATGCCGTAGAAAAATCGTTTGCCGTGGTCACCCCAGACCGGTAGATGTTCGTCCGTAAAACGCGAGTCTCCGGCGGGTGGACCGAAGAAAAAAATGTCCTGCTTGGTCGACCGAATCAAATCGCCTACGGTTTCAGGAAAAAGTTGACCCAGCCATGGCCCGCAGGCGAAAACAAAATAATCGGCTTTGAGCCGCGAGCCGTCGGAGAGCGTCAGGTGGCGAAGAGGCGTATGCTCCAAACCGTCGGCCGAGACCGCGATCTGCCGGTACGTGCCGCCTCCGGCCACGAAAGCATCGACCACAGCCTGGCAACTGACGCGCGCGTCGAGGTATCCGCACTCCGGCTCGTAAATTCCCCAGCGCACGCCGGTGAAATTAATTTGCGGCCAGCGTTTCTTCATCTCCGGTGTAGACAATTCCTGAAACTTGATCTCGGCTTCGCGCAGCATTGCCAGCGATCCGCGTTCGAAGCCGTCGTCGCGGCTGCTGGCCATCCATAGAACGCCGACGCGGTGCAGGAATTGGCGTTTCCAGCGCCGTTCATATTTCGCCCACAGCTTGAGGGCGCGCGCGGCGAGCCGGGTATAAGGCTGATCAGGCCCATAAGTACCGCGCATGATGCGAGTTTCGCCGCCGGAAGACGCGCGCGAGTTTCCGGGACCCCAGGCATCGAGCAATGTAACCCGGGCTCCGCGTTCGAACAGATGAAGGGCGGTCCAGCCTCCGAAGGCTCCCGCTCCGACCACGGCGACGTGCGGCTTGGGTTTCATATCGAATATTTTTCCATCACGCGAGTTTGAGAATACTCGGAAATAGCTCGGCTGGGGAAGTTGCGGGGGAAGATGCGACTGGAGATTCAGGTCGGTTATACTCCTTCCTCATGCATCCACGAACGAACCCGCGCCAATTCTCAGTGCTGTTTTGCGCTGCCGCTTTTTTACTTCTCTGTGCCGCTGTTTTCGCGGAAGACTCCACCGCATCGTCCCGCGCCTCGGCAGTACTCGACTCCATGCCGCACACCAAGCACATCGGCGAAGTCGCGCTATCGCCTGACGGAGCCCGGGTCGCCTACCTTGTGGGTGACAAACTTACCGTGACAAGTTCCAGCGGCGGATCTTCACAGACGATCGCGGTTGAAGGCGATCTTGCGCTTCGCAACGTCGCATGGTCCGCAGATAGCAAACGCATCGCGTTTATCGCCGACCTTCCCGGCGATATTCCTTCCGCTCAAATATGGACCGCCGCAGCCGACGGCAGCGCGCCCGTGAAACACGCGGAACTGAAGGGTTACGTCCAAACTCTTCGCTTTTCTCCCGATGGTTCAAAGCTCGCGATGCTTTTCATCGAGAACATGCCCCGGGTCGCTGGCCCGCTCCAACCCATGACTCCACTGGCTGGTGTGGTCGATCAGAAAATATTTGAGCAGCGCATCGCGACTATAGACTTGAGCACCGACCATTTCACGCAAGTCACGCCCGCCGACATTTATGTCTACGAGTACGATTGGAGGCCTGACGGACAATCCTGGGCTGCGACCGTGGCTCACGGCAATGGCGATGCGAACTGGTGGATCGCTCGTCTTTACCTCATCAACGCAGGCAGCGGAGACATGCGCGAAATCTATAAACCAAAGCTGCAACTTGCCGACCCGCGAGTCTCCCCCGACGGCAAGAACGTCGCGTTCATTGAAGGATTAATGAGCGACGAGGGTTCCACTGGCGGCGACATTTACTTGGTCCCCATCGGCGGAGGCGCAGCGCGCAACCTCACTCCTGAAATTAAAGCGTCCCCGTATGCGCTCGCATGGACGGCCCCCGATCGTTTAACTTTCGCTGAAGATGTAGACGGGAATTACGGTTTTGCCAGCGTGAGCGCGAATGGCGGCGTAATCAAAACACTGTGGACCGGAGAAGAACTCGCTCATCCCGCCAGCACCGCTTGGGTTTCATCAGCTTCAGGAGAAGTTACAACCGCCATCGTTCGTCAATCGGCGAACACTCCGCCGGAAGTCTGGGCGGGCCCGATTGGAAATTGGAAGCAACTCACCCACCTCAATGCTGATCTGAAGCCGGCATGGGGCGAGATGCGCAACGTGCACTGGATGAACGGCACCACGCGCGTGCAAGGTTGGTTGATGTTGCCCAAGGATTACGATCCCAGCAAGAAATATCCACTTGTGGTCAGCGTGCACGGAGGGCCGTCCGCAGCGTGCGCCCCGCAGTGGGGCGAGCGCGGCCTAGCGCCGCTTTCGGCGATGGGTTACTTCGCGCTGTGTCCCAACCCGCGCGGCAGCTACGGTCAAGGCGAAGCCTTCACGCAGGGCAACGTAAAAGATTTTGGCGGCGGCGATTATCGCGACATCATGGCCGGCGTCGACGCCATGGTCAAGCAGTATCCCATCGATCCCCAACGCATCGGCATTCGCGGCCACAGCTACGGCGGATACATGACCATGTGGGCGGAAACTCAGACGCGGCGCTTCGCCGCGGCAGTCGCCGGCGCCGGGCTCTCCGATTGGTTGAGCTACTACGGTCTCAACGATATCGACGAATGGATGATTCCGTTTTTCGGCGCATCGGTGTATGACGATCCCGCGGTCTACGCCAAAAGCGATCCCATGCACTTCGTCAAAGCCGTGAAAACCCCGACGCTGATTCTGGTCGGCGACCGCGATGGCGAAGTTCCCATGGAACAATCGGTCGAATGGTGGCACGCGCTTGAAACACTGCACGTGCCTACAAAGCTGGTGGTCTATCCGAACGAAGGCCACATGTTCATCAAGCCCGGCGACGCGCGTGATTACTCGCTGCGATCTCTCGAGTGGTTCGAAGAGTGGTTCGCGAAAGCGCAATGAGAATCCGCATGGGCCTTGAGGGATGAGGCTCGCGCGGTTCAGCGGCGCTCGGAGCGGCTCTCTCCATGTTCACCTCGGCGCTTCACCTCAGGGCTTCCATGGGATCTACCTTCGTTGCGCGACGCGCGGGTAGATAGCTGGCAAGTAGGGCGATGCAGAGAAATAGCATCGGCGTGAGAAGAAAAGTTGGCAGATCGAGCGCGCCGACTTTGTACAGCATGCTTGCCATGAGCCGTGTGAGCAATAGAGCGGCCACCAGGCCAATTGCAATACCGGCAATCGCGAGGGTTGCGCCCTGGCGCAGGACCAAGCCAAGAATGTCCGAGTGTTCGGCACCGAGGGCCAAGCGGATGCCGAACTCTTGCCGCCGTTGCGCCACCGAATACGAGAGCACGCCGTAGATTCCGATCACAGCCAGCGCCAGCGCTGTGGCGGAAAAAGCGCCGAGCAGTTGCATGGTGAAACGTGGCTGAGAGCGCGAGTCATTCATGAGTTCTTCGACGGTTTGAATGTTGGTGATTGGCAGGTCGGGGTCGACCGAAGCGATCTGCGCCCGCACTGCTGACGTTATGCTCTGCGGGGCCACGGCGGTTCGCAACAGCAGATTCATATTGCCCCAGGGCAGCTGCGCGAAGGGGAGATAGAGCTGCGCTTGCGTGTCCTGATCGAGGCCCTGGTTCTTGATATCCGCGGCCATGGCGATTACTTCATCCGGAACGGGCCCGCGGCCGACGACAATGTGCTTCCCCAGGGGATTCTGGTTGGGCCAGAAGCGGCGCGCGAAGGTTTCATTCACGATTACGACCTTGGGTGCCTGAAGGTTATCGGCGGCAGTGAAGTCGCGGCCGGCGCGCAGTGGAACGCGCATGGTCTGGAACCACTGCGGGCTGATCGCCTCGATGTCGATGAACGGGCGTTGGGTCAGAGGGACATCGGGTTGACCCTCCGGCAATACGGGAGTGATGCGAATATAGCTCAGCGGCAATGCCGCCGATGTGGCGGCGCTGCGCACGCCGGGGAGCGCTGAGACGCGGCGCAGTACTTCGTCAAAGAAAGCGATCTGCAGTTCCGGTTTTGCGTACTTCACAGTGGGCAAGGAAAGGTTCATGGTGAGTACGTTCGAGGCGTCAAAGCCGGGATCAACATGGAGCAGACGTACGAAGCTGTGGAGCAGCAGTCCAGCTCCGATAAAGAGCAGCAGGGAAAGAGCGACCTGGCTTATGACGAGAAGGTTCTTCATCTGCGCCCGGGTGTGCCCGATGGAAACACCCCGGCCTTCATCGCGCAGCGTCGTATTGGGATTGACCCGCGCAAGTTGCAGCGCAGGGACGGTGCCAAACAAAAGCCCGGCGAAGATGGAAATGATCAGCATAAACAGCAGCACGCGCAGATCGACGCCAAGGGGAATTCCTTGCGGAATCTGGGCTGCTCCCCATCGAACCAGCGCCCGGGTGGCGGCCCAGCTCAAGCCCACGCCAAGCAGGCCGGCAAAGAGCGCGAGCAGCATGCTTTCGGTGAGGAGTTGCCGGACTAACATGCCGCGGCTTGCGCCCAGCGCGGTGCGCACTGCAATTTCCTTTTTTCGAGAGAGAGCGCGCGAAAGCAGCAGGCTGGCCACATTGGCACAAGCAATCAGCAGCACGACAGCGACGGCGGCAGAAAGCACCATCACTTTGCCGCGAACATTGGCTACAACCAAATCGCGCAGGGGTTCGGCCGACATGCCGACGTCGGAAACGGCGTCGGGCGCGGTGGGGTTCTGTTCCCGATAGCGTCGATCGAGCAAGGCAAGCTCGGCGTTGGCGCTAGCCAAGGTGGTTCCGGGGCGCAGGCGTGCCAGCATCTGGAGATAACCCACGCCGGTGCGCAGCCGTTGCGGAGTCATCAGCGAGAACTCGAAGTATCGTGGAGTCCAGATGTCGGCCGGGCCGACGAAGGGGAACTGAATATTGCTTGGTAGCACGCCAACGATGGTGTGCGGGGTGGAGTCGAGCGTGACTGTCTGGCTGATGATGTTCGGGTCGGCGTGGAACCGGCTGCGCCAAATCGAATTGCTAAGCACAACTACCGGCTTGCCTTCCGGACGAGCTTCCTCTTCGGTAAAAATGCGCCCCAGCTCGGGCTGCACTCCAAGCATGGAGAAAAAGCTTGGCGAGACGCGCGCCACCGGCACCTGCAGAGGGTCGCCGGAGCCGGTAAGGTCCAGGTTGTCATTCGCCCATACGGCTACTGACTGGAAGGAGCGGTTCGCGTCGCGTACCAACTCGTAACGCAGCAGCGTGCGCCCATGCAGACTCACAAGTTGATCCGGGTCACGGTAGGGAAACGGCCGCAGCAGCAGCGCATTGGTCACGGTGAAGATGGCAGTGTTCGCGGCGATCCCGACGGCGAGGGTGATGACTGCTGCGAAGGTGAATCCAGGATTCTTGCCCAGCATGCGCATGCCGAAGCGAAGATTGCGAAGCAGTGCCTGCATGATCCAAGGAATTATAAAGCTTTGAGAAACCTCTCCGAAGGCGTGCGTGCGATAGCCGCGCATGGGGTGCACGCGTCGGCTGATTTCGATTTTCTAGGGAGCGCTGTGACCGGCACATCGCAGCACGCCCAGATAGGCGCTCCACGGACCGACCGCATCACGATACTGGTGGGCCATGACGCGGGATAGTTGATGCAGGTGAGTGAGGTCGTGGACGGTCCAGGTGGCGAGAAGCTCCGATAGCGTCACTACTCCGAGCGCGGGATGCCTGCCTCGCCGCGTCAAATCTTCAGGTTGTAAATTAAGCGACAACAACGATGTTAGATTTTCTTTGCGGAGCCGGGCGAAATCGTCCAAGAGTTCGCTCAGCGACTTGCCTTGGGTCTCCTGCAACTGCGCGAAGCGGTCAAAGGGATCGAAGGGACGAGCTTCGCCATTCTCCAGAATGATTCGCAGCCGCGGCATCCAGTCGGTGCGCTCCCCAACGATCAGATGGCCGACGATGTCGAAGGCGCTCCAAGTATCTTTGCCTTCGTTGCGGCGCGCCCAAATGTCGGGCAGGCCGCGCAACATGGCATCCAGGGTTGCGGGAGTGCGGGTAAGAAGTGCGATGGCCTCGGTCAGGTTGAATTCCGTCAAGCTGATCATTTCTGGTTGATCACTCCCGGTTGATTATTCCTGATTGATTACTCGTCTTTTTTCTCTGCTTCTCGGGGCAGTGCTTTTTCGATCGGCTTACGGGGGAGCATCTGGTCGCGCATGGCGGCGTCGTAGACGAAGCCGGCGACGATTACGGAAATCTGTTTCAGATCGTCAGGCTGCAGGCGGTCATAGACATCCATGTTGGAATGGTGGGTGCGGGTTTCGTACTCGATCGGATCCTGAATGAATTGGAATCCTGGGATGCCGACGGCGTCGAAGGAGAGATGGTCGGTGCCGCCGGTGTTGCGCATGGTGAGCGTGGTCATGCCAAGATCTTTGAAGGGCTTCATCCAGGCATCGAAGATGGGCGCGACGGCTTCGTTCTCCTGCAGATGTATGCCGCGAATTTTTCCGCTGCCGTTATCGACGTTGAAATAGGCGGAGACTTTTGCCTGCTCGGGTTTGACCGTGACCTCTCCGGCTTCGCGGCGTAGGAGAGTGGGCATGCCTTTCATTCCGGGATCGTCCATGGGCGGACGGGCGCCGAAATGATTCTGAACGTAGCCTTGGGAGCCGAGCAGACCCTCTTCTTCGCCGCTCCACAGGCCGATGCGGATGGTGCGGCGGGGGTGGATATCGAGCGCTTTCAGGATGCGCATGGCTTCCATCATGACGATGGTTCCAGCGCCGTTGTCGGTGGCTCCGGTGCCGGCGTGCCAGGAATCGAGGTGCGCGCCCAGCATAACGAGTTCGTCTTTTTTATCTGTGCCGGGGATTTCGGCGATGGTGTCGTACTGCATGGGGTCGTCGTCGTAGAAAGTGTTGGCGACGTTCAGTTCGAGAGAGACATCTTTTTTCTGATCGAGCAGGCGGGCGATGCGGGTCCAGTGCTCGATTGCGACGACCAGTTGGGGAACGGTGGTGGTCTCGCCTGGTTTGTAGGATCCACCCTGCTGCACGAAGACTGTGCCACCGCCGGAAGTTCCGCGGTAACGGTCGATGACGGCGAGAACTTTCTCGTCGGCGAAGAACTGATTCAAGTCCTTGATGAATTGCTGGCGCTTGACGAAGTCAGCCATGCGGAAGCCGGGACGGTCGGCGGGAATTTGATAGTCGGCGAGTTTGGCGAGGTCATCATCACTGAGGCGTTTGTAGGGAGCTTCGGTGATGGGTTTGACTTCGGCGTCGGCNNGTCACAACGCCGTTGGTGCCGGGAGTCCATGCTTTCGGATAAGCGAGCAGCGTGACCACGTCAGGCGAAGTCATGCGGACATTGACGTACTGGTTGGCCCAGCCGCGGCCGAACGGTCCCCACGGTTCGAGGTGGGCGTTGGAGAGACCCATGGCCGTGAGCTGATCGCGGGTCCATTCGTTGGCGCGCTTCATGTTGGGAGAGCCGGTGAGGCGCTCGCCGATGGAGTCCATTAATCCGGTGGCGTAGTCCATCACTTTGGAATCGTGAAAGCCTTCGTAGCGGATGCGGCTCATGGTTTCCAGGTCTACTTTTTCCTGGGACCATAAAGTCGCAACCGAGGCCAGCGCAAATAGAAGGCAAGCCATACGCACGAACTTGTTCATAACAGGAGTCTCCTATGAGGAAAGATCAAACGGGCGATTATACAGGCTGAGTTTGGCGGATAGGGCAGAGTAATTTGTAAAGTTATTTCAATTACCGGGGAGAAAACTCTTGCTATTCCTTGCTGGCAGGATTTTCCGCCGGCGCACCTGGGCTTCTTGTTTCTGGAGTTTTCTCCTGGTTTCCGGCAGAGGGTTTCGCGGCAGCGGCGCCTTCCGGTTTTTTCTCTTCGCCGCCAGCGGGCGGCTTGGCATCTTCGCCGTTATCGTTGTTCTCGAGGTAATGCACGATGAGAGATATGCGGCGGTTGGAAGGGTCGAGCGAGTCGTGGATATTGCGCAAGCGCTGATCGGCGAAGCCGCGCACCTGGGTAACCTGGGTTGACCCAACGCCGTTGACCTGCATCAGGCGGCGGGCAGCGTTGGCGCGGTCGCTGGAAAGCTCCCAGTTACTGTAGTTGCCCGAGGCCGCGTAGGGCTTGGAATCGGTGTGGCCTTCGATGGAAATTTTATTGGGCAATTTCGCCAACTCCTGAGCAATCATGACTAACAATTCGCGGCCGTCGGTGTTGAGTTGTGGACGTCCACTGTCGAAGAAAGTGCCGGAAGCTGATTCCATGAGTTCGATTCGCAGGCCTTCACTGGTGACTGTTATTTCAACATGGCTTTTGAATTTCTCGAAGTCGCTCATCTGCCGGATCTTCTGCTCGAGTCGATTTTTGAGCTTGGGCATATTGTCTTTGGTGAGCGTGAAATTTTCACCCGCGCCCTGCATGTTCGAGCCTATTTTCGCAGCCGTGCCCGTGGGATCCTTAAAATAGCCGCCAACGGCTTCCTGCACTTTCTTGCTGGAACCGAGCAGCCACAGGACGATGAAAAGAGACATCATGGCAGTGACGAAATCGGCATAGGCGACTTTCCATGCGCCGCCGTGGTGGGCGCTGTGGCTGCCCTTTTTTTTGACGATGATGATGGGGCGTGTCTTGTCCATTAGGCGCTCAGGTACTCGATGTTTATTTGGGCGCGGCGGCAGCGGCAGCTGCGGGGGCAGCTTCCCCTCCGCCCTTGTTGCGGCAGGCTGCTTCCACTTCCTTGAACGACGGCCGTACGTGGCCGGGGATGGCGCGCCGCGCCACTTCCACGGCCATGATGGGAGCGGTGCCTTTTAGAAATGACACCATCAAAACGCGCAATACATAGAGGTAAGAGTGCTCGTCGGCGGCAATTTTTACCATGTTGGCCGCGACCGGGCCGACCAGGCCGTAACACAAAAGAATTCCCAGGAACGTGCCCACCAGCGCGGCGGCAACTTTCTTGCCGATTTCTTCTGGCGGGCCGCCCATCGCGCTCATGGTGATCACAATGCCGAGTACGGCAGCGACAATGCCAAGACCGGGCAGAGAGTCGGCTACGCTGGTGAGAGCGGCGGTGGGCTGCTCGGCGTCATGACAGTGAACTTCGAGATCGAGGTCGAGGGTATTATCCAGATCGAAAGGGTCGACGCCAGTGATGGCCATGCGCAGGGAATCACAGACAAAGTCCCGGATGTGAGGGTTCTTGAAAAGCGCGGGACCTTTGGAAAAGACGGGGCTTTTGTCGGGCTCTTCCACATCGTTTTCGAGGGCCATCAATCCGTCTTTGCGGGCCTTGTTGAGCAACTCATACATCATTTTCAGGGAATCGATGTAGGCCTGCTTGGTGTATTTGGAACCGCCGAAAACTCCGCCGATTCCGCCGGCAATCTGTTTGAGGATGTGAAGTGGATTAGCGATTAGAACGGTGCCGATGGCGGCACCGCCAATGGTGACGAGCTCCGCGGGCTGGAGGAGCACGCGGAGATTGCCGTGCTCCATGAGGTAGCCAGCCACCACACAGCCGAAAACAACGACAATGCCGATTATGGCGAACATTTTCTTTTTCTTTAAACTCGCATTAAGCCGGTTCGTTCAACCCGCGGACGATGGAGTGGCGCCAGTGGCCGCGACCGCGCGGGCGGGCGGTCCGGGTCCGTTGCGTTTGAGCGCGTCCTGCGTCCTCAGCAAAAGCGATTCCACGCTATCGCCTACCACAGCGGCCGTGCTCCCGATGAGAACTGCCACCGACAATTCCTCACCCCACCATTCGATGGTGGCGCGGACCGCCATCCGCAACATGCGGTCGCTGACAGCCTGCAGCGTTTCTTCGACACAGCCACTCAGGATTACGAGAAATCGGTCTTCGCTCCAACGTCCAACGAAGTCGGTTGGCCAAATTGTGTCCCGCAAAGTGCGAGCCAGAACTCGAAGCATGGAGGTTGCCGCTTCCTGCCCGTACCTGGCGCGGAATTGGTTGAGTTCATGCACCTCCAGACAAACCACCCCGAAAGGGATTTGAAGCTCCGCGAACGTGCGCAGCATTTCCCGCAGGTGCGACTGCATCATGTCGTGATTGGGCAATTCGGTTGCGTAATCCAGACAGCCGTGTTCTTTCATACTGCGATCGTTAGGGCTGGGACCCGTCACCGCAAACTCGTTTTCAAAAGTCTGGATGACGGCAATGATCGAACCATGCTTGTCGCGCAGTGGAATTGCCCAGGTGTGCACCGGAGTCCAATGACCCGAGCGGTGGTGAATCAAGCTCATGGCTTCCACTGGTTTGGCATCGTGCAACGCGGTTGCCATGGGACATTTTCCGGCGCAGGCTTCGCAACTATTGTGGTTGCAATGCAGGAGAATATTTTCCGCGCAGGAATGGCCGAGGACATCGATGCGCGCATAGCCGGTTATTTGCTCCGCTCCGTCGCTCCAGAAAATAATTTTCTTGTGCAGATCAAGCACGCTGACGCCGATTTGCAGGCCGTCGAGGATGTCGCGGTAAATCTCCGGATCTTGAAAGTGAGGCATGGGGCAGCAGCCAGCTGGGTGCTGGTATGTTCATCGGCGGAGACGCTTTGTGACTTAAGGGCAGGTCGCGGCAAGCTCAGGTGAGGAAATTTGGGCGGCCCTGCCTAAAAAGCGGTGCCTCAATAGCTTAGCCGAGTAGCACTTTGGGGGTAAGGTGATAGCACGAGAGTGCCATATGCAGGAACTGATCCAACATTTAGCTTCTTGGGTGAGCAGTTCTGGGGGAGGGCTGCCCGGGCGCCCTGATCTCGCAAGAGATTGGGGCGTTCGTTATTTTGGGGGAAGGTTTTAGGTGTTAGGCTCCAGGTTTTTGCCAGAGACGCAAGACCCAAGACCCCAAACCCAAAACAGACTTTCAATTGGTTGAGATCGTGAAATTGACCGTGATCTTGGCCTGGGTTTCGACCGCTTCGGCGCCCTCAACGTGGGGTTTGAAGTGCCATTGCCGGACGGCGTCCTGGGCGGCGGAAGCCAGGATGTGCGGACCACTCACCACGCGGAGATTCTGAATCGCTCCATCCTTGCCGATCAGGGCCTGGAGAATCACCGAGCCTTGCACCTTCATTTGCCGCGCCAGCATAGGATAGCTGGGCTTGACGGTGCTGGTGACCATGGCGGAGGCGTCGGCGGACATCTGCACGCGCTCGGCGGCATTGCTGCTGATGTTCGCGGCGGTATCGGTTTCGCGCACGATGGCCGCCTCGGATGTGGCTTCCGGAGGGGAACCGGGCTGTAAGTCCACGCGCACCGAACTGCTGCCGGGCCGGATCACGCGATGGGTATCTCCCGCGACGACTTCGACCTCGAGCGGGGGTAGGACGGTGCGGCTGTTCATTACAACAGGGGCGGCGGCGGTTGGCGAGGGTGAAGCGGGGGTTGCATTTGCGATGTCCGGTTTCGACGGAGCATGCGCGGCGGTGTGATTCGATTTCGTGGGGGGTGCCAGTTTGGAGTCGAGGGCGGGTTTCAGCGCTGGGGCTGCCTTAGCAACCGGCGCGTTCTCGACTGGCTGATCGGTGTCGACTTCATCGGGAGAATCCGGGAACCAGAAATCGCGGTCACGCCACAGCACGATGCTCAGCGCCAGCAGGAGCAGGCAGAGCGATCCCACCATTAACTCACGCTGGCGGCGAGCCTGGCTGGCTGGGAGCGCACGTCTGCGCGGCTGTGCGGCCAAAAGGCGCTCGGGTTTTGGAACGATGGTCTTTAGATCAGACATCGGGAATTTGTGCGCCGCCTGGGAGCGGTTGATCCGAAACTCGACAGGGCCCGCACCCAGTGGGCAGCTCAGCCGCTAGTATGCCTCGAAACCGGGGCAAAGGCCAGCAAAAGGTGCAATCAGGAGGGCATGCGCAAGGTATTATTCTCGAACTGGGAGGGGCGCCGAAACTTTCAGTAAGCCTGGTGAATCCTATGGCTGCGGACCTGCAATCGTTAAGGCCAATTCATGAAGAACATTGATAGCAGAAACAACGGACACAGAATGGACGAAAAGAAATTCCGGCAAGTCAGCCGGCGGGAATTGATCAAGCTCACTCCGGTGCTGGCTTTGGGCGCGTTCGCTATTCCCAAGTGGCAGGAGGGCTTGCTGAAAAAAGGACTGGGCTTCAGCGATTGGGCGGCGGCGCGGCTTTTTCGGTCAGGTCATCTGGCGACTACCTTCGACAATGCGGAACTGACGCCGCCGCCAAAGTTTCCGATAAACGGATATGACGTTGACGATCCGGGGGTGGATCTCGAGAACTGGACACTGACTGTCGGGGGCGCGGTGCAGAAGCCGGGGGAATATAAATTGGCGCAGTTTCAGGCGCTGCCGCGGGTGCGGCAGAACACGCGCCACATTTGCGTGGAAGGCTGGGATGTGATTGGACGATTTGGCGGCGCGCGGCTGTCTGATTTTCTGCAGATGGTGGGCGCCGATCCGACAGCGAAATTCATCACGGTGAATTGCGCAGACGATTATTACGAGTCGTTGGATATGGCGACCGCGCTGCATCCGCAGACTTTGCTCTGTTATGAGATGTACGAGCAGCCGCTGACGCGCGCACACGGGGCACCGTTGCGGCTGCAGATTCCCACCAAGATTGGCTACAAGCAGGCGAAATATTTGACGGAGTTAAAAGTCACACACGTGCTCGACAAAGTTGGGTATTGGGAAGACCAGGGCTACTCGTGGTTTTACGGGTTGTAGGGTCTTGTAACGCCGGCTTCTCGCCGGCTTTCGCGATTGCGTGGGAGGCTGGGCATGAGCGGTAGCGTTATCGAAATCATTCGGGCAAGAGGGAAAGACGAAGAACCCATTGTGGTGGCTCGCGCGGCTTACGAGCATCCGTTCATTGTGCGGCTCTGCCACTGGTTAAATACGGTTGCGCTGTTTGTGATGGTGGGCAGCGGGCTGCAGATTTTCCGGGCGTTTCCGAGTTTCGGCGCCAAGATTCCGCAGAAGGACTTGCTGCATTGGCCGAAGGCGTTCGCCATCGGCGGATGGCTGGGCGGGGCGTTGCAGTGGCATCTGACGTTCATGTGGATTTACATGGGGACCGGTGTTCTGTATCTCGGATACCAGCTTTTCAGTAGCAATTATCGGCAGGTGTTGTTCACGCCGCGCGACATTCCGGGCGTGTGGCCGATGGTAAAGCATTACTTCTTTTTCGGGGAGAAGCCGCCAGTACGTGAAGCCTACAATCCGCTGCAGAAGCACGCCTACACCACGGTAATTGGGCTGGGAGTGTTATCGGTGCTCACCGGTCTCGTGGTGTGGAAGCCGATTCAATTCTCCTGGCTGGCGTGGATGATGGGAGGGTTTCATTACGCACGCATCTGGCACTTCGCGGTGATGTGGGCGATTTTATTTTTTGTGCTGGGGCACCTGGTGATGGTGATTCTGCACGGGTGGAATAATTTCGCTTCCATGCTGACGGGGTGGAAGAAAGATCCGGAATACTGAACAGGCAAGGTCTTGGGTCTTAGGTCGTAGGTGTTCGGACCCCGAGACCCCGAGACCTACCACCTACGACGCGAGCAGCGAGGACTGCAAGCTAGATGTCCGAACCAAGCGTAGTGCTGAACAATCCGGGGCAGGCGGGCGCGCGCGAGCAGGATCTAATTTCGAGCGTGCAGCGCGGCCAGCATGAATTGTTCTACGAGCTGGTGCGGCCTTATGAACGGCGGGTATATGCGGCGGCGCTGGCAATTCTGCGCAACGAGCATGATGCCGAGGATGCGGCGCAGGAGGCGATGCTGAAGGCGTTCAAGAATATCCGGCAATTCCGTGCGGAGGCTCGCTTCAGCACGTGGCTGATCCAGATCACGGTGAATGAGGCCCTGATGCGCCGGCGAAGAGAGCGAACTGTGCAAATGGAAAACATCGACGATCATCGCTCCGGAAGGGGCGAGGAAGAAAGCGAGTATGCGCCCCGGGATTTTGCCGACTGGCGCGAGATTCCGTCGGAAGCGCTGGAGCGCAAGGAAGTGCGGCAGCGCCTGGCGGAGGCGCTGGCCACGCTCGATCGAAAATATCGCGAGGTCTTCATGCTGCGCGATATGGAGCACTTGAACATTCAGGAGACGGCGGAGGCGCTCGGCATCACGGCCGCTTCGGTGAAGACGCGGCTGTTGCGGGCGCGGCTGATGCTGCGCGATCTGCTGGCTGCCGGTTGGGAGCAGGGCTGGTTCAGCCGGCTGCCATTCGAGAAGGGAAACAAGCCATGGTGAACCACGAAGCGGTGAACTGCGAACAAGTGTGGCGCGAGATTTCGAATTACGTTGACGGCGAGGTGGATGCGGGGCTGCGGGCTTCGATGGACGAGCATTTCAGAACGTGCAAGCGCTGCGCGTCGGTGCTGGCGGGGACGCGGAATGTGGTTCAGCTTTACGGCGATGAGCGCATGTTAGAGGTGCCTGCAGGATTCAGCCAACGTTTGGAAAAACGGCTGGGGCAAAGATTGGAGACCAAGCAGAGCGGATCGCGGTGGTCGAGTTGGTCGGCGTGGCTGGTTCCGGTGGCTGCGATGCTCTTGATTGCCGGAGGTGTGCTGCTGACGAATTCGCTGACGTTCAAAAATTACATTCAGTCGCGACATGCGCAGCCCGGAAACAATGTTCCTCCCGACCTGGTGGTGGTGGTTTCCGATGGATCGAAACTGTTTCATGTCCCGGGATGTCCTTTCATTCACGACAAAGCTTCAGAGCGGACGATGACGGCGAAAGAAGCGATGCAGGATGGCTATGTGCCTTGTACGCGGTGCCTGCGGCAGTATCTGAAGACGGGGTTAACGCACGAGTCGGAGGACGGTTCTGAGGAAGCGGAGGGCCAGGATGAAGTGCTTAGTATTGCGGGGCAATAGCGTTTGTCAGCCCAAGGGCGCTCTCAGCTGCAAGGTGCCATGCCGTCCAACTTAAAGAGACCACCCTCCGTTCTCCCGGTTCTGAATTTCAATTCGTAATAGCCATCGGTCTTAACTTCTTTGCCGGAAAAATCTTCAAAATGGTCGAACAGGATATTCCCGGAGATCGCCTGATCGCAGGACTGCCGTGCACCTAGGCAGCGAATGGCGGAGTTATCGCCACCTATGGCGATATTCTTCTGAGCGAGTATCGGCTGCTCTCGGATGTCGATTCTCAGGTAAGGATACGAAGTTCTTCCTTGGCGTTGACTGGATTGTTTCAAAAAGAGCCTGACCCCTGGCCCACCTTCGCCGCCGATGCATGTTGTGATTGCATAAACATAGGCGTTTGCAGTAGCTGACGGTCTAGGGTCATCTCCACGCAAGGGATGCACAAGGAAAATGAGTGATAGAAGGATCGCGCATAGGTTCCAACGTCGTCGCACCCTTCGCCTCCTTACGGATAGACCTTTGCCACTGATCTTAGGTCAAACTCCTTGAGGACTCAAGGAAACGCTGGCCATAAGCCAAGCGAGGGACCCTGGTGTCTGGTGCTCACTCGCAGGCGCGGTGGTGCAGGCAAGAACCAAAGTCCCTCGCTTCGCTCGGGATGACAAGCTCTCATTAGCTACCTAGTTCGGCTTCATCTGGTCGTTCTTCATCGAGTCGTCTTTTTTCATGCTGTCGTCTTTCTTCATCGTGTCTTTCTTCGCGGCCTTGGCCTTCTTGGTCTTCGTGGTGTCGTTCTTCTTCATCGAATCGTTTTTCATCGAGTCGTCTTTTTTCATGGTGTCTTGTTTGGTGCTGTCCTGGCTCATCGAATCCTGCTTCATGGAATCCTGGGCGAAGGCGGACATGGAGGCCGTCAAAATACACGCAAGCGCGAAACTGCCGAAAATCTTCTTCATAGTTTTCTCCTTGAGGTGAATATTGAGTTAGGTCGTCCGGCAGGTCTGCACCTGCAGGCTCAGATGGGATGAGCGGCAGGCTCGGAAAGTTACAACGGAAGATCAAAGGCCTTACCAGAGAGGACGCAGAGGGAACACGGGGTAAGGCAGTGGAACAGTCTTACCTGATCTCAGCAGGTGAGCTGATCGCGGGAAATCTTTAACCCGCTCAGATTGCCCAGAGCGGTTACGGCGATGGATTCGGTTCTGAAGAATTCCTGGGCGAGGGTTTGCAGGTCTTCGGCGGTGACGGCTTCGATCTTTTCGATTAATTCGTCGAGATCCTGGAAGTGGTCGAAGTACATTTCCTGGCGAGCGAGGTTGGACATGCGGGCGGTGCTCGATTCCAGGGAGAGCATCAGGCTGCCTTTGAGTTGATCTTTGGAGCGGCGCAGTTCTTCTTCCGGCACCGGTTTATTTTTCAGATCTCGAAATTCGTTGACTACCGAGCGGACTACCTTCGCCGCTGAGGCCAGCGACGTGCCGACGTAGACCGCCATGCATCCGGTATCGCGGTAGGGATTGAGATCGCTGTAGATGGAGTAGGCTAGGCCCTGACGCTCGCGGATATTCTGGAAGAGGCGCGAACTCATGCCGCCGCCGAGCAGCGTGTTGAGGATGTAGCCGGCATGGCGCTTTTCGTGGGCAATGGGATGGGACGGGACGCCGATGCAAAGCTGCACCTGTTCGAGCGCTTTTTTATTGCGCAGCACGATGCGGGGAACGATTTTGGGCGCGGCGGAATGGAATCCGTTTTGCGCCGGCTTTAGATGTTCGAAGTGTTTGATTACGAGATCGACGAAGTGGTCGTGATCGAGGTGTCCGGCGGCGGCTACGATGATGTTGCCGGGGGCGAAGCGGTGGGTGTAGGTCTCAAGCACAGCCTGGCGCTCGAACTTCTTTACCGTTTCTTTGGTTCCGAGGATCGGCTTGCCCAAGGGATGATCTTTCCAGAAATTCTGGGTGAAGATTTCGTGGACAAGATAGTCGGGATTGTCCTCGTCCATCTTGATCTCTTCGAGAATGACGCCGCGTTCGCGGGCGATGTCCTCGGGGGTGAATGTGGGATGCAGGACAAGGTCGGTAAGAATTTCAAGCGCGACCGGGACATTTTCGTCGAGTACTTTTACGTTGAAGCAGATGCATTCCTTGGAGGTGAAGGCGTCCATGTTGCCGCCGATGGAATCGACTTGGCGCGCAATCTCCTCGGCGGTGCGGTGCTTGGTGCCTTTGAAGACCATGTGCTCGATGAAGTGGGAGATGCCGTTCGATTGCGGAGCTTCGTCGCGGGAACCGGTTTCAAGCCAAATGCCGATGGAGGCGGAGCGGATGTGCTCCATCTGCTCGGTGATCACGGTGAGGCCGTGGGGTAAAACCTGACGACGGATGTTGCGAACTTCTTTTACCATGACGATGTTTGTGATCGCGGAAGTGCCATCAGAAGTGCTCTACCATTCTTACATATCTGGCGGGGCTGGGCGATGTGTGCGAGAATAAGATGGTTAGTGATTTAGAATCAATAGGTTGCAGGTATGGGGTGAAGGTTTGAAATCGCTACTCGGTATGTATCGCGAAGAGATCTCAGCCCTGCTGACCGACGCGGGGCAGCCGAGCTATCGCGCCAAGCAGATCCTGGATGCGGTGTACAGGCAACGGGTGGAATCGCTGGCGGAGATTTCCACATTGCCACTGGAGTTTCGCGAGCAGCTGGCACAGAGCGGGGTTACGGTTGGCGCAGCGCGGATTGAGAACAAGTTTGTATCGAGCGATGGGACAGTGCGGTATTTGATTGGGTTTGCCGACGGGCAGAGTGTGGAGACGGTATGGATGCCGGAGGGGGATGGCGGGGAAGCGGGCGATGGTTCGGAAGCAGGGGATGAGGCTGAGAGCTCCGCTGTAAGTACCTCGGGGGCTAAAGCCCGATTCGAAACAAGGGAGTCAATCGCAGCGCTGAAGCGCTGCGCCACCCAAAGGCGAGATCAAAACCAAGACCGCCAGGAATGGAACTCGCAAAATCGGAGTCGATCCTCACTCGGCCGTTCTACCATTTGCATCTCCAGCCAGGTGGGTTGCGCAGTGGATTGCCAGTTCTGTCTGACGGCGTTGCTGGGGGTGAAGCGCAATCTTACTGCTGGCGAGATTGTGGGGCAGGTTTGCGCGGTGCTGAAGGATCAGAAAGTTTCGCCGCCGGAGGATCGCGTCAATCTGGTTTTCATGGGGATGGGCGAGCCGTTTCTGAATTACGATAATTTTGTGAAGGCGGGGCGGCTGCTGGTGGAGTACGTGGGCATCGCGGAGCGGCGGATGACGGTGTCGACGGCGGGGATCGTGCCGCGGATTCGTGACTTTGGCGGGGAGCCGATCCGGCCGAAGCTGGCGATTTCCTTGAATGCATCGAACGATGCGTTGCGAACGCGTTTGATGCCGCTGAACAAGAAATGGAATCTGGAAATGCTGATTGCGGCAGCGCGGGATTTTCCCTTGCGCACGCGGGAGTGGATCACCTTCGAGTATGTGCTGCTGGGCGGGGTGAATGACGAAGCGGAGAATGCGAAGGAAGTTGCGGAGCTGCTGCGCGGGCTGCGCTGCAAGGTGAATCTGATTGCGCTGAATCCGGGGCCGGGAATTGATTTCGCGACTCCCGGCGAAGAGCGCGTGGCGGCGTTTCAAAAGACTTTGCGGGAAGCGGGAATTCCGGCGTTTGTGAGGCGTCCGCGAGGGAGGGACATTTATGCGGCTTGCGGGCAGCTTAAGCGAACGGTTGAGGTTGCCACGTTCCCGGGACAGCCGCTACCGGTGATTTCTCCAGCGCCGAAATGACCGGGAGTTCGACCCGGATGCTGGTTCCGGAAATCGGGTCGCACTGCCAGGAAATCTTTCCTTGATGCTGTTGCAAAATTCCCTGACAAGCGCTGAGTCCCAAGCCTGAAAGAGGTTGAGCAGAGCCCGGATGGGCCTCGTCACTTTCGAGGGTGGGGCCCTGGCTCGCAGCAGAAGACGCAGGCAGGCTGGTCTCGAAGATATGGATCACGGCCACTCCATCCTTGTGCTCCGCGGCAACGGTGAGGGTTCGGCTATTTTGCCGATCCAGGGCGTTGATCGCGCTGTTGAGGATTTGCACGCAGACTTGAAGAAGTTGATTGGAGTCTCCCAGCACGCGTGGAAGATCAGGCGGCAGGACGGTAAGTACATCGATGTTGAGAGTCTTCCACTGAGGTTGCGAAAGTTTTAGGGCGGTGCGCAACAGGGTGGTGAGGTCCACGGGGGCCATAGCGGCGGCGCCTTGTTTGCCAAAACTGAGCAGACTAGCCACCAGCGATTTGGTGCGGCGAACCTGCTGTCCGATTTTTGCCGCCAAGTCATGCTGGTTCGGATTGAGGGGCGTGTTCAGGAGGATATCGGAATAGCCCATCATGGCAGCGATGGGATTGTTCAACTCATGAGCTGCGCCGCCCACCAGTTGGCCGATGGAGGCCAGCTTTTCAGATTCGGTGATCTGCGCCTGCAAACGCTTCAGGTTGACGAAAGATTCGCGCGATTGGTTGAGCAGGCGAAGCAGTTCGCGGTCGAGCAGACGCTGGCGTACGAACACGATGATGCCCATGAAAAGCGCCGCTCCCAGAGTCAGCACCAGCCGGAAGGACCGGACACGCGGCGGAACGATAGAGTCCAGCAAAGCCCACGCGGCAAACAGCGGGAGGGAAAAGACTGTAACCATGCCCACTCGAGCCAGCCAAACGCCGTGCGACGTCGAGCTGGTTTGGGTGCTGGTCCGGGGCTGCTCGTCGCGCGACCAGAGGCCGATCACCGTGATCCATGCCATCGAAGCGGTTAGCGGAATATCGTAAAGGCTTCCGCTGTAATAGGCGTGGCGACCCAGCGCCCAATTGGCGAAATAGGACCCAGCGCCATAGGTCAAACTAGCGCCGAAGAGATTAGCGTAGAGGATTTTCCAGCCGTTCTTGCTGTTCATCCAGGCTACGAACACGGCACTCAAGAACGCAAGTTTCTCGATCAGGTAGAGCAGGTTCAGATTTTCGTTATAGGCCTCGATATTGGGGACGATGTACTGCCACGCCATTACGGCGAAAATGTAGAGATACATCCACCAAACCATCATCAGAGTGAAATCAAGGCGGCGCAAACGCGCGGAGTATTCCTCCTGTGGGGCGTGTGCCCGCAGCGCGAGCGCTGCCATCATGGGAACGATGTGGAGAAAAAGAATGATGTCGCCGGCGCACAAGTCGGGAACGTCGACGCGCAGCCAGACTTCGAAGTACGTCCACATCAGCTGGTAGGAAAACCAGAAAGCCATGCCGGTGGCGAGGAGCGCCCAGAAAAGCCGCACCCGGCCGCGCGACCGGACTACGTTGGGGATGAGAGACAGCGCCCCAGACAGGAGCAAAATGCACTGAATCCAGTCGCTGAACGCAGTGAGCGCAAAGGACCGGTGCAGGATGAGCGCACCCAGAATCAGAGCCGCCAGACAAGCGGCGACGGCGGCGGTCCAAAGTTTGGAGTATGCGCGCAAAAAGACGATCCTCGCTGCCATTTTAGACTGAGATTACAGAGGACTTAGGTTACTGAAGTAATCCTGCGGGTCACGGCTGGTCGAGCGGAATGAGTCAGGGCATCCCTGACTCACCTGCGGAGTTATTCCCCCGCTGCAAAGTTTTGCTTGATCTGGAGCTTTCTTATCAATAGTATGCGAGACAATCTCCTTACATTGTATTTAATATTGCGGACCGCACGAGTAAGTGATTCGATTGGGCAAGAACAGTAATCACCGTTTCTTTGGTCGACCACAGGCCCCCGCCGACCCCAGCGAGGTTCGGCGAACCGAGCGGTGGCTGGCGACCGCACGGGTATTTCTGGCGGTTGCGACTCTGGCTGCGATTTATATGGATCCCACGCAGTTGGGACACGCCCCGGTGGCTTACGCTCTGCTCGGACTCTACCTCATCCACGGCGTGCTGGTAATGACATTGTTGCGGAGAAGACGGGAGTCAACGGCGGCATTTCGCCTGCTCGTCCATTCGGCCGACATTCTATGGCCGGCGTTCATCTCGATTTTTGCCGAGGGCCCGCGAAGTCCATTTTTTCTTTTCTTCTTTTTTGTGCTGGCAGCATCGGCCTACCGCTGGGGTCTGTGGGAAACGCTGGCTACGGCGGCGGCCGAAGTGGTTTTGCTGTGGGCGGAAAGCTTCGCGCTGTTGCACGTCTGGTCACTCCGCGAGGGGAGCTTGCCGTGGCATATCCTGGCGGGTCTACGGGTCAATCTGACGGAGTTCGAACCGAAGCGGCTGTTCATGCTGTCGGTTTATTTGCTGGTGATGGGATTACTGCTGGGCTATCTGGCGGAGCAGCAGAAACACCTGCGGACAGAGAAGGCCGGAGTGACTCGTATGCTGGCCAAGGTGCGAGTGGAATCCGGGCTGACCGGAACCCTGCAGCAGATCAGCCGGGAAGTGGTCAGCATGTATGGGGCGGCGCGGTTGGTGGTGGCCGCGCAGGAGATTCACAGCCAAAGAACATTTCTCGGAGAATTTTGCAATAGCAGCAATAGCAATGGAGCGGCGTCGGATTTCAAGTGGCTGGATTCCCGTCCGCGGCAGGCGAAAATCTACCTGGAGGACTTTCCGGGCGAGGTGTGCTACGCGGCGAACGAGGGGGATCGCTGGTCCGTAATCGCATTGGATGGTGAGGGAAACCAGTTGCCTGCGCCGCCCACTGAGCCTCTCGTCCAATTGCAGGCCGAACGACCCTTCCGGTCTTTGATTGCAATTTCCTTTGTGTTCGCGGGTGAATGGCGGGGACGAGTCTTCGTATTCGAACCATCGTGGAGAGGAGACACGCAGGAAGAGCTGCGTTTCCTTCTGGATGTGCTTCATCAGGTGGGGCCGGCAGTTTACAACGTTTATCTGCTCCACCGCCTGAGGCGCCGGGCGGGAGCAGCGGAGCGGGCGCGCTTCGCCAGAGAACTGCACGATGGGGCGGTGCAGTCGCTGATCGCAGTAGAGATGCAGGTGGATGTTCTAAAGCGGCAGGCGGAAACCACGCCGGCCGTGGTGACGGGCGAACTCGGCCGGATCCAAGGCTTATTGCGCGAAGAAGTTCTGAAGCTGCGCGAACTGATGCAACAGATGAAGTCCATCGATGTAGACTCGAGACGATTCCTGAGTGTGGTGACGGATGCGGTAGAGAGGTTTGAAAGGGAGACGGGAATTTCCGCGCGCTTTGTCACCGATATCGAAAAATTGGAGATGCCGGACAAGGTTTGCCGGGAGTTGTTGCGGATTGTGCAGGAGGGCCTGGTCAATGTGCGCAAGCACAGCCGGGCACGCCATGCGCTGGTGCGCTTGGCCTCGAATTCGAGCCAGTGGAGCCTGACCATGGAGGATGACGGCAAAGGTTTCCCTTTTTCCGGCCGCATCACCCAGGAAGAACTGGAGCGGATGGGCAAAGGCCCCATGATCATCAAGGAACGGGTTCGTTTGATTGCGGGCACACTCACGGTAGAATCAAATCCTGGTACGGGGACACGCCTGGAGATTAAGGTTCCGAAGGGTGGAGAAGTTTCCGATGAATTTTAAAAAATCACAGCCAATTCGCATCGTGATTGCCGACGACCATCCGATTTTCCGCGATGGTTTGCGCCGGCTGCTGGAAGCGGAGCCAAACCTGACGGTGTTGGGGGAAGCTTCTGACGGCGCAGAGGCCGTGAAAATGGCGCGCCAGTTAAAGCCTGACATTCTGTTGCTGGATCTGTCGATGCCGAAGCATCCGGGTCTGGAAGCTCTGCACGATTTGAGTTCGCAGAGCAATTCAACCCCCGTGCGGGTAATTCTGCTGACGGCGGCGGCGGAGAAGAGCCAGATCGTGGAGGCTCTGCAGTTAGGCGCGCGGGGCGTGGTGCTGAAGGATTCCGCGACTCAACTGCTGCTGAAAGCCATCCAGGTCGTAATGTCGGGTGAATACTGGGTGGGACGGGAGAGCGTCTCAAACCTGGTGCAATACCTGCGAACCCTGGTTCAATCGTCCAGCGATGAAGCGCGGCAAAGGAAATTTGGTCTGACCCCGCGCGAGTTGGAAATTGTGGCCGCTGTGGTGGCCGGTTATTCCAATAAAGAAGTTGCAGAATACTTCAAGATCAGCGAGGACACGGTCAAACATCACCTGAGCAATATTTTCGACAAGCTGGGGGTGTCGACCCGGCTGGAATTAGCGCTATTTGCGGTGAACCAATCCCTTCCTCTGAAAAGCATTGTGTGACAAGGACTTAGACAGGCTCTTTACTGGCACTTACGGGCCATTGGCAAGGCGACGTTGCGGCTCTTATCATTCGTTCAAGACCAGCCTCGGGATAGGAACTGATCCGGTCGAGAATATCCAAGTTGATATTGAATATTGCGCAATCGTAAGAACAAGTAAGAACGAAACGATAAGACAAACTCAAGGAGACGGAGCCCGTGGCAAGAAATCTACATAACGTGTGGCAAAATCTTTGGAACGATGAACAAGGTCAGGACATCGCCGAGTACGCGGTGATGCTGGCGGTAATTTTAGTGATCGTGGTGGGCACGGTGCGGCTCATCGGCTCGAACGCCAACAATGTGTTCTCACAAGTTGGCAGCTCCATCCAGTAAGATCTAGTCAGCGAGAGAATGAGATCGACCCTTGCAACGCGCCGCCCGGCGCGTGGCTGACTTTTCCGGCGAACTTTTCTTGCCGGGAGTCCATCCCAAGGCAGTTTCACCTGACTATTGAGCGAAATCGACGAAGAGCGCCACCCAGTCGTCGGCTCCCACCACACGGAAGGTATGGCCTTTGCCTGTCAAGTCTTCAGCCTGGGTGATTCGTCCGGGCTCCGCGAAAATTTTCTGGCCTCCCGCCACCTCGATCTCCGCCCGGCCGCTGATCGTAATTACATAGCGGCGCTTGTCCGCGTTGTGCCAGCTTTCAAAGAAGCCCGGAGCTGCTCGTACTACGTACGAACTCGCAGTCTTAACCGGTTCGGACTTCTCCAAAGTTGCAGGCGCTCCGGCTACAGGAGAGAATTTTATGTTTACCTGGTCGACATGGGTCAGCCCGTCTGCGCCGGTGTAGAGGCGTGTGGCCGTAACCGGTGTGTGCTGCTGAGCTGCGACTGGGCTTAGGCCGCGATAGGCATACCACATGAAAAAGATGAGGGAGCTGGCACCGGCCATTAGAACCACTCGGCCTGCGATGGACCTCATGACCCGTCCTCCTGGATGTGGTCTTGACGTCAACAGAATACATACTTGTTGAGGCGGAGCCCGCGACGGTTACTTCGGAACTGGTGCGGTAAGGGCGACCCGACTATCGCCCGAAGTCGAGAACCGGGTTAGGTAGGGAAAGAATGGCGTGATCGCGAACGGCATCTTCTCTTTTGCTGAGGCGAGAGCGACGGGCTTGGCCTTGGCCATTTCCACCTGGTCGGTCCAGGGGTCAAGCTTGATGCGTCCCCCAAGGGGCAGAGCGGCGATCTGATCGGTGCGTTGCGGCTCCAGTTGCGGTGCGGAGGCCAACAGTGCCGACATGCGGACGCTCTTGTTGCTCGCTATGCTATCGCCCAGGTGCGGGCGAATCAGGTTCGGGAGTTGGGGAGCACTCTGCTGCAACGCCTTCAGAAAAAGTCCCGCGCTTCCCAGCTTGTCTTTGTAGGGTGAATTCTTCAGCAGTTCCAGAGCCTTGGCGTCGGCGGCATCTTCGTCGGTGGAACGGCGTTTGAAATCCAGGCGCTGGAAAGAATCTTCATCGGGGAAAAACATGCGGTCATTGAAAGCCAGCTTGGTGTCGGACTTGTGTCCCAGGACAATGTGACTGAGTTCGTGTGAGAGGACCATGGCCAGCGAGGCCTCGTCAGGGAGAACGTCGAGCAGGCCGCGGCTGATGACGATGGTGTGACCGACGGTGAAAGATTCCAGCGGAGAAGTGAGCAGAACGCGGCAACGAACGTCCGACTGGAGATCGATGTTATTGGTCACTAAAAGATTATTGACCACGGTCAGCAGGATTTTGTCCACCTCACCTGGAGGCGCGAGCAAGCCGATTTTCTGCATGCGTTCGAGAGCGTTGTCTTCGGCTTGCCGCTCCCACATTCGCTCGGCGACTACGGGAGTGGCGTCGGCGGCAGCGTCGCTCTGGTCCTTGACCGACTGCGGAGAGTCGACCAGAATCTGCGTGAATTCCGCGTTCTTGTTCAGAGCTTTCAAGTCATATCCCCATAGACGGGTTTGCGCCCGGAAGTGCAACGAGCGGCCGAGAGAGGTCTTCAGGTCCGATTCTTCGCTGTAAATATAAGCCGGCAACCAGGCGCCGGAGCGCATGTTGAGGCGCCAACTGTCGAAGTGCAGGTAGAAGCTGGTCTTCGGATGGGGATAGTAGGTGCCGTTGAAGCGAACCACGTTGTAGTCCTGGTCCTCAACCCAAACCCGTCCCTGAAAGCGTCCGGGCGGTGCGCTCTCTTTAGGCTGAACATCGATCACCAGGCAGCGCACTTCTCCGAGAAACTCGCGGCGCACAAAAGTGAAGTCGTAATACTTTTTCTGAAAATCGGTGTCGAGGACGACCATTTGCGCGAAGCCCAAGGGCAGGAAGTGCATGGCATAGAGGCCAGTGAGGTGGTTGATCATGCGATGGCCGAAACCCGGTTGGCTCACGAATGAGGTGTCTTCGGGACCGTCGCTCATGTCGAGACGGCCGAGGAAGTACTGGTCCTTGACGGGTTCGGGATTCCCATCGCGATCGGACTTGAGATTTTGCAAGTAAGTCTCGACCATGGGATGCATGTGGCGCATCTGCGCCAGGAACAGGTGCTCTCTCTGGATCACGCGATCCATGACGTCATTAAAAGATGCGGGAGGCGCGGAAAGCTTGCCTCCGGTTTGTGCCGCAGCGTCGGTGGCAGTGACCTGGAGCGGGGAAGATGTGGAGTCCTGCGAAAGCGCCGGGAAAGACGACACCAACAGAAACCAAAAAGAAAGCAGACCTGACTGCAAGATACGCATAAAAACCTTCGGGGAGCTAACTTACGCCAACTGAAAAATAATGTGTAAGACGACAGTGGAATCGGTTGGTTGGCCATTCCTCGTCGCCGGTTTGAAATGAATCTGCTCGGCTGCCCGGACCGCGTTGTCGTCGAGACCGTGACCCAATCCATGGACGACGCGCACCACATGCAGGCTGCCCGAGGCTGCAAGAACCACTTCGAGAAGAACCTCGCCCTCAATCCTGAGGTTGCGAGCCTCTTGAGTATAGACCGGAGTGGGCTTGAAAAGGATTTCCGCAGGTACGCCCGGAGCGGCCGAAGCTTCTGCCGAGTGAGACCGCACGGAAGGCGGAGCGGGAACGTCGGCATCACCAAAGGCAGTTTGCTGAACCGCGATCTGCAAAGGGCGAGGGTGGCTATCGGCAGTCGCAGTGCCATTGCCAAAACCGGTGCTAGCAACCACGCCACGCACGCCTTTGGCTCCCCCGGTTCCATTGCCGTAGCCTCCCCCGGATGGCAGATCGAAGGAGCCAAGAGCTGCGATGTTCACGGCTTTACTTGGATTAGCCTTCGCGGTAAGTCCATTGGGATCGCCGAAGCCTCCGGTTTGCACTTGCGACGGAGCGCGGGCGATGGTGGGTGCGGCAGAACTGCCGGTGGAGAACACGTTCGTGGCGACCACTTTGGGAATCACCGGTGCAGGGTTAGGCGGCAGCGAGTCCAGCTTCCTAGGCGCGATGCTAACCGCGGGAGCGGGGGCTTCTTCCATTTTCACAGCTCGCGGATGCGGAGCAGGAAGGCGCAAGGCGTTGGCGGGCGGATCAAGATTCGCGAGGAACACCGGCTTCGGCAGTTGACGCACGGGCTGCGGCCTGTGATTGACCGGAACTGGAGTGCTCACTAACTCAATGGAACGGAAAGTATTTTCAGAAGGCGAGACTATTCCGGGAGCCAGCACCCGCAGCCACACCAGGAACGCTACTATGCACCCCTGTGTCCCTGTGCTGAAAACGAATTCCGTCCAGGGAGTTCTAGTCTTCGGGAGCAACGAGAACGGAATCTGTTGAGAGGCAGAATATTCCATAACCGCGTACTCGACCCAATACTGAAACACCCGTTGGATGCCGAAAGTTTCTCAGGTGATTGAAGAATGTACCTCTGGATTCGGAGGCCTAGAGGCCTTAGTCTACTACCCGATGGTTGAATTATGCACGGCAAAGGCCGTTTTCTCAAGCAGGATTGCCGCTGTAACTATTGATCTTCCAAGTACTTCCGGGCACCTCGCTGGAAATGTTTACTCAGCCCAGATTCACACAGAAAACATTTTACATTCTCCATGAGCCTTTTACTTTGAAGTGTGCAGGTCTCAGCAGCGCACCACTTTAGGACTGTCGATGCCTTTGGTCGCGTTTCGGGTGTCGACCACTAACCGGGCTTCGCGGACGATCTTCTTGTAATCGTAGTCGGAATGATCGGTAACGATCACAATGCAGTCGTATTCACCCAGTTTATCCAGCTCCGAACGCTTCATCTGCAAGTCGTACTTGCGCCCTTTCCCAATGAATGGGAAGTAGGGATCGTGGTAACTGACCTGGGCTCCTTCTTTTTGCAATAGCTCGATAATGGTGAGTGCGGGAGACTCGCGCAGATCGTCGATATCTCTCTTGTAGGCCACGCCGAGGATGAGGACGCGCGATCCGTTCAAAGACTTCTTGTGGCCGTTCAACGCGCTGCCGATGGAGGCCAGCACGTGATAGGGCATGTTGGTATTGATTTCGCCCGCCAGTTCGATGAAGCGAGTGCGGAAATCCCATTCCTTAGCCTTCCAGGAGAGATAGAACGGGTCCACGGGAATGCAATGTCCACCCAAGCCTGGCCCGGGGTAGAAAGGATGAAAGCCAAAAGGCTTGGTAGAAGCGGCTTCAATGACTTCCCAAATGTCCAGCTCCATGCGCAGGCAGAGCAGCTTCAACTCGTTGACCAGGGCGATGTTTACGCAGCGATAGATATTTTCCAGCAGCTTAGTCATCTCGGCCGCGGCCGGCGAGGAGACTGGAACCGTGCGCTGGAAGATCGATCCGTAGAGAGCCCCCGCCAACTCCGAGGCCTGCGGGTTCACTCCTCCCACAACTTTCGGAATGTCGCGCCGGGCCACGGTCGTGTTGCCGGGATCCTCGCGCTCCGGAGAAAACGCGACAAAGAATTCTTTGGACGCGTCAGAATCTCCGCGGGCGGCCTTCAACCCGAGTTTGTTTTCCTGCTCGAGAATCGGCACCATGACTTCTTCCGTGGTGCCCGGGTAGGTTGTACTCTCAAGCACGACCAGCTGTCCGGGCTGCAGATGCGGGGCAATCGCGTGGGTAGTGTCAGTAATGAAACTGAGGTCGGGTTCATGGTATTGATCGAGAGGGGTGGGAACGCAGATGATGACGGCGTCCATCTCTTCCAGCAGCGCGTAATCGGAAGTGGCAGAAAATCCCTGCGCCTTGGCGGTTTGAATTTCCTGCGCACCGATGCGGTAGATGTAGGATTCACCTTTGGCCAGAGTGTCGACCTTGCGCTGATCGATGTCGAAGCCGGTGACGCGAAATTTCTGCTCGCTGAACAGCAAGGCGAGCGGCAGTCCTACATAACCCAGGCCGATGATTCCGACACGCGCCTGGCGCTGCTTGATCTTGTCCTTTGTTGAATCGACCGTGCGAGCGGCGGCGGAGTGATTGGTCATTTTTGCAAAAGGTTTTCTGACAAAGAATCCGTGCGAGTGGCGAACTTCGTTACGATGAATTCGTTGTTACGATGAATTCGTTACGATTTTAGCACGCTGCAGCTGTGACCCGCGGTGACAGATCGCCGCATCGCGGCTTGCAGTTGAGTCTGTGGTTCAAAATTGGCAGCTTATGAAAAGGCCAGGAGCACGCAGATACTCGTGGTTGGTGTTTTTCGCATTGCTGGCGGGACTATTGGTGATTTTGTCGGCGAAAGCG
>PLUI01000194.1 GCA_003164855.1 Acidobacteriaceae bacterium
CCCACATAAATCAGAAACATCGAGGCCAGGGCTACGGCATAGGGCAAGCGTTCCCACCCGTGCGCCAGCCACACCCCCAGAAACGGCATGAGATTCAGGAAGGCCAGCCCGAACGCCGAGATCACGGTTCGCCAACACTGGAAAGACAACACCGCGAAGAAGTTCTTCGTCAGATTGTCGACAACGCCCCGGGCGCCGCGCGCCCAGCGAATCGAAATCAAATCGCCCCCGAAAACATTTCGCTGTGCGAAGCCGGCGTTCTTAACCACCTTGCCCAGCTTCATGTNNTCATGTCGTCCACCACTTCCATGCGCAGTGCTTTGTAGGTTCCCACCGCCTCATACGCGCTGCGGCGAATCAGGTTGAATGCGCCTACGCCCATGTGGTCCCGCGATTTTGGATCAGCCACTTTCCACGGCCGGTGCCCGAACACAAACATGGTGTGGAAGAACGCAATCATCATGTACTCTCCCGGCCGCTTCATAATCAGCCGCGGAAACAACACAACGTGATCCGCCTTCTCGGCCTCAGCGTAAGCCAGCGCCCGCCGCACTGAATCCGTCTTGAATAAAACGTCGGCATCGGTAAACAGCAACCAATCGCCCGTTGCTTGGTTAGTCGCAGTCCACATGGCATGCGTCTTCCCCAACCATCCCGCGGGCAACTCCCGATGATGAATCACCCTGAGCACCGGGTGCCCCATTTCTCGCGCGTTTTGCGAGAAGCTTGCCCTGAGCGGGGTCGAAGGGTGGGGATTCGGGGAGTGATTTCCCGCAACCCTTTCCATGATCTCCCCGGTCCGATCCGTCGAGCGGTCATTCACCGCAATCACTTCATAATTGTCGTAGTCAAGTTCCAGCAGGCGGGTCAGAGATTGCTCGATGTGTTCTTCTTCATTCCGCGCCGGGACGATAATCGAAACTCGTGGATTGGTTGAAAGAAGATTGTCGGACGCCGCAACCGGATTGCGGTTCCATTCCGGCCGGGAAATATCGGCAACACTGGGCATGCCGATCGCAGCATCGACGATGCGAGAGAACCACGCCAGCGCGAGAATCGTGCCGGCAATCCAATAAAAGTAATGCATCCGTGCCTAGGTTTTCCCTGCCGCGAACGGCGCGCCGTCGATGCCAGCCAGCGGCGCAAATCTCATCCCATAAAACAGTATGGCAGAGGAGGCTACCATGGCGACTACCGGCAGCACGAAGGCAGCTTGCAGCGACCGTTTATCGGCCACATACCCCATGAGGGTTGGCGAGGGCACATCTCCCAAGAGGTGGAAGACAAATATGTTCACCGCAAGCGCAGTCGCGCGAATGTGCGCTCCCACTGAATTGATCACCGCAGCATTCAGCGGCGAAGTATTGAGCAATAGAAAAAACGCCGCCAGCGCAATCGCCGGCAACATTACCGGACCTCGCGCGAACAACGCCACAATCATGAATGGCACGCCCAACGCCATACTCGCCGCCGAAACAAAGTAATAGGATCCCTTCATCCGGGGCAGCAAATAGTCTCCCAGCCATCCTCCCGCCAGCGACGCGAGAATTCCATCCACCACAATAATGATTCCAAACATGAAATTTGCCGACTCCAGCGAGTACCCCCGTGCCCGCGACAAAAATGTTGGCATCCACACCTGGATTCCGCCCAGGGCAAACGTCATCATCGCCATGCCCAGCGTCGATGTCCAGAACGCCGGATTGCGCGCCAATCCGATTAAAGTAGCGCGCTCTGGAGTCTCTTTCTCCCTGTCGAACTGCCCTCGCTCCGGCTCGTGCAGAAACAGCACCGCCAGCGCCAGCAGAAATCCCGGGACCGCCGCGATGTAAAAAGGAAATCTCCAGCCATAATACGGACTCAGTTTGCCACCCAGCAGATATCCCGCCGCCGTGCCCACCGGAATCGCCAGATAGAACACGCCCAGAATCCGTCCGCGCCGCTCCTCGGGAAACAGGTCGGCAACAAACGTGGGAGCGATGGTGACGAACGTAGCCTCACCAATCCCGACCAGCGTGTGACGAATCAGTAACTCGGTGTAAGTGTGCGTAACCGCCGTCAGCAGCGTGAGCCCGCTCCAGAAAATCGCGCCGCCAACGATGATTCTCTTGCGCGAATAGCGATCCGCCAGCGGCCCCACGAACGGCGCCGCGATCATGTAAAACAGCAGAAATGCGCTGGTAAGATATCCGACTTGCGTATTGCTCAGCCGAAATTCGCTCTGCACCAGCGGCTGCACCGCGAACAGCACCGAGCGGTCCACATAGTTGAGCAGGTTCAGCGCTGTAAGCAGAGCCAGCGCGGTGCGGGGATAAAGTTTCGTGGAGTTCACGAGATCGAGCGAATATAGCACGCCCTTCACATCAGCCGGATTATGACCCCTCCAAGCTCTTGGCCCGCGGCCATCGCGCCACCACCGTCGTCGAGATCCCGCCCCGCGGACGAAATTCGCCCTTCACTTCGGCCCACACCGGCTTCGCCCACCGCACCACATCGTCCAGCACCTGGTTCACCGCGTTCTCCTGAAAAATTCCCAGGTTGCGGTAGCACTGCAAATATTCTTTGTACGATTTGAGTTCGAGGCACAGTTTATCGGGTTGATAACGCAGCGTAATCACGCCGAAATCCGGCAGCCCCGTCTTCGGACACACCGAAGTAAACTCCGGGTCATCAATCACAATCTCGTATCCCGGAAACTGGTTCGGCCAGGTTTCAATCTCGGGAAACTTGGCGTCCAGCCCGGCGGCGGCGTGCTCAGGCGTGTAGCGGCGCTGTTTTGGCATGGAGATATTGTAGCGTCTGCCGTGAGCATTCGGCGCCGCTTATCCGGCACTCGACGTCGCCAGCCGAACCGGTTTGAAGCATCCGCCGCCCCGCGCCAGCATCTAACCATGCACCGGCTTGAGAAGGCTCGCATTTTTTCGCAGCCGCCACAGTGGTAAATTAAGGCTTGCAGTTGTCCGCGCCGCACCCTGAAAGATAACCGGTTGGCAGCTTCGAACAATTCGAATGGACGTCCCGCCTCGCGCCCAGGCCGCACTTGGGTCGTTGTCGGCGTGGTCGCCGCCTTGGCGACGATTCCACTTTTCACTCGCTCCTCCCCGCTGAAGGTTCGCACCACAACCGTCGAGCGTGGATCCATCCGCAGTCTGATTTCCACCAATGGCAAAGTGGAACCCATTCAGAATTTCGAAGCCCACTCTCCCGTCGCCACCACCGTGAAGCGCCTGTTCATCAAAGAAGGAGATCACGTCCGCAAAGGCCAGTTGCTTCTGCAACTCGATGATTCCGGCCTGCGGAGCCAGGCAGCGCGCGCCCAGGCCCAAATGAAAGCCGCCCAAGCCGATCAGGCTAACCTCAGCACCGGCGGTACGCACGAAGAAATTCTCACCGTCGATTCTCAACTGATCAAAACCCGCGGCGCACTCAAGGACGCCCAACGCAATCTCGACGCGTTTCGCCGCCTGCAGCAAGAGGGCGCAGCCTCTGCCGCGGAAGTCCAGCAGGCCGAAGAAGCCTTGCAGCGCGCCCAGGCGGACGTCACTCTGCTCGAGCAAAAACAGAAAAACCGATACTCCAAGCCCGAGGCCGCAAAAGTTCAAGCTCAGGGCGCTGAAGCCCAAGCCGCATACGAAGCTGCCGAAGACGCGCTCAGCAAATCCAGTGTGCGCGCGCCTTTTGACGGCATCGTCTACACGCTCCCCGTCAAGCAAGGCGCCTACGTGCAAATCGGAGACCTGCTGCTGCAGGAAGGCGATCTCTCGAAGATGCTGGTGCGCAGCTTCGTCGACGAACCTGAAATCGGCCGCCTCGTCTCCGGACAGAAAATCGAAGTCACCTGGGACGCCGTGCCCGGCCGCATCTGGAACGGCACCGTCAATACCATTCCCTCCACTGTCAAGCTCCACGGCGCACGCAATGTAGGCGAGGTCACCTGCACGGTCGACAACCACGATCTTCGGCTTCTGCCGAACGTCAACGTCGGGGTCACCGTCATCACCGCCGAACNNGACGAACATGGCAACGTGCTCACTCTTCCCCGCGAAGCCGTGCGCATGGACGATACCAAACCGTACGTCTACCAGGTGGTGAACGGCGTTCTCAAACGCCGCGATGTGGAAGTCTCTCTGCAGAATCTGACACAAGTTGAAATCACCGCCGGACTTCCGGAGCATGCGCAGGTGATTTTATCCTCTGCTGACGCCAAGCCCCTGGTGGACGGCGCCCATGTCAGGGTGGTTCAGTAGCTCATGCGGTCCGTTGGTGGCATTCAGGAAAACTGTTGTCATTCCAGGCAAGCACTGGGTGCCCCATTTCTCGCGCCCCTTGCGAGAAGTGGGGATTTCTTCGCGCCCGGCAAACCCCGTTTGATGATCGCTCTCTCGGTCAGTACCCTTATCGCATTCCTCTCGCTCGCACTCCCGCTCGCCGCAGCCTCCGACAATCCCCAGGATCTCCTCGCCGCCGGCCGGGTTGACCAAGCGATCCAAATGCTCGAACAACAAATCCGAGCCGCCCCCACCGCGGAAGCCTACAACCTGCTCTGCCGCGCCCATTTCGAACTCGACGACTGGGACGCCGGAATCCCTGCCTGCGAAAAAGCTGTCTCCCTCGACCCCGCCAACGGTCTCTATCATCTTTGGCTGGGACGAATTTACGGCGAGAAAGCCGATCGTGCCGGATTTATAAGAGCGGCCGGCCTGGCCAGGAAGGTTCGCGCTGAATTCGAACGCGCCGTCGAATTCGAACCCAGCAGTTGGGAAGCCCGCACCGATCTTGCCGAGTTTTATCTCGAGGCTCCCGGCATCGTCGGCGGCGGTGAAGACAAAGCCCGTGCTCAAGCCGCTCTTCTTTTGCCGCTGAATCCCGGCATGGCGCACTGGGTGCTCGCGCGCATCGCGCAGAAAAATAAAAATACCGATGCAGCGGAGCAGGAATATCGCTTGGCTATCGACGTCAGTCACGGTGGTGCCCGCGCCTGGGTGAATCTCGCTGGATTCTATCGCCACACGAATCGCCTCGACGACATGGAACGCGCCCTGCATACTATGGAATCCGCTCCTGTCGATCGACCCGCGGCGTTGATGGATGGCGCCGGAATGTTATTTCGTACGGGACGCAATGACGCCATGGCCACCCGCTTGGTGCGCCGCTATCTCGCCTCCGCTACCGTCGAGGAATGGCCCGCCTTCAAAGCCCACTATCTGCTCGGCGAACTGCTGGAGAAACAAGGCGACCGCTCAGCCGCTGAAGCTGAGTATCACGCCGCCCTGACTATGGCCCATACCTTCAACCGCGCCCAGCAAGGGTTACAGCGGGTAGGGCGCTAGTCGCCAGTCATTTGGCCGATCCGGCCTGCACCTCGAAACCGTAGCTCCGTAACACATCTGCCATGGCTGGTGTTTTGACGAATGACAGGAACTCCCGCGCGGCTTCTTTGTTCTTCGACGAGCGCAAAATTACGCACGCCTGTTCAATGGGCGGATATTCTCCCACGGGAATTTCGATGTAGCGGCCTTTACCTTTCATGTTCGGCGATACGGCGAGCGACAGTGCCACGATGCCCACATCCGCCGCGCCCGAAACCACGAACGACGCAGTTTGAGAAATGTTTTCCCCGAGCACAAATTTGTCTTTGATTTTGTCGTAGATATTTTCCCGCTGCAGCGCTGCCACCGCCGCTTGCCCGTACGGAGCATGTTGCGGATTGGCGATCGCGATCTTCTTCACCGAGGGATCGAGCAGAACCTTCATGCCGGAACTCAAATCGAGCTTCGAATCGCTCGGAATCCAGATCACGATCTTGCCTCTTGCGTATTGGTAGTAGCTTCCCGGCTCGGTTAATCCCGCAGCTTCCAGTTTGTTCGGATAATCGAGGTTGGCGGAAAAGAAGATATCGAAGGGTGCGCCGTTCTGAATCTGCTGCAGGAAATTTCCTGACGAACCATAAATCGGCTTTACCGTCTTTCCTGTCTCCTTCTGGAATCGCCCGGCGATATCCTGCATGGCGAATTGCAAGTCCGCCGCAGCCGCAACGCTGATCTCCTGCGACACACATAGGGTCGACAAGCCGCACAGCCCCACCACTACCATCAGGATCAGTCTGCGGATGCTCATGAGTGTCCAAAGCTACCGAAGTGATAATGCAAAACGACTGACAGCTTCACTGCACGTCCACAACCTTCAACGCCGTTACTTGCCGCACCCATCGCGCCATCCTTTTTTCGTCGGGTATCACGATCCGGTATGGTCCCTCCTTGTCATCCAGTGACTTCCCATCTTTTAAGAAAGCGAGGATGATCGGCTTATCCGTGAATGCCGAATCGATCTCAGGCAGCGCAATCACCGCGCGATAGCCGTCCGCGGCTTCCACTAACAAACATGACGCGAGCCGTGCGCCCCGAAGGGTTGCTCCAAATTGAACCCCGGCTTTTTCCAACACGGCCTCAACCGCAATCCCCTCAAACACGGTGGACGCTTCCGGCTTAGACGTTTCCGACTTAGCCGTGCCAGACTTAGACATGCCCGACGTAGACGTCGTGACTTTCACGTGCGGCAAGGCTTCAAGGTCGGCCCGCGTCAGCACAGTCGGTTTTCCACTTCCGTTCTGTACGGTCAACTGCTGAGACTGTGCTATGGCAGTCTGCAGCATTAGCACGAGGAGCGCAGCGGAAAACAGGAGTCGGTTTTTCATGACACACGCAGAATCATCACTTCCGTGGCTTTGATCAGCGCCGCCGCGGTCTGTCCCGCCTTAAGCTGCATCTCACGCGCAGAACGAGCAGTGATAATCGATACAATCTGCTGGCCGCCAATCGAAATCGTCACTTCTGCCATCAGCCCGCTGATGCGAACCGAATCGATCCGCCCCACCAACTGATTTCGCCCGCTAACGCGCCGGACTGCCTGTTTGCGCTCCTTCTCGGTTTTGCCGCGCGTCCGGAAAAGCAGCCGGTCCACTTCACTCTCCGGAATGCGGTGATGTCCTCCCGCCGTCTGAATGCTCCGGATTTTCTTTTTGTAAATCCATTGTTTGATGGTCGGAAAGCTGATCCCCAGTTGCAAAGCCGCATCCCGCAGCTTGAGCAACTCCAGATTCTTCTGCGCTGATTTGCCGTTCCTCCGCATCGGAACGAAATCTTACAGTCAGCACTGGGCACGGTCAATACTCTGAATTGCCGTGACAAGATGTCCGAAATACTAACTAACTGTGTGTGACATACACTTCCAATTTCCCGCCGCGGAAACGATCAGAAGGTGAAACGGCCACCGACTGTCGGAGCGCAGTTGTTGTCGTAGTTATAGGGGACGCCGGGTTTATGAGGAATGGCGATGGCCAGGCCACCGCTCACCCAGGAATACGCAATTCCGGCAAAACCATCGAAACGCTTGGTGAAGTGATGATCCATATAGAGCGACCCCTCGTTGAGG
>PLUI01000201.1 GCA_003164855.1 Acidobacteriaceae bacterium
GATGTGCCGCAGGACTACACGCTGACGATATCGCAGACGATCAGCCCGGGCACGGTATCGCCGGGAAGCGGCGCGGAAGCCACGGTAACCGTCACGCCCATCGCCAGCTATACGGGGAGTGTCACGCTGTCCTGCTTCTCGGTCACTCCCGTGGTGGTAGCGGCGCCGATATGTGCGTTCGATCCCCCCACCGTATCCGTGACCAACGGCGCTGCACCCACTTCCGTTCTCACCATCAGCACTTTTGGAACAACCGGGACGGTTACCAAGGTCGCGACTCCGCGCATTTTTTATGCGTTCTGGTTGGCCTTTCCCGCGCTGGCGCTCATCGGAGCCGGTTCGAGCGGCAAGCGCCGGAAGACATGGCTTGGGCTGCTCTTGCTCATCACCATGGGCAGCGGTTTCCTGTTTCTGCCGTCCTGCAATTCGAACAATGCCATGCTCAACAACCCCAGCGGCTTAGTCACTCCCAAGAACACCTACACGTTTACGCTGACGGGTGTAGACGCAAACGGGGTTGCGCCGAGCAACACGACTACAACTACCGCTCAGGCAACCGTCAGCCTTACGGTGAACTGACGGACCGGCGATGGGCGAAGCACCGATGCGTGGAGCACCGATGCATGGTTCGGCTCGGCTATCCTCCCAGCAGTTGGCGCACGTTGCAGGTCCTCGCCGCCGGCGTTTCGTTGTACTGGTCGCTCTGACCANNTTCTCCACCACGGAAGATGGCAAGTACCGCTACGGCCTCTGGTCGGGAGACGTCGCCATCGTCCTGTCGGTGGATGCGCGCGAGGTGCAGATTATCCGTCATCGTATCGAGCCCATCTTCGGAGTGCACTTGACGATCCGTTATCGTGGAACGGCGGGCCTCGATGTAACGCCCGATGAAATCACACTGCAATTCATGAAGCACTTCAAAGTCGTCAGGGCTTCCATCCATGCCGATGAATACATCGAGAAGATTCAGGCGGACGCGGACGCCCTTGACGATGAAACCAGGCGGATCGTTGCCAAGCATCCGGAGGAGAAACAGGTTCGCGAAGCGCGTTTGCAGGACTATCAGAAATCAGTCAGTGAACTCATTGAATTCCTTGGCAAGAACAGCCTGAAAGAGGGGCGGCTGGATGGGGGAAATCCGGAGCTGAGCGGCTGGGTCTTCTTCAATACCGATAACAAGTGGCTGGGAGGATGGAAGGCGCAAGAAGAATTCGTCCTGCGCCTGCCGTTGGAGGGGAAAATCTTCGAGTTCCCTTTCAAGCTTCCGCCCAAGGCCGGAGAACTCGTGCTGCGCAAACGGGAGTAAGCCCGGCCTAGGAGGCGAGCCGACTTTTCCGATCGAGCTCGGCAGCCTGGCGCTTCACGATGTCGCGCAGCGAGACTAGCCCGCGCAGTTGTTTGCCCTCCACAATCGGCAGGTGCCGGAAGCCGAACTCGTGCATGATGAAGAGGCACTCGTCGACGCTCTCATCGACATTTACCGCCCTGGGATTGGCGGTCATCACTTCCGACACGGCGGTATGGCCGGGCGTGCGCCCGACGGCCACCACGCGGTTCATGATGTCGCGCTCGGAGAAGATGCCAGCCAGTTCTCCGTTGCGCAGGACGGGCAATGCGCCGATATTATGTTCCATCATGAAGCGGGCGGCTTCCAGCACGGTGCTGGCTGCGTCGATGGAATAAAGTTTGCGGTCTTTCACCAGCTCGCGGAGTGTAAGCATGAACTCCTCCTTAGGAATCTCAAGCGAGTGCAGGAGTAGCGCCGCCGTCGCGGCGGACATTGCGCGTACGTCGGATGCCTTGTGGTCAGCCGGCGGAACGCTGGCTCTGCCAATGCACGGGCCCCACAGCCCGTGCAATTCGCAAGTGGCAATTACTTTACCACACAACGATCTCGATTAGCCGCCAATCCTGGGAAGGCTTGCAGACGACGCCCGGAGTAACAGGCGCCACTGAGAACAGAAAACCAGAGAAGAAAATTGGCGGCCCCGAAAGGCGGCCAACTGGGTAGATCAAATGCAGGCGCTACACGCGGAATTGCGGTCCTAAACCGATTCGCATGCTGTTGTGAGCGCCGGGCAAAATGGTATTGGATTGACTTACTGCAGGTGGTTCAGGTGAGCCGGACTCGCGTCAGCCGCCGCACTATCCCCACGAGGTTTGATCGACATAATGACGTACTCGCGCTCCTTGTTGTCAAAACCTTCCACTTGCAACAGCATTTTATTTTTGTCGAGACGGAACTGAACGTTCTGGCCAATCGGCAACAGTACGGAATGCTTGTCGTCTTTGGGGCGAACCCGATACACCACCTGGTCGGTTTGCACCAGATATTCCTGGCAGAGAAGTTCGTGAGTCTTTCCCTTTTTTGCGTTCTCGTCCGTACCACATTGCACCGAATCCATCTGCAACAGCTTNNCGAAAATTGGTTCGCGCGCCCACTGCGCGACAAAACTCGTGCAGCAGACATTTGTCTAAGCGTTAATTGTTGCTGAATTTGCAAGTACGGGTTAGGGCACGTGGGTGATCGAACCGAAGTAACCGGCGTAGGCGAATGGAAGGAACAAGGAATATCGATATCAGACAATGCAGCGGATTCAGCGCTCGACTAACCCCTGCAGCGTGGAAAAAAATTCGGGGTAAGAGATTGCTGCACACTCGCTGCCGAGAATCCAGGTCTCACCCTCGGCTCGCAGCGCTGCAATGCTGAAGGCCATTGCGATGCGGTGATCGCCGAAAGATTCCAGTTCCGCACCGTGCAGCAATTGGCCGCCCGGAATCTTCAAGCCGTCTTCGCGCTCCTCCACCTGTGCGCCCATGGCGCGAAGATTGATGGCGATCGATGCAATGCGATCCGACTCCTTCACGCGCAGTTCCTTCGCATCCCGCACTTCAATTCCCTGCTCCGTATAAGGCGCAATCGCAGCCAGAACGGGGATCTCATCAATCAGCGCGGCCGTATCGGATCCTGCAATGGTCGCGCCCTTGAGCCGTCCGCCCTCAATCTGCAGAGTACCGGCTAATTCACCGTGAATCTCCTCGAGTTGCGTTATTGATACGCGTAGCCCCATCTGCACGAGAATATCGAGCAGACGCGCCCGGGTGGGGTTCATCAGCAAATTGGTAACAGATAATTTCGAGCCGGGGAAAAGCGCCGCCGCGCAAAGAAAAAATGCAGCGCTGGAAAGATCGCCGGGAACCAGCGCTTCAACGCCGTGCAAGCGCTGGCCGCCGCGTATGCGCACTTCATTTCCTTTGCGCTCAAGTTGCGCACCAAACGCGCGTAGCGCGACTTCGCCATGGTCGCGGGTTCGCAGCGGTTCCCCAATGCGCGTTTCGCCCTCGGCTAGCAGGCCGGCAAAGAGCAGGCAAGTCTTTACCTGGGCACTGGCGACCGGCATCCGGTAATCGATTCCCTTAAGGTTCCCACCAGTGATGCGCAGTGGCGGGCGCCCATTTTGCGACGTGATGTCCGCGCCCATAGCCTTGAGGGGCGTAATCACGCGCTCCATGGGACGGCGCGCCAGCGATTCATCTCCAACCATTTCGCTGGTGAACTTCTGACCCGCAACGATGCCGCTCAACATGCGGATTGTCGAACCGGAGTTACCGCAATCCAGGGGTTCGCTCGGGGCGCTCAACGACAGGCCGCTTCCCTGCACTTCAATCACGTTGCCAGCACCGGCCTTGCGCTCCCAGTTCACTCCCAGTGAACCCAGGCAGGCGAGCGTGCTGGCGCAGTCCGCGCCGGTGGAATAGTTTTCCAGCCGTGATGGTCCATCGGCGATCGCCGCCAGCATGACATAGCGGTGCGAAATGGATTTGTCACCCGGCAGGCTGACACTCCCGCTCACATTGCGTGCTGGGCGCACCATCATCTGAGATTTGTAATCCATGCCAGGAGTCGAATGGGCAATCGTCAGGCTAGAATTTTGGCCTCAGCATTGGCTTCGCGCAACACATCAGGCGGAATTTCCTTCAGGTTGAGGCCAAACTCGAACATTGGCGTTTCCGTGCCGCGTCCCCAGCGGGCTACTTCCCAGTGGGCGCGCACAAACTTCACGCCGGGATGCGCCGCGAGGTCGAGTAATAACGGATACTCGCCGCGATAAAATTCCTGCGGATACGTCACCACCGGCTTCGCGTCCCACGCCGCGCCGTCCGCCGAACCGAAGATGCTGAGTTCAAAAGATTCCTGCTCAATGATGTTGGTTATGTCGAGAGTGAGCAGGAATACACGACTGGCCGCGCCGCTCACATCCAGGGCGGGACCGTCTCCTTTGGCGCTAACGACAGTTTTTGCTGCAACTAAAGCCGTATCAATCATGGCGAGAGGATTGTAACAAATCGAGCCACGGTCGTTTCAGTGCACGAATTCACAATTCTGTTCCGCGAGCAGCGTTAGTCCCACTCCAGCGTGACAGACATCGCTCCTGCGCTTATATTTGTTCCCGTCATGGCAGCCACGCAAGCGCTCGCAGCATCGCCGGATACCAAGTTCGCAAAGCCGCCTTCAGAACGCCTGCTTTGTCTGGATGTTTTCCGTGGCCTCGCTGTTGCCGGTATGATTCTGGTCGACAACCCTGGCAGCGACGACCTAGCCTATTGGCCGATCAAGCACGCCGATTGGAACGGCTGGACACCCGCCGACTTCATCTTCCCTTCTTTCCTGTTTCTGGTTGGCATCTCGATGGTGTTCTCATTTAACGCTCGCCTTCAGCGCGGCGATTCTCGAAAGCAAATTCTGTTCCACGCTTTCAAGCGTAGCCTCATCTTGATCGCCATCGGGCTTTTTGTGAATGCCTCTCCTGTCATCGGCCTGGACTTGCATAGCTGGCGCTTCGAAGGCGTGACGCAGCGAATTGCACTCTGTTATTTCGCCGCCGCGATTCTTGTCTTGTGGTCAAGCCGCCGCGGAACTTTGATCGCGATGTGCGCCTGTCTGATCGGCTACTGGGCGATTCTGCGTTTCGTCCCCGTCCCCGGCTTTGGGCGTCCGGGACACAGCATCCCGTTCATGGACCCGGATCGCAACCTTGTCGCATGGCTCGACCGCAAACTATTCATGGGTCATCTCTTCAACGGCACACGAGATCCGGAAGGAGTCCTCAGTACGATCCCGGCTATTGCCACCACGTTGATCGGAGTGCTCACCGGGCACTGGCTGCGCTCGGAAAGAAGTCCGGGCACGAAGGCATGGCGCATGCTGTGTGCCGGAATTGTTGGCTTGGTTGCCGGCCTGGTTTGGAATTACTGGTTCCCCATCAACAAAAATCTCTGGACCAGTTCCTTTGTGCTGTTCAGCGGCGGTTTTGCGCTGGCTTTTCTCTCCGCTCTTTACTTCGTACTGGAAATCAAGCAGTGGCGCGTCGCCTGGACCATGCCGATCCTGGTGTTCGGAATGAACGCCATTGCTGGGTTCGTCGCCGATTCGTTGGTATACGGTCCCGGCTACTCGTTCAGCGTGAAAAGCCGGAATGGGCCGGTGACCTGGCATGATGCGGCGCAGGCAAAGTTGGTATCGCTCGGAGCCAGCGCGGCCAATGCTTCGCTCATCTATTCCTTGGCAGCGGTCTTGTTCTGCTGGATTCTCCTGTGGTTCCTCTGGCGAAAGAAAATCTTCCTCAAGGTTTGAGACCCGGGAACCAACCTCACTCCGACGGGTGTGGCCCTGTGAAATCCGCGCAGCACGGCTTCTCCACGGGCTTGAATTCCATCAGCTCAATTCGAGTCAGGTCGGGATCAAACAAGTTCAGCTGCCACTTGCCGTCTTTTCCCATCTGAGTCTTTTCGCTCCCGTGGGGCTTCCAGCCGTGCGCTTCAAGAATGGCCTGTGCCTTCTTCATGTCGGCAACGCCGAGCGAGATATGATTCAGCACACCCATCAGCCGCAGATCGGGATGCTCGGGATGGTTGAGCATATATTCCAGCCAATCTGTGCCGTCAGGAACCTGCATCGCGACCCAGTCGGTTTCGCCGGGCTTCATTCCTCCGTGCCAGTAGAGATGAAAGCCAAGTAAGTCGCGGTAGAAATGGTCTTCTACCTCGCGGTTCTGAACCAGAAATCCAACATGAATCATGTGACGGGAAACGCCGGAATCGGGCGGAGCAGGCACTTCGGCTTTGCGCCGCTCCACGAATTCAATGCGATGGCCTTCGGGATCGATTACGGTGACGCTCATAGTATGGTCGGCGTGATTCTCGATGGCTGGCACTTTCACGCCATTCGCGATCAAATATTCCCGCAGCACGATAATGTTGTTAGTGGTAAAAGCCACGTGGTCCATGCGGTCGGTGGCATTGGGATCGGGTGCGGCGCTATAGCCGACCCACTGCCGGCCGACCATGAAGCGCGCGATTCCGCCGGGTTCCACCGGCGGGGCGGAAGTCAGGCCGAGCGTGCCGTTGTAAAGGGATTTCACTCCCTCCGGCTGAGTGGTATAGAAGGACACGTGATCGATGCCGAGAATGCGGGGACGTTGGGAAGAAGGAGAGGTCTGCGAGTAAGCGTAGAATTCGCCGCCGACAGAGCAGGCGCCGAAGCACACCATGAGCGCGACGACAGAACGAAGTCTTTTCATAACGTCCTCAAGTCTAGACCGAACTGATACTGATTTGGATCGAACCGATTTAGATCGAGCCAATTTAGATCGAACTCACTCGCGCGGATTTTAAACTCCATCCAGGAACTGGCGCAACACTTTGCCAGCTTCTTCCGGCTGCTCCCACGCCGAGTAATGGCCGGCTTTCGGGATCACGCGCAGCTGGCTGTTAGGAATGTGCTGGCGCATCAGTTCCGCTTCGTTTATGCCAGTGAGCAGGTCCTCCTCTCCGGTCACCAGCAGCGTGGGTACATTGATGGTCTTCAATGTATCAATTGAGTCCGGACGCTCGGCCATCCCGCGCTGCACTTGCGCAACATCTGAGGGCGACATCTGCCTCATCATGCGCAACGCGCCCTCGACCAGATCCGGCCGCGATTCGCGCGTGCTCTTGCCGAGCAGGCGGGGAATCATGCTCTCGAAGAACGGTTCCGTGCCGCGCTCCATCACGTCATTTGCCGCATGCAGGCGCGCGCCGCGGGCTTCGGGAGCATCCGCTGGCGCCTTCGTATTGCACAGGCCGAGAGCGGAAACACGCCCACGGTGCTTTCGCCAGAATTCGAACAACGCATAGCCGCCGATGGAAACGCCGATCAGCGGCGCGCGGCCGACCTCGGCATCATCCATCACGCGGAAGATATCGGCGGCATGCTTCTCCATGGTGGCCGGACCTTCGCCAATGTCCGAGTCTCCGTGGCCGCGCAGATCGGGGAGAATGACGCGGTAGCGCGTGGACAAAGCATTCGCCACAGGCAGCCAAAATTCGTGGTTCGCGGGAAACGGATGCAGAAGAATTACAGGAGGACCTTCGCCCAGCACGTGATAGACGATTTCCGCGTCGCCGCTCTTGATTTTCTGGAAAGCGATGGGCTGCATGCCTGCGATTTAATCACATAGATGCGAGCCGTGTCGCGACGACGGGCTCATTACGCATTCGTCGTGCGTTGCGAGCCCACCGGCGCCATCAGCAGCAAAGGCTCCTCCGGCATGATGATCCAGGCAATGGGGTAAGAGAGGAGGCCAATGCCGGTCATGAAGGATGCAATCAGCCACATCAGCCGGATCGCGGTCACGTCAATATCAAAATATTCGGCGAAGCCAAGGCAGACCCCGGCAATCTTGCGCCCCTGGCGAGGGCGGACCAGACGTTTGCGGGCGACCGACGCGCCCACGCGAATGCCGCAATAGGCACAAACCGCCGCGTCGTCCTGAATCACTTTGCCGCAGTAGTTGCAATACATGGCGTATCCTCCAGGCAGTCTCTACTAAACGGTACGTAAGTGTACGTTAAAAGTTCCCTCGCGTCGGCTATGGCGGCAATGTTCCGGCGCTGCGAGAACCTTACTCCCGGTACGCTTCCCTGATGTGCTGGCGGGCCTTTTCCGCGGGAGGCGTGCCTCCATTTTCGGCGAGGACGCTTTGATACTTTTTCATCGCCAGATCGCGCTGTTGGAGTTGGTCATACATTTCTCCGGCGGCCAAGTTGGCTTTCTGCAGCATTTCGGGATCTGGATCGGGAGCCTGGCTCACCAGTTCGTAGGCGGCGGCGGCTCCGGAATAATCCTTCTGGTTGCGCAGTAACTCACCCAGGCCCCACGCGGATATCTCGTAATGCAGCGTGCCGTACTTGCCTTCGCGGCCGTTTTGCCAGACTTTGCGATAGGCAGCAGCGGCTTCCTGGGGGTGCCCGCCAGAGCGCAGTAGATTGGCTTCCTCCAGCGGAAATAAATAATTTCTGGGATAGCGAACGGCGAGATCGTGCATGAGGCCGCGAGACTCGTCGTAACGGTGCTCGCGGCGCAGGAACAGGGCCAGCACAATTTTGGCGTCAACGCTGTTTTCTCCGTTGTTGTCGGCCACTTCGCGCAGGTATTGCAGGCCCTTTTCTTTGCTCCCGGTCAGGCCTACCAGCGCCACAGCCACTTTCACACTCCAGGGCAGGCTGCCCATCACGTAGTTGTGTGCTCCCACGACCAGCTTCGCGTCCACGTAGTTGGGATTCAGTTCCAGAACGCGTTCATGATCGTGACGGGCGCCGACGGCATTGCGCAGCGCGGAAAACCAGGCACGCTCGACCAGCGCGGTGTAGAGCGAGAACTGTGCGCGCGTAACGCCACGGGCGTAGAGCGCGTCTACGTTATTCGAATTGGCCTTCAGTTCCTGCTCTTCCAGGCCTTCCGCCCGCTCCACTAACTGTTTAAGGCGCTCCTTCACTTTAGGATCCGCGCTGCGATGGGCCTGGCCGATGAAACTGTCGTTGGCATACTCTCCAGTATTCATCGCCCCCATGCGGTAGAGCTCGCGCGTCAGCCTCGTGAAGAGCAAATGATTTGTGGCGGAGGGATCGTTCGGGTGGCGTTCCGCAATCTTTTCGAACTCCTGGATGGAGCGGTCATAATCCATGTTGTAGAAATGGTCGAAAGCGGTATCGACGAAAGGGTCGTGGCCGGAAGAAGTGGCGGTGGTCGCCGGAGTTATTCCAGTGGCCGGGCGGGTTTGGGCGATGGCTTCTGCGGACTGCGAGAAGAGGCCGGCGATGAACAAGTCGATGAACAACAGGATGCCACACAACAGAATGCCGCTCGCAAACTCAGGTCTCGTGAATATCCGACTCAACTGCATCCCCAGGAGTTCTAGCCCTGTGTCCTAGTCTAACCGAACTTGACGGCGGGCTGCGGGGCGCGGAATCGAGTTGGTCAGGAAGTCCAAGGAGAACCAACTGGGTTATGGGGGGAAGCTACAGAAATTAGCGGAGGGTCGCCGGGCGGGCTTTATAATTTGCCCAGTCCTTTGTTTGATTATGGGTGGAATGACTACGGTAACCGGGCATCTTTACGCGAGTTTGCGAGTAATAATTGCGCGAAGGCCGACACGGCCGGCGGCTGGGAGTTTGCAAGTAGCTGACCGGAAAACTTTTAGGGGTTGTGCATTTTGGCTGTTCATTTGCGTTATCGAGAATAACGTCCGCAAAAGTTTACCTAGTTATGGCTGAAGTAGTTCACGACGCGCAGCAGGAATTTTGGAGACCACCGTCCGTCCTCGACCCGGCGATGGAAGTAGCACTTCCGTCGGCTGTCCAAGAGATGGCGGAGGCATGCTGTAGTTGCGGCAGCGAGTTTATGATCGGCGCGAGGTTTTGCCACACTTGTGGGACGACCAGGCCGGTTGTTTCTCCGGCGCGAAGTACACGGGGCACCGATGCGGAAGTCATGGCTGGCCTGTGGGCCAAGAACGTGGCCTGGGTTGGGACGGCGGTGGGATCGGCGGCGAGTGCATGCCGGAAGGTTCCTCTTCCCACATGGCTGCACTACCTGCACTTCCACGAGATCAAGCGCTGGGTAGGTCTGCCCACGGCAGCGCTGATTGCCTTCATTATTGGCTTGGGGTGCGTTGCTGGTGCCCTTGGGGTCAGCTTTTTCTACAAGGCATCGAATCTGGCGGAGTTCCAGGCAATCCAGATGTGGCGGATCGAATGGTTATTGGCTGCAACGGCCTCGTTTGTGGCTGGGATTCTGCTGAAGAAACCTTCCGGCGACGAGTAGAGCGAACATACTTCTACGACTCGCTCCCCGATCCCGCACCGCGCCGCTGTTCATACATGCGGTAGAGATGGTGCAAGGGTCCAGTTCCCCGACCCAAGGGATGGCCCGCCGCGATGGCGGCTGTAACGTAAGTCTTGGCGAGCAAGGCGGCTTCAGGCAGTCCCCGATCCAGTGCAAGGTGACAGGCCATGGCTGTGGCGAAGGCGCAGCCCGTGCCATGGGTAGAGTTCGAGCGCTGCCGTTCCGCCTTAAAGACTTCCTCCTCGATCCCTCGCTTGGTCGTAAAGCTCAGTAAATCGATGGCTTTGTCCAGGTGGCCACCGGTCACCACCACTGCGGTCGAGCCCATCTCATGCAGCTTGGCGGCAGCGGCACGCATTTGGTCGAGATTCGTTACCTCCAATCCGGTCAGCGAGGCAGCCTCGTCTACGTTGGGAGTGAGCACATCGGCGATGGGGATGAGTTTCTCGATCAGCAACTTGGTGCCGGCGGCGTCCAGCAGGTCAGCGCCGGAGGATGACTTTAATATCGGATCAAGGACTACATTAGGTAGTTTGGCTTTCCCCGAGCGCTGGCCGAGGAAGTCAGCTACCGCACGGACCACCTTGGCCGTGGACAGCATCCCGATGTGAACGGCTGCAATCGGAATGTCGGCGGTCAGTTCCTGCAGGATCTCGGTGATCAGGCCGGGATCGACAGCCTCGACCCGCCGGACACCGGCGGTTGACTGGACGGTCATGGCCGTAATGCAAGCCACGCCGTAGCAGCCGTGGGCAGCAATAGTCTTGATATCGGCGGTAACGCCCGCTCCCGAGGAGGGGTCGAAGCCTGCAATGGTCAGTACAATCGGTGGTGTCTCAGCCATAGTCAGCGAACTTTGCGTCTGAAAATCATAGAACGTTGGGGCCTCTCCCAACCAGCGGCATCCCGAAACGCAGCCCGATTTAGCTCCGGTAATCGGAAAAAATCATCGCAGCCCTAAGCAACCTTGTACCTAAAACGCTGGCAATAAACAACTTATAAAGCAATGTGCCGTAAATTACTGATTCGATTGGAGATGAAATTAGTTCGCGCTCTGCGGCATTTCCCTTAGTTACCATATTATAAACATCTAAGCCTATTGTTTTGATAGATATCATTCATTTATCTCATGATTAACAACAAGTTACGTAAGATATCGATTACTAGGAGATCACTATAGGCCACGTACTTTCGGGTTGACAAGCGCTCGCCAGCACCCTACCATTTACAAACGTTAACGAAGAGCCTAGCTAGGACGACTTTAGAGATGCGAGGAGAACTGAATGCGAAGACGTATAGCTCATGGACTGATGATCGGCTTGCTGGTCGTCGGGCTGGGAGCGGCTCAGGGACCGAACAACTCGGAGGCCAGTTCAGCTCCAAGTAGATCCGCCCAAATCAAACCCGAAATCCATAAACAGGCCGGCAAGAGAGCCTACCAAGTAGGAACCGCTTCCTGGTACGGAGAGTATTTCGACGGCAAACCCACCGCCAGCGGTGAGGATTATGACATGTACGACATGACCGCAGCCCATCCCACGCTTCCCTTGGGAAGCTACGTGCGGGTGACGAACCTGCGCAACGGACGGGCGGTGGTGGTAAAAGTGAACGACCGGGGTCCGATTGTGGAGGGTCGCATCATCGATCTTTCCTACGGCGCGGCCCAGGCTCTGCAATTCCAGCAACGTGGGTTGCAGAGGGTCAGACTCGACCTCGTGAAGAGGGGTACATCCCTGCACCGTCCGGTCTACCAAACCATCGCTGCCAACAAACCTATGGCGGAACTCCCCTAGACGCCTTACACTGCTAGGGATGCAGACTACTCTGCCCCATCTCATCCCTGGCAGCGATCTGAGTCACTCCGCTTCCCCCAAAGCTACTTCGCGAGAGACTGATTCACTGGGTTCCGATTCTCCAGAAAACGATCCGCGCAAGAAGCTGATTGTGGCGCTGGACGTCTCGACGGCGGCGGCAGCTCGCAAGATCGTGGCCGCCATCGGAGACTCGGCGTCTATCTATAAAGTCGGAATGCAGCTCTACACCGCTGAAGGTCCGCAAGTGGTGCGGGATTTGGTGGCGTCGGGCCGGCGCGTCTTTCTCGATCTCAAATATCACGACATTCCGACCACGGTGGCGGCGGCGGTGCACGAAGCGGCGCAGCTTGGGGTAAGCATGTTGACCGTGCACGCCTCCGGTAGCGGCAAGATGCTGCGCGCTGCTGCGGACGCCGCGCGCGCCACGAATCCCGCGCTGATCGTGCTGGGCGTAACCGTACTCACCAGTCTGGACGAAAATGATTTGGAAAAGATTGGCATTCGAGGCACGGTGCAGGACGAAGTCTTGCGCCTCGCCTCGCTCGCCCTCGCGAATGGATGTACGGGCATCGTCACTTCGGCGCGCGAAGCATCGAGGCTGCGCACGGAATTAGGCCACGACTTTGCGATCGTCACGCCCGGCGTGCGCCCTGCCGGCACTGGCCATGGAGACCAGGTCCGCGTCGTCACGCCCGCCGAAGCGATCGTTGCCGGAGCAAGCCACATCGTTGTGGGCCGGCCTATTACGGAAGCTGCCGATCCGGCGGCGGAGGCACGGGCGATTCTGGCGCAGATCGGCTAGTAGCGTTGCATTCTCGCGAGCGGCAAGAAGCAGAATTTCGCGAGACCCTGCGTCGCAACATACTACCTTTCAGGAGCAAGTGAACTAGCCAGCGAGGACCTGTGGACCCGGCTTGTGCCATCTGGATTACAAGTGTCACAGCGGAGAACAAATGGAAGAGTTGAGTGAACAACTGCTACGCTTGATCGACGCGGCGGAGCCGAAGCTCGAAGCTCCGCAAAATCAGCGAGCCCGAAACCACAAATCCCATCTTGCCGGGCGGTTGGTCGCGCAAGCAAGTCCTGGGACATCTAATCGATTCGGCGTCGAACAACCATCAGCGATTCGTCCGCGCAGTCCTTCAAACCTCTCTGGACTTCCCGACCTACGACCAGGACGGAAACGCACGTGTGCAGGTTCCTCAAGAGGTTGATTGGTCACTGCTGGTCTCGTTGTGGGCCGCTTACAATCGCTATCTCGCCCACGTAATAGCCCGCTTGCCCGCCACCAAACTGGACGCAGTTTGCCGCATCGGCACCGGAAAGCCGGTAACCCTCGGATTCCTGGCGAGCGACTATGTTACGCATCTGGTCCATCATCTCAAACAGATCGGCGCCACAGACTCAAACTGATGAGGGCACTTCCGCTTCCTGGAGCACACGGGCATTAGTTTCCAGTTGACCATCTATTCTGACCATGGTCTAATAGGTTAATGAAGGAAATCGCTATTTCCGAATTCAAGGCCAAATGCCTTTCCCTGCTCGATCAGGTGCAGAAGACGAAGAAGCCCATTCGCGTGACCCGCTTCGGAAAGCCGATTGCGGAAGTTGTACCTGTCGCTGCCAAACCGGCCGAGGCGTCCTGGTTCGGCTCGATGAAAGGCAAGATAGAGGTTCTCGGCGATATTGTTTCCCCGGCAAATGACGAAAACGAGTGGGAGGTATTGCGCGATTGAGATTGCTTCTGGATACTCACATCTGGATCTGGAGCCTGCAGGCTTCCGATCGCCTCGGCAAGAGAACTGCACAAGAAATTAAGAATCCAGCGAACGAGCGTTGGCTTTCTCCGGTTAGCACCTGGGAGGCGCTGACCTTGAACGCAAAGGGGAGGATTCGCCTGCCGGATGACCTTTCGGCTTGGGTCGCGCAATCGACCGCCGATTTTTTGGAGGCGCCCTTAACCCACGAGATCGCATTGGCCGCTCGTCGATTGCCGTGGACCCACAACGATCCCGCAGATAGATTCCTGGCCGCTACCGCTCAACTGCTGCGTCTGACCCTTGTAACCGCAGACGCTAATCTGCTCGGTCTGGGAGACATTTCGACGCTGGGGAATCGCTAGCCGATCCCATCACTTCAGCAGACTCCTCAGCACCGCCACCTCCGCCGCAATCCCAGTGTGCAGCGCTGGATCCACGTCGGGCGCGAAAAGCGAAGAGTGGTTTGAAGGCAGCAGCGTCCCGGCAGCCTTGGCTTGCGCATACTTCTCCGGGTCCGCTCCTCCTAAGCTGAAATAAAATCCCGGAATTCCCTGCTCCACGAAATAAGAAAAATCCTCGGAGCCGGTAAATGGCTCCTGACTTACAACCTCGTCTTTTCCTAGCGCCGACTCCAGCACGCCGCGCATGCGCTGCGCCAACGCGGGATCGTTGTAGACCAGGTCCGTACCTTCCAAGTGATCGATGGCCGGCGGCCGCGGCGCGCCCGCTGCTTCAGCCTCGGCATTAGTAATTCGCGTGATCGCCGCCAGCACTTGCTTGCGAACCTCCGGTTTATTGGTGCGGACGGTCAACCCCATCTCCGCCTGGTCAGGAATGATGTTGTTCTTGGTTCCGGCCAGAATGTAGCCCACGGTGACGACCGCCATTTCCTGCGGCTTCACTTCGCGCGAAGCAATGGTCTGCAACGCCAGAATAGTTCGGGCAGCGATCACAATGGGATCGATCGCCGTGTGCGGCGCCGAGCCGTGTCCGCCTTTGCCATAGATCGTGATGCGCAGCGAGTCAGCGTTGGTGTTGAAAACCCCAGGAGTGATCCCCACCTCCCCGGCGGGAAGTATGTTGCCCACGTGCAAGGCCACGGCCACGTCGGGCCTGGGAAAGCGCGTCAGCAAGCCGTCTTCGAGCATAGCTTTGGCGCCGCTAATGGTCTCCTCGGCGGGCTGGCCGATCAACATCAGGGTCCCATGCCAGGTGTCTTTGCTGTGAGCCATAATTGCGGCCGTCCCAAGGATGGACGCCATATGCAGATCATGCCCGCAGGCGTGCATCACGGGCACATCGCGCCCGGCATCGTCTTTAGCGCGAACTTTGCTGGCATAGGAAAGTCCGGTCTTCTCTTCCACCGGCAGCGCATCAAGTTCGGTTCGCAGCATCACGGTCGGCCCTGCTCCATTTTTCAGGATGGCGACAATCCCTGTACCACCGACGTGTTCGGTCACATCGTATCCCAGGCTGCGCAAGCGCCCAGCCAGCTTCGCCGCAGTCTGCGTTTCGTGCGTAGAGAGTTCCGGATTCTGATGCAGATCAAGATACAGCGCATGGGCATCGGGATAGATGTTCTCGACTTCTTTCGAGGTAGGACTTTGCGCCCAGGCCGAAGCAACCAAAGACGCGAGCAGCGAGAGTTTTGCGAGTTTCATAGTCCACGGATCATATCTCGCACCGCTCCGCGCTGCAAATATGCTTGCCGAAATTTTCCGGTTGCCGGGGAATTCCGAAAACGGCAACACGAAAATAGAGATCTTCAAATCCCGGTTTTACACCGAGCGAGCGGGTGTACAATCTCGGTAGAAAGCACTGGTTTGCGTCTTTCGTTTGCAAGCTTGAGGTGCTAATGAACGTCCACATCAGTTACCGTCTTCATAAAACTCCCGCGGTAGAAAAAGATATTCACCATCAAATCGAAAAACTGCGAAAACGCCTTCAGGTCTTTCGCCCGGAACTGGTTCATCTGAAAGGCATGGTGGAGGAGATCTCTGCGCGCGAGGGGACCAGCGTCTCGCTGAATTTGCGTCTGCCTTCCGGACAGATGGCGGTACAATCGAAGGCCGCAACCGCCGCCGCTGCGGTGAAAACTGCTTTCGAGGATCTGCTGCAACAGGTCAATAAACACAAAGAACTGTTGCGCTCCACTCACAAGTGGACGCGCCGCCGGCACGACAGCTCCGCCCGCAAGAATGCTTCCGTACCTTTCGAGGACACGCTGGCAGTGGTGTTTCCCACGATAGTGTCGGCGGAGGACGTCCGCTCTTACGTCAACGTAAATCTTTCCCGCCTCGAACGTTTTGTGGAACGCGAAATTTATTTCCGCGAGACCGCCGAGCAGGTGGTGCGCGATTCGATCAGCATCGAAGAGGTGATCGACGAAACCATCGCCGCCGCGCTGGGAGATGATGGCGGAAACCTGGGCCGCGAAAAGCCGGAGCGGCTCGCGCTTGAGCCCTGGCTCTATCGCTTGGCGCTCGATGCGCTCGATCAACTGTCCCGTCCCGAAGGAACCAACGGCGGGGCGGTGCGCCTGGAAGAATCCGCGCGCAAACAAAATGTCAAGGCCAGCGACGAACCCGGACTGCAATTCCACCAACCCGACGAAGCCATCACCGAAGAAACCGTCATCGCCGACGGCCGCGTGTCCACCCCGGAGCAGATCGTTGGCTCCCTCGAAATGATGCGCCTCATCGCTTCCGCTCTCCGGGATGTGGGCCGGGACCATCGCGAAGCTTTCATCCTGCATGCCATCGAAGGCTTCGGGGTCGACGAAATCTCCGCCATCACCGGCACTCCGCCGGACCGCGTTTTGAGTTCCATTTCTGCCGCGCGCGATCACCTGCGCAAATCGCCCCAATTTCTCGGCCAGTTCAAAGGGCGGTTCGCCAAGACCGGGACCGCATAAATCCAATTCCAGAGAAAGGCACCAGGGACCTCGAATGATTACTCGCGAACAGATTCAGGAATTAGCGCAATTTGAAGATCAGGGGAACAGCGCTCTCAGCTTCTACTTTCAACCTGCGGCTCCGCGCAACAAAGCCCACAAGGAGGAAGCCATCCTCACCAAGGACCTGGCGCGCGAAGCTCTGCGCAAACTGGAAAGCAAGGGTTCCGAGGGTAACAACAAGGCTAAGAATGAGTCGGCCCGCGCCGATCTCGATCGCATCGTGCGCCTCTCGCACGACCTGCGCGGCAATGGCGCGCATGCCAAGGCCATCTTCGCCTGCTCTGCGCAGGGCTTTTGGCGCGAGTATGTTCTGCCCGCACAATTGAGCGCCACGCAGCTTCTAGTCGATCGCCACTTTCACCTGAAACCTCTGGCGCACCTGCTGGGAGCTTTCCCCGGCCTGGGCGTCGTTCTTGTGGATCGTCATCGCGCCCGCCTGTTCGATCTTCGTCTCGGCGAATTAACCGAGCGCGAAGGATTTTTTCATCCCCTTTCCCGGCGTGGCCGCGGCGATGGGTTCGCCGGATATGACGGCGGCCATGCCCAGCGCCGCGTCGCCGACGAAGCCCGCCAGCATTTCAAATTCGTCGCCGACTTTATTAAGGACGCCTTGGAAAAAGGCATGTTTGAACACTGGATTCTGGGCTGTCAGGAAACTCACTGGTCACAATTCGCGCCGCAACTGCATCCCGAAGCCGCGCAGAAATTGCTCGGCCGTTTTTCCGCCGAAGTGGCCCGCGTCAGCCGCGATGAAATCCGCACTCAAGCCGAACGCATTTTCGCCGACTGGCAACAGCGACGCTCGGCCGAAACGGTTCGCGAAACCCTCAGCCAGGCCCGCAGTAACGGCCGCGGCGTCACCGGACTGCGCCGCGTCCTCCGTTCCCTTGAAATGGGTGAAATACAAATCTTGCTGATCGGCGACAACTACGTCGCGCAAGCCGTCGAATGCACGGGTTGCGGCCACCTCGACGCCCATCTGGTCAGCTTGTGTCCGGTCTGCGGACGCGAAACCCGCGAGGTTGTCGACGTCGCCGAAGCCATCCTGCCCTGGGTGATCCGCCACAACATCGAACTCTTCTATGTGAAAGACGATCCCGAGTTCGACAATGTCGGTAACATCGCTGCCCTGCTGCGCTTCCGCTCCGCCCTGAACAACAGCGACAAAGTCCAGCCCATCAACGAAGGTCGGGCGAATTCGTCTCTAGGCCGTCAACCGGGCTTGGTTGGCCGCTATCGAGGCGCGGCCAGCGGCTGATTGCGGCTACTGACACTGAACCAACAATAAATGTGTCATCCCGACCGGAGCGGGGCGAAGCGAGCGAAGTGGAAGGGACAGCGACGAAGAATCTTTCGTCTATGAGATTCCACAGGGCAGAAATCCACCACGCGCGTGGATTGTCCGGCATGATATGCTTCCCGCTTTCGTACAAGCCGGAGGAAAATGACATTCTCGCGCCGTAATTTCGTTAAGACTTCCGTTCTCGGAGCGGTCGCTGCTGGTGTAGGAACACGAGCCCAAGGTGAGGATCCCAGGCAAAACGACGCTGCCCCATCAGGTCCGCACAAGCGCCCCATCATCGTCTGCGCCAACAACGGCTACGCCTACCTCGAGAACGCATTCGCCTTCCTGAAGGGCGGAGGAGACACGCTCGACGCCGCCATCAAAGTCGTCAAAGGTCCGGAAGACGATCCCAACGACGATTCGGTTGGCCTCGGCGGAATCCCCAGCGAAGAAGGCGTGGTCGAACTCGATGCCTGCTGCATGCACGGGCCGACGCGGCGCGCAGGCTCGGTCGGCGGCGTGCGCAACATCAAGAATGTCGCGCTGGTATCGAAGGCCGTCATGGAGCACACCGGCCACGTCATGCTGGTGGGCGAAGGGGCGGAGCGCTTTGCCGTGGCCGTGGGCTTTCCCCGCGAGAATCTGCTCACGGAACACTCGCGCAAAATCTGGCTGCTCTGGAAAGAATTTCATTCCACAGACGATTGGTGGGGACCAGGCCTCGCCGACCCGCACTGGCAGGCTCCCGCCTTCGGTCCAGCGGGTAAGGACAAGCCTCAATCCGAACTATGGCAGGATCGAATCCAAAACCTGCAAGCGCGCGCCGGTGACCTTGGCATCGAGCCTGAACTTCAACTTGCCGCCGTGCGCAAAGTTCTGTTTCCACCTACAGGAACCATCCATTGTTCCGCGCTGAACGACAAGGGTGAGATTTCCGGGGTCACCACAACCAGCGGGTTAGCCTTCAAACTTCCGGGACGCTGCGGCGATTCGCCCATCATCGGTGCGGGCTGCTACACCGATCAGGATGTGGGCTCGGCCGGAGCGACCGGCAGCGGCGAGGAAAATATCAAAGTCGCGGGCGCGCATACCATCGTGGAAAACATGCGCCACGGCATGTCCCCGCAGGAAGCCGGCATGGACGCGCTGAAGCGCATCGTCCGCAACTACAACGGCGACATGAACAGGATCCACTTTCTTGACATGACGTATTACATCCTGCGCAAAGACGGCGCCTACTCCGGAGTTTCACTGTGGGAGGGCTACTCGAAAGGCCATCCGCACAAGATCGCGATTCATGATGGCGCGCTGCGAGCCGAGGCGACGGTGAGCTTGCTAAAGGGGTACTCGCAGGAATTTCCGCCGTTCCCCGACATTCCGGAAGATCTGAAAAAAGGTTCGGAATATCTGAAGTAGGACCGGTTAGGGGAACTCCTTAAGAAACGACTTCGACTCCGGCCTCGCGGGCGGCTTTCAGCAATTGCCGGTCGAGCGTTGCCAGCGGCAACTTTTCCCGGAGAGCCGTCTCAAGGTATATGGCATCATACGAAGTAAGCCGAAACTCCCGCGCTGTGTGCAGAACGCCCCGCATTGAAACAGGACCCTGACTAATCTCAAAGGCTTGCGCGATTACGACATCAAGATTTTGCAGCGCTTCAGCGGTGTCAGAAATGGTCAGCAGGCCACGCCGCTCGGCGGTGATAAATCCGTTCGCGATCTCGAGTTGCCAAAGTGCGGGAACGACGGCCTTGTGGCCGCGAAGCAATAGCCCCCTCACATGATCGGCATATTGCGCGGTCGGGCGGTCCAGGAACCAGGCTAGCGCGACGGAAGCATCCAGCACGAAACCATTCACCTACGGCCCTCTTCGATCAGATGTTTGATCGTCATGCCCCGGGGCAAAGGTTTGGCGCGCTTGCGGATTCGCTCAATATCGGCAAAAGCCTTTTTCAAACCGACATCGTTGCCGCGCGCAGGAACCAGGATAGCTGCCAGCTTTCCCCGCCGCGTAATTCCGATCTGCTCGCCTTCGCCCGCGCGCTCAACCAGTTCCGAGAGTTTCTGCTTGGCTTCGAACAGTCCGACGGTTCGCATCGACCGCTCCTCTAGTAACGATCTAGATTACAATTCTAGATGATTTGATCCCGAATAGGCAAGAGTACCAGGACGGGGCCTGCGGCCAACCATTTGGAACTCCAACTATGCGAACCTGACCTTAACGTCCGGACCTTTTTCCAAGTGAATGCTCTCGATGAAGCGTACCTTACCGGTCTGATGCGTGAGGATTACCGACGAGGTTCGCGTGCCTTCGCCGAAGAAGCGAACACCTTTCATCAGCGCGCCGTCTGTGACGCCAGTGGCGGCAAAGATCAGTTGTTTGCCGGGAGCAAGATCTTCGGCTTCGTAGATACGATTCTTGTCTTTGATGCCCATGCGCGCAAGGCGTTCGTCCTGGTCCGGCTTTACGACCAGGCGGCCGAGCATGAATCCATTGAGGCAGCGAATGGCTGCGGCAGTGATCACGCCTTCCGGCGCGCCGCCCGAGCCCATGACTGCATGGACGCCCGTGCCGATTACAGCAGCGGCAATGCCCGCCGAGAGGTCGCCATCGCCGATCAGCCGGATGCGGGCGCCGGCGGCGCGTATGTCTGCAATCAGCTTGTCATGGCGCGGACGATCGAGCACAATCACAACCAGGTCTTCGACGTCACGGTCCAATCTTTTTGCGATGTTCTTCAGATTGTCGGCTACTGGAGCATCGAGCTCGACCGCGTTCTTGCAGGAAGGTCCGACGACAATCTTCTCCATGTAACAATCGGGAGCATTGAGCAGGCCTCCGCGTTCAGACGCAGCGAGAACGGTGATGGACCCGGGCGCGCCTGTCGCGCAAAGATTCGTGCCTTCGAGTGGGTCGACCGCGATGTCGACCTCCGGCACTTCGCGTCCGTCGGGAAATTCCGCGCCGACTTTTTCGCCGATGTAGAGCATGGGAGCTTCGTCGCGTTCGCCCTCGCCGATCACAATAGTGCCGCGCATGGGGATGGAATCCATGGTGTGCCGCATGGCCTCGGTAGCGACCTGGTCAGAAAGCTTGCGTTCCCCCTGACCCATGGTGCGCGCCGAAGCAATGGCCGCAACCTCGACCACGCGCAGAAAGCGCGAGGCGAGGTCACTTTCAATGTTTTCGCCGAAACTGCGGGCCTTCCCTTCCGGACGAGTTTGCGTAGCCATTAGAACCTCCAGGATCGCGAGCATCCATCTCCATCCAAAACAGCACCGCGCATAATGATCCATGGAGAGGGCTTCCGTCAAGGAGGAGAAGGCTATAGATAGAGTAGCGATGCAATCCCAGGCTCCGGAAAATCGAGCTTGACATCCTCCTGCGCTTCGCTAATAATCGCCGGACTCCCCCCCCGGAGGCTTTCAATGGTTCAGCATTCCCCATCCTGCAAAACAATGCTCAAACCTTCCCAATCCTTTCAAAACCGACTTGCCGCTTATGCCATCTGCGCGGGGGCTGCCGGAGTGGGAGCGTTATGCTTGGCTCCTGCCGCTGAAGCGAAAGTCGTATACACGCCAGCAAACGTAAAAATTACGATCGGAGAATATCCGCTCGATTTGAACAACGACGGGATCACGGACTTCAATTTGCTGCCGAATGGCCAGACGAACGGCCACAGTAACTCAACTTACTTTTCGGCTATCCCTGTAGCTTCCGGGAACAAGGTGTGGGGGCATGGTGGAGACGGATCGCATCGCGACCGCTCCGTCGCTTTTGATCTGCCAGCCGGCGTAACGGTAGGGCCTAATCAGGAAGCCTCGCAGCCCACCGGAAGAAAGGTGTTGGCGGCTCGGTATTCCGTACGAACCACCGGCGGTCGCAGCTACGGCGGATTTGCCGGAGACTGGGCCAATGGCGGCAAGGGCGTGAACAACCGCTATCTTGGCTTCGCGTTCACCATCAATGGCGAAACCCATTTCGGATGGGCCCGCTTGAACGTTCACTTTCGTGACGGAGCCTTTGCTAAGGGGATTTTGACTGGCTACGCTTACGAAACCGAACCCAACAAAGCTATCGTCACCGGCGACACGCAGAACGCCGAGATCGCAGTCGATCCCTCGCAAAAGTCTGCCACTTTGGGCGCGTTAGCTTTGGGGGCAAGTGGTCTCGGGATAGGGGGTGGCAAGTAGCGAGACCTTCGCTATTGAAACTCCACCAATAAAAATGATGGAGGGAGTAGGGTTTGTGAACTCTACGGCAATTCTCCCTCCACTCATCCTCTCCGTCGTGATATCCTCGCTGACCTGATTCGAAATTTAACATTATGCCGGAATCGCACCCGCTGACCTTTCTCTGCATCACGACCTATGAAAAGGGACAGGAGTTCATGCGCGAGTGCAAGCGTCAGGGATGCCGCGTGATACTTCTGACTGCGGAAAAGCTGCGCGAGGCCGACTGGCCGCGCGAATGCCTGGACGACACGTTCTATCTTCCCGCTGCACTTCCGCTCGCCGATATCGTGCAGGCAGTGACGCATCTGGCGCGGACGCAGAAAATTGACCGCATCGTCGCACTCGATGAGTTTGACATGGAAACGGCATCGACCCTGCGCGAACATCTGCGCGTGCCCGGCATGGGCCTTACTACCATGCGCTATTTCCGCGACAAGCTGGCCATGCGAATGCGCGCACTTGATCGCGAACTGCGAGTGCCGGATTTCGTACCGGTCTTCAATCACGGCGATATTCGTTACTACCTGGAAAATGTTCCCGGACCGTGGGTTCTGAAACCGCGTCAGGAAGCCTCCGCGATCGGGATCAAGAGAATTCATAACGCCGAAGAATTATGGCCGATCCTTGAACAACTGGGGGACAAACAGTCTTCTTATTTGCTTGAAAAATTCGTTCCGGGAGATGTGTACCACGTGGATTCGGTTGTCTCCGAGAACGAAGTGGTCTTTGCCAACGTGAGCAAGTATGGCAAGCCACCCATCAACGTTGCGCAAGGCGGAGGAGTTTTCACGACGTTCACGGTACGCCGCGGAAGCGATACCGATACCGCCTTGCGGGGGATGAACCGCGATCTGATTGCGGCGCTGGGATTGTTGCGTGGCGTGGCGCATGCGGAATTCATCCAGGCGCACGCAGATGGGCAGTTCTATTTTCTGGAATGTGCGGCGCGCGTGGGCGGCGCTTACATCAACGAGATGGTCGAGGCGGCTACGGGGATTAATTTGTGGCGGGAGTGGGCGCGGATTGAAATCGCCAGCGGCGACGGCTCGTATAGACTTCCTCAGGTGCGCGAGGATTATGCAGGAGTGATTCTTTCGCTAGCACGGCAAGAGGATCCCGACACCTCGGCGTACAACGATCCAGAGATAGCCTTGCGCATCAAGAGGCATCATCACGCGGGACTGATTCTGAGGTCGAGCGATCCGGCACGCTTGCCGGCTCTACTCGGGGACTATGCGCGGCGGTTTGCGCAGGAGTTCCTTGCGGTGGAACCCCCGCGGGAGAAGCCAACCGCGTGACTCCTGATTCTGACTAACTAGAACGCGTCAATCCCCGTCACGCTCTGCCCGATAATCAGCGAGTGCACGTCGTGAGTGCCTTCGTAGGTCTTTACTGATTCCAAATTCATCATGTGGCGCATGATGGGGTAGTCGTCGGCGACGCCGTTGGCGCCGAGGATGTCGCGCGCGAGGCGGGCGCACTCGAGGGCCATCCAGACGTTGTTGCGCTTGGCCATCGAGATGTGCTGGTGCTCGACGTTGCCTGCATCTTTCAGGCGGCCGACTTGCAGCACGAGCAGTTGCGCTTTTGTGATCTCGCTAATCATCCAGGTGAGCTTGTCTTGTACAAGCTGGTGCGAAGCGATGGGCTGGTCACGCCACTGCTTGCGGAGAATGGCATATTGCAGCGCGCAGTCATAGCAGGACATGGCCGCGCCGACTGCTCCCCAGGCAATGCCGTAGCGGGCTTGATTCAGGCACATCAGCGGAGATTTTAATCCGTCGCTTTTGGGCAGCAAGTTTGACTCGGGAATGTGGACGTCTTGCAAAGATAGCCCTGAAGTCACAGAGGCGCGCAGCGACCACTTGCCGTGGACGTCAGCGGCTGAAAAGCCGGGGCGATTGGTTTCGACCAGAAAACCGCGAATCTTATTGTCTTCGTTTTCGACTTTTGCCCAGATGATGGCGACATCGGCGATGGTGCCGGAGGTAATCCACATTTTCTCGCCGTTGAGAATGTATTCGTTTCCGACCTTGCGCGCGCG
>PLUI01000162.1 GCA_003164855.1 Acidobacteriaceae bacterium
CGGGGGACAAAGTATCCGCTGGACGAGTTGAGGAAAGGGATGGTGTGAGGTGGCAGAGTGAGATGGTCTGTTCGGATTTCGTAACACGCTCCTTCTTGACCAAAGCTCTGTGCAAGTTCTCCTTTCTGTGTGATTGCCGCCCGTTTCACTTATTAACTCGGCCTAAGTACAATCTCAAGGTGGGAAAATGATTTGCTCAGCGGCCTAACATAGGCCGTGATGTTCGGACTTCGTAACAGCCAGTAGTTTGGCCTTGCTATTAGTTAGTGCGTGAGTATACTCGCGCCGGAGACGAACACGCCTTTTCTCTCCTTCAGATTTCCTGAGCTAAGTCAGCGGATCTGAAGTTCCCTCCTCTTAGTTCAGCAATTCCGAAAGGAACAATTCAATTATGAAGACGGTTTTACAGGCACGCCTTGTTCTGCTTATGTTCACGCTTATGGCCGGGGTTGCATCAGCGACAACCGTTCAGGCTGGCAGCGGAACCCTAACCTACACGGAAAAAACAACCGTAATCGATTGCACGTATGGCGATATCGGCAAAAGCAGCTATGACCAGTTCCAATTTAGCGCCTTTTCCTACACTATCTCCGGCGTCACCACGCCATTGCCTGAGGGCTACGTCTACGCCAACACGCCCGCGCCCAAGTGCGACATCGCGGCCAGCTATCCTGCACTTGGCTGGGATATCTTTACCACCCCAGCTTTCCCATTTACCTCTCAGACTGGGACGGCGATAACCTTCTCGACCGAGTATGACACCGCTACAGGTACCGCGACGGCACTCACTCCCGGGATCATCTACCCCAAGTTTCAGGTGCAGTCGATCATCTACTCCGCGCCGGGCAACGATAGCTCCAGCGGCTTCACCAACAGCACCACTGACGGTACGACGATGACAGTCGGAAGCAGCTTTGCGGCGGGCGACACGTTTACGTTCAGCTTGAGCGGCGGTTTCCTCGGCACAGGCTCAACCCTGAGTTGGGACTTTGGGAACTCGGCGACGACCGGAAACAGCACTGCGGACACAGAAACGATCACTGATGCTGCGGGCGTGGCGATTGCCGGCCCCGGCTCCTCCGGCCTCAATGTCATAAACCATGAGCAGGACTGGTTCATCGTCTGGGTCAATCCGGCTGTGGTTGTTTATCAGACGGGGCTCGACGCCGTTGGATATGCGCAAGGCACGCAGCTTCAGACAACCGGCGACCCTAGTCCGGGAGAGCCAGAAGCTTACCAGGACCAGGTCGAGGTTCAGGCGCAGGCGATGATGGCGAACGCGAGCGGTGCTACTACGGTGCCGCTAGATGCTCTGATCCCGGTTAAGATGGTCGATGGCGAGACCCTGCCAGGATTAGCAGTAGTCTGCGCGAATCCCACCTATTACCCGAGTTCGTGCACCCTGGCGAACCAGTGTGGCTGTGTCCCCAGCGACTTCGCTCCTATTCTGGCTCAGGATCCACTCCTAAAATACTCGTCAACAGAAAGTCCTCTAAATGCTGACACATCTGGTGCGACGATTTGCGAAAGCCCAGCGGCGACCTCTTCGTGCCGCTATGTGCCGGTTCCGTCAGCCCCTGGCTCCTCTGTGCAGCAAGTGGAACTGCTTTCGGGGCCCGACGAGACGGGCGGAACCAGACCCATCAATAGCTTCACGCAGACCGACTCAAACACGACGACGCAGACCCTCAGCGAAAGCGACGCCTACACCGTGGGATCTAGCACAGAAGAATCATTCAAGTTCCTGGGCACCGGAATATCGATAAAGACGGCGAACCAATGGACTTGGACGGACAGCGAGAGCACGGGCGAGATAAACGGGCATGCGAACGCTATGGCGGTCTCCTTGTCGTCAGCAACTGTTGACTGCTACCAGGAGATCCCCATCTTCGAGGACACGGTGTATCACACCTTCGTCTTTTCGCAGCCTACAGGCAACACGAGTTGCCCGTAGAACTGGAATGTTTCCTGATTTCCCCTGAGCTGCTTCCGTAACGCCGCCAGCCGCAAGGCTGGCGACACTTTTCCCAAGCAGAGCGCATACATTTTCGGGTTAGAACCCTCTCGTTCCCAACCTCTATTCACTGGGGCGGTCCGTCGTTTACGTCCGCTTCGTTGCCGTAGGTCGCGCTCGCGGCTGGCGTGCTGTAGGTCTTCGCCGGCTTCTTCGTGGGACGCATTCGGCCGGCGCTATAGTGGCCTTGTTTTTCCACGTCGTAATTCTTGGGCATGGGAGGGATGAGGGTTGAGCCGCCGGTAAGCTGGCTGACGCGGTTCAGGACGATCTCGGCGCGGCCGTTGTAGAGTTTGACGGGGCCGCGGATTTCAATGACGTGGCCTTCGAGGCGGCGGACGTCGCCGACATCTTTAAGATCGGACGCGAAGACTACTACGGAGAATGGGCACGCTGCTTGCTCGGAGCAGAAATCGATGAAGTGAACGCCTTTGGCTCCAGCTTTGACATGCGTGACTTTTCCCGTGATGCATTTGGTTTCACCGACGTGGTGGCTGGCGTCCTGGATGGGGAGACAGTCGGAGGCGGCAAACAGAGGAGTCGCAGACAGGACGATCAAGAGGGGCACCGTCCATTGAAAGCGGAGCAGGCTGGATTGTCGGCGCATGAAGAGAATACCTCTTTGCGAAGATTGCAAAGAAACCAAGATCCCTCGCTTCGCTCGGGATGACAGTGTGGATGGCGATTACACCGTGGATCGGATGACAGTGTTTGATTCATCCACTGGAATCTTACGTCCGAGAGGCGCGCGAACAGCCGGAATTGTGGAATTTTCTCCGCTGATTTTCCCGGAATGAAAATGTTGGTAACTTCTGCCGGACAGAGGTGGGCCAGGAAGCGGGCAACAGAAGAGAAGAACGCTCAGGGACCGGACGGGCCAGTCCCCGGTTTTAGCCCGCCGCCGACGGATGGCGACGTCTACTTGAAGCTCTTGACGGCGGCGGTTTCGTCGTCTTTCACGTCGAAGACGGTGTACAGTTTTGTGATTTGCAGCAGGTCGTGAACCTTTTTAGTGAGGTGGAGCAGTTTGAGTTCGCCGCCCTGATTTTTGGTGGTGGTGAAGGCACTGACCAGTTCGCCGATGCCGGAGCTATCGATGTAGTTGACTTCGGCGAGATTGAGAACGATCTTCTTGTTGCCTTTGGAAAGCAGATCGCGTACGGTGTCGCGCAAGGTAACGCTGCCCTCGCCCAGAGTGATCCGTCCACTGCAATCCACAATGGTGACTCCGTCCACCTGCCGAGTGCTAAGTTTCATGCTCACTGAGAACCCTCCTTGTTGCCCACGGACGAGCCGTGGACGTGCTTGATCAACTTGACTTCTGTACCTGTCTGGGACGGGCGGATTTCCACCACATCCATAAAAGAACGCATGAGAAAAATGCCACGACCGGAAGTCTTGAGCAGGTTTTCCGGAGCGAGCGGATTCGGAATTCCGTTCAAGTCAATCCCTTTGCCTTGGTCGCGAATGGTGATGACCAGATCCTCCGGAGTGCGCTCGAAGGCCAGTATCACTTTTTTATCCGGCGCGTATTGGTTGCCATGCAGAACGGCATTGACCGCGCCCTCGCGTACTGCCATGGAAATCTGCATGACTTCGTCTTCGCCAAAGCCTAATTCGGTGGCAATGCGGGTAGCGCTTTCTTCCGCATGGTCCACCGTATCCAAAGTGGAATCGAGCGTATAGGAGACCTGTTGCTCCATGGTGATAGATTACGACTTAGACTCGCACTTGTCTTCTGAATTGCCCGTAAGCGCTCGCCGCAGGCCGCACGCAGCTGATGCGGTAGTTTGCCTGTGGGAGCATGGAGTTGTCAACGAGAGCCTCTAGCGGTCTTTCGATATTGGTCGCGCGGCGCATACCGAGCCGCGGCCGTAAACTGCCTGGAGACAGCCGCTGACAAGCCGCGGTCAGGCGGAGCGGCGCTGGGAATGCGCCGCAAGATCGGCGTCCTGGCCGGGGAAGCTCATCCCGGTTGCATTGCGAAATAACGATTCTCCCTTCATGTACTCGGGTTTGTCGATTCCGAGGAGGTCGAGGATCGTGGGGGCAACCGAAAGCAAAGGTACGCGTTGCTGATGGACTGCGTGGGTGCGTGCGGGATGCCGAATCCACAGGATCCCGTCGGGATGGTGCATCCCGCTCTTGCCGCCTTGCCCGGGGGCGTAGAGCATCTCAAAGAAAGGTATGCTTTGCTGGGAACCGTCAACCCGGAGTACGGCGTCGTCCGGGAGCGCATGATAGATGGAACAACTTGCGAACACGCTGGAGCCATCGCGCTTGGCAGAGAAGGCGCGCTCTTGCCCTACCTTCAGGGCAGCAAGCTTCCGTTCCGCGTCGCTCGCGTCAGAATCGTTGTCCAAGCGGAGCCAGAATTGTTCAGCCATGACTGGCTCGGCGCTGCATGGGCAGGTTATTCCGGCGAAAGTCAAGAACCGGGCGAAGTCTTTCGGACGATACGCGCGCTTTCCACCGGTCTCTTCATACCTCAGGCAGGGCTGCTGGCTCAATGCCGTTGAAAGGATGACGATGGCTTGCTCGCCGATCAACGCCAGCATGCGGCCCAGCAAACGGTCCATGGCCTGATAACCTTCAAGGATGGACGTCTCGTACTCACGTTCTTTCTTCGGATCGAGCGCGAGCTTAAACCGCTCCGGCTCCAGATACCGCCAATAGAGATGTTGCATGTGGGCCGTGCTGTTCAGGAAAAAAGTTGAAAAGGCGGGCTGGGTGCGGCGAAATACGGCGCTGAATACGTCAAATTGCAACCTCTCCAGAATGAAGGCGCGGCGCCAACGGCCCGTCCCGGTTCTCTTTTCCGAGAGCAATTGCCGCAAGATAGAGATTGCGGTATCGGCTGACAGGCCATGCGCAATCATGAACCGCAGGAAGCGCAAGTAGTCAGACTTGCGCAAGGGAACCCGGTCGTTGGTATATTCCCGAACATTTTGCTGGACGAAGCGGAAGTAGGGGAGCAAAGCCTCAGGCTCCGGCTTGAGATCGGCTGACCAGGGATCGGGAAGCAGGTAACCTTTCGTCCCGCTTTCGCGATTGGCATTCATGCTGCCGCAGATCCACACCGGATGTCCTTGTTTGGAGACCAGGTCCCACACGTTGCGGTGCTGCAGCTTGTGTCCTTCGGAGAGGCGGAAGATACCGTGTTCAGAATAAGGGACGCCGGTGTGAACCGTTACCCACTGAATCCACGGCTCCAGATATGGTTCCTGTTCCTGCGCGTCGCTGGTGAAAACCTCACAACTGTCACGCAGGCGGGCGAAGTTAGGCAGGCTGCCAACGGCGATGAAACGGTCCATTAAAGCAGGGGTCAGCTCGTTGAATTCCAGGAGGACAAGGCACGTTCGGGGGGACATCGTCCCCTCCATTCCTCCTTCCAGGGGCCGGATTAGCCGAAGTTGCAAAACCTACTCGATGACAAAGACCGGACTCAGGCAACCCGTTTTGCGTGTACCTGAAAGGACGCTCCCGGCCCCGTCGTGCCCCCTCTAGCATCCGCAGAGCCAATGGAACGGCACACCGGGAGGCAATGTACCTCGGGGCTGACCGGAAGTCAAGCGCAAGAATGATATTACGAGAACGATATAATCGGACACCGTGAGTCCAGTGCTAAACGAGAGAATCCGGCGTCGGCTGGAGCGATTCGTGGCCGGGGCACTGATATCGGCATTGGGCCTGACGGCGCTCACTTATGCCGCGGATTACGCCGTATTCCGCTACCGCGTGGGCACGGGCCAGGCCTTCGGACAAGTGACCGTGACCAGTTATGACGCCGTGCCGCAGAAAAGCGGCAAGACCGTTTTCATCTTCAATGACCCGCAGGCACAAACCTGTGTGAACTCGTTGTTTCCGCGCGCTGGATATCTGCCGTGCTGGTATTTGCAGCGGCACACCGAACAGAGAACGAACTTCTAAACGGGTAACCCGAAAATCTCGCTCCGACTAGCGGCTTGCAGAAAAAAAGTCACTTCGGCCACAGAACGAAAATGATGCGTGAGCGGTGATCCATGATCAAACTTGTGTATTGCATCACGAAGAAACCGGGCTTGACGGATGAAGAATTCTTTGACTACTGGGAGAAAATCCACGGGCCCATCGGGGCTCGCATTCCCCACCTGCGCAAGCTGGTGCAAAGCCATCGGATTCCGATTTCCGGAGATAGCCGCCTGCCCGATTTCGATGGGATGGCGGAGCTTTGGTTTGACGACATGGATGGATTGCTGGCGGCTCGAGAATCAGAGGAATGGACAATCTCGAGCGAAGACGAAGCCAACTTCATCGATCCGAGCCGGGTCGCTTACTTCATTTCCCAGGAGCGCGTCATCCTACAGCAGAATTCCGAGCCGGGTACCGATATCTAACTAGCTGGTTAATTTCAACCTCACTGGCTTATTTCAACCACTCCAAACTGGCGTGCGCAACGGCGTGCGCGGGCATCGTCAGCGGGTTCCGCCTCATCTAATAGAGTAACCAACAAGCCGAAAAGGGAATTGGCTAGGAGGACAAAATTTATGAAGCTGTCACAGGTGCAGGGTTTAGCCAGCTTGTTCCTGGCGGCGGTTTTGGCTTTGCCTTTATCTTTATCTGTGCCCGCTTGGGCCAGTAATAACGCGAGCCCAAATTCAGCTGTGCCGGGAACTTTGAATTATGTCGAGGGACAAGCCAATGTGGCGGATCAGCCCATTGACCACAACTCGATTGGGAAAACTACTTTGGAGGTTGGACAGTCGCTGAACACCGAAGCCGGGAAGGCAGAAATTCTTTTGACTCCGGGCGTATTTCTGCGCGCCGGAGATAACACGTCCGTCAAGATGGTCAACGACAGTCTTACGGATACGGAGTTGAGAGTCGACCAAGGTCACGCCATGATCGAGGTTGACCAGATATATCCGCAGAACGATCTGCGCGTGCAAGAAGGAAGCGCGACGGCCAGAATCCTGAAGCCGGGCCTCTACGACTTTGATTTGCAACAAAATCAAATGCGGGTTTTCGATGGCGAGGCCATGGTGCAGGAAGGCGATAAACAGATCAAGCTGAAGGCCGATCACGAACTGGCAGTGGCCAGCGGTCCGGAGAAAACGGAAAAGTTCGACAAGAAAGACTTCAACGGCGACGATCTTTATCGCTGGAGCAGTCTGCGATCGGACTATGTGGCGGAAGCGAACGTGGACGCGGCGCGCGTTGTAGTTGCCGACGGCTGGGGCCCATACTGGAGCGCCGGCTTCTGGGGACCGGGCTTTGGTCCTTGGGGCGGCTGGTATTGGGATCCGTGGTTCTCGGCTTATACCTTCATGCCCGTGGGAGGAATTTTCTACAGTCCGTTTGGCTGGGGATTCTATTCACCGGGCTTGGTATATCGGGCTCCGTTCTACGGTGGACATTTCTACCATACGTTTAACGCAGCTAATGTTCGGGCCTGGGGACCTGGGCCACACTACGCAACAAGCATGGCTTATGCTCACGGGGTCTATACCGGAGCAGGAGCAGAGCGTGGAGCTTTCCACTCCGGAGCGGTGATGGCAGGAGCACGGGGTGGCTTTGGTGGAGGAGGATTCCACGGTGGTGATGGTGGATTCCATGGCGGAGGCGGACACGCTGGAGGACGCTAAAGCGAATTGCTGAAGTCAAAGCGTAAAAGCGGAGCGCTAAATGCGCTCCGCTTTTTTGTTGGCAGATTCCCCGCCTGGACGCGCCTCTACTTGAGTTCCAGTGAGTAGATATAGCCAGTCAATGACCCGTCGTAGCCCGCACACCATACGCGGTATCCGGAACCTACGGGCTGCTCGGCGCAGGCATCCATCTCGGCGTTAGTCGTCACGTCGACCGACCAGGTTTGGCCGCCATTGCCGCTGAAGTAGATGCCGCCGACGTTGGTGTAGAGATTTCCTCCGGCAGCCCAGCCGGTCTTCGAAGTGAGAAATAATATTTCACGAATCGGCCACGGGCCGTCGAGAGTACGGCCGCTCCAGGTCTTGCCTCCGTTGGTGGTCACGTGAGCCCAGCCTTCCACGTTGGGACTGATTTCCCCGCCGCCAACCCAGCCATAAGTATCGTTCAAAAAGAAAACAGGTCCGTCGAAAACTGAATCGACCGAGGGACCGCAACTCCAGTTCTTTCCGCCATTCGGACTGCTGCAAAAATTAATTCCGGAAGCGCGGGCATGCAGGTTCGAAAGTTCGCTGAACTCTAACCCAAACCAGCCGCCGTCGGTATTGTCGACGACGTTGGTCCAATCGGTCGCGCCGGCTCCGCCGTCGGTGGTGTATTGCACCAGATTGCCGGCCGAGTCTCCGACCAAATCCATGATCAAACCGTCATCCGTGTTAGGGAAGCGAACGCGCTGGGCCCAGCCGGTGGTGGGGAGCACGATGTCATCGCTCCAAGTTGTGCCGCCGTCCTGGCTCCAGCGGATCAGGCTGTAGAAAGTGGAGGAATCGTAGAAGCCGGAGACCACAATATCGTCGGCGGTCAGCGCGGAGATGCCGTAAAAATAGTAAGGGTAACCGAGATTGAATATTTCGCTCCAAGCCTTGCCGCCATTGGTCGTTTTCCAAACCTGGCCGCCCTCGGCGACGGCGTAACCGATGGAGGGCGACGTGAAAGTCATGTCGTGGATAATCGTCCCGGGCAGCGTAGCTTGCAGTTGCCAGTTGTGTCCCGAAGGGCTTTGGAGGAGTGGCACAGACGCTCGCACCTCGGCCCGCTCGGCGGATAATGCGCGACTGGACGGACTTGACGGCGATGACAGCACGGGAACGTTCGCGGAAACATGGTGCGCGACCGGCAGGGAATCCTGCGCGCTGAGCGCAAGGGAGAGCGTGAGCACGGCCAATACGGTTCTTGAAGCGTAACGCAGATTCACGGGCATCCTCCAAAGGACGTTAGGGCCGCTATATTACTACGGAAACATTGGGCTCACGAAGAGGAAAAGACGAGAAAAAACGGTTGGACTCGGGTTGCAAGAACTTGCAGAATATCAAGCCTTGACTAAGCTAGAATGGCGATCGAGCTGCGGAATAGAAACAGAAGCAGAAACTGACCGAGGATTCCATGAGGCAAAGGCGTTGCTGGGTTGACATCGGGAACGTAATAGCTGCCGCGTGCGCGATAATTCTGGTTATGTTTACGTCAACGTTGGTGGCGCAGGCGCAGGAAAGCGGTTCGGCTGGCTCCGATCCGCGGCTGCAGAAGGCCTATCGTTTTCAGCAGGGAGGTTGGACCTACGTTCACCTGGAGGGCTCGCCCTCCGAGATCGGCTATCAGCACGGGTTTCTGCTGGCTCCCGAGATTGCCGATGCGCTCGATGCCATCAAGCTTTTCGATACGCACCAGACGCAGCGCGATTGGGAATTTTTTCGCAAGACGGCGCGCGAGATGCTCTGGCCGCACATTGACGCCGAGTATCAGCAGGAGCTGCAGGGCATTGCCGACGGCGTGAAGGCGCATGGCGGCGACCTGGATGTGTATGACATCGTCGCGCTGAATGCGTTTGAGGAAGTTCCGGACTACTACGTGCCGTGGTTGAACAAGCGCGAGAAGCAGGCCCGAGCGCCGAAGTTGAAGGCTCCGGGCAATTGCAGCGCGTTCATCGCCACTGGCGCGTACACCAAAGATCATCAAATCGTCATCGCGCATAACAACTGGACGAGCTATCTGGCGGGCGAGCGCTGGGTGGTGATCTTCGATATTTTGCCGGAGCACGGGCAGCGCATTTTGATGGACGGATTTCCGGGAGTGATCACCAGCGACGACGATTTCGGCGTGAATGCCGCCGGAATCATGATTACCGAAACCACCATCACGCAATTCGAAGGTTGGGATCCGAAGGGGAAGCCTGAGTTCGTGCGCTCGCGCAAGGCGCTGCAGTATGCCGAAAGCATCGACGACTACGCGCGCATCATCAAAGAAGGCAACAACGGCGGATACGCCAACGACTGGCTGATCGGCGACCGCAAGACCGGGGAGATCGCTTATCTCGAACTCGGCCTGAAGAATACGCCGATGTGGCGAACGAAGGATGGATACTTTGTCAGTTCGAATTTTCCCCGCGATCCGAAATTAATTCGCGAAGAAACCAGCGGCTTCGATCCGAGCGATATGTCTTCGTCGATGAACGCGCGACACGCGCGCGCGGACGAACTGGTGCAACATGCCAAGGGAACCATCGATGTAGAGATGGCGGAGGATTTTCTGGCGGACCATTTTGACAGTTTCGAGAAGAAAACTCAGGCGGATGAGCGCTCGCTGTGCGGGCACGTCGATGCCTCCGCGCGCGGCGTGAAGCAATGGGAATGGGATGCATACAACCCGGGAGGCGCCGTGCAGGGCAAAGCTACCGACAGCAAGATGGCCGCGAACATGAGCTTCGTGGCGCGGGCCGGCCATCCCTGCGGAGCGGATTTCGTGGCGGCTGACTTCCTGGAGCGACATCCGGAATTTTCGTGGCAGAAGCCGCTGCTGCATGATATGAAGGCGGGGCCGTGGACAAAATTTCAAGCGGGGCAAAAACAATGAAGGAAACCGTACAGCAATACATGCAACGCATCAACGGATACATGGAGGGCAAGCAGCCTTTGGCGGTGCAAGCTGCCACGGCGAAGAAACTGGAACGGCTGATCAAGGGCGTGCCAGCAGGCAAATTGCGCAAGCGGCCCGCTCCTGACAAGTGGTCGGTGAGCGAGATTCTCGCGCACCTCGCGGATGCGGAAATCGTAGGTGGGTTTCGTATGCGGCTTATTTTGGGTGCGCCGGGGACTCCGGTCGCGGCCTTCGAT
>PLUI01000230.1 GCA_003164855.1 Acidobacteriaceae bacterium
AGAGCCAGGGCCAGGGGCACGAAACGACTTACGCTCAGATCGTCGCGCAAGAATTAGGAATTCCTGCCGCCGATGTCACCATCGAAGAAGGCGATACGGACACAGCGCCCTACGGCCTGGGAACTTACGCTAGTCGAAGCACTCCGACCTCGGGTGCTGCCACCGCGATCGCCGCCCGCAAGATTCGCGACAAAGCGAAAAAGATCGCGGCGTATTTGCTGGAATGCAACGAGAACGACCTGGAGTGGGAGCCGGGAAAGTTTTTTGTCAAAGGCGCTCCCAGCAAATCCAAGACGATTCAGGACATTGCCTTCGCCGCATACACGAATATTCCTCCCGGTCTCGAGGCAGGATTGGAAGCCGTCGATTACTACGATCCGCCGAATCTCACCTTTCCGTTCGGCACCTATGTGTGCGTAGTGGATATCGACAAGGGCACCGGCGAAGTGAAAGTCCGGCGATTTGTCGCCGTTGACGACTGCGGAAATATCATCAATCCAATGATTGTGGAAGGCCAGATTCACGGCGGCCTCACCGAGGGACTCGCCATCGCCTTCATGCAACAAATCGACTACGACGAGAGTGGCAACATTCAGGGCGGAAGTTTTCAGGACTACCTGCTGCCGACCGCAGTCGAGACCCCGCACTGGGAGACCGACAAAACCTGCACGCCGTCCCCTCATCATCCGTTCGGTGCCAAAGGAGTGGGAGAATCCCCCAACGTGGGTTCTCCGGCCGCATTCGTGAACGCCGTCGTCGATGCCCTGTCCCATCTCGGCGTAAAGCACATCGACATGCCTATCGCGCCCTGGAAAGTATGGAAGGTTTTGCAGGAGAAAGGCGTCACGAGCTAAGCCGATGGCGCTGAAGATTGAAAAAATATTCGAGGTCCCTGAGCCGGTAGAGAAAGTGTGGGCCTTCCTCAGCGATCCGCGAAAAGTCGCGACTTGTGTACCCGGCGCGCAAATCACCGATCAGGTGGACGAGAAAACCTACAAGGGTGCGATCAAAGTGAAGGTGGGTCCAAGTGTCACCGACTACAACGGCGAAGTGCAGATAATCCGGCTGGACACAGAGAACCACGAGATCGAAATTCTCGGAAAAGGCCAGGACGTGCGCGGCCGTGGAAGCGCCTCCATGAAGATGACCGGGAAGCTTCGCGCTCTCGACAGTGGTGGCACGGAAGTCAAGAGTGAGTCAGAGATCACAGTCGTGGGGATCCTGGCGCAGATGGGATCGCGGGTTATTACAGAAGTTTCGAACATCATGTTCGGAGAGTTCACAAAGAATTTTCAGGCTCGGTTGAAAGGAGCTTCCGGCGACGCCGCTGCGCAAGCTGCCGCAGCGGAGGTCGCGCCCATTAAGGCCACTTCGCTGGCTTGGCAGGCCACGAAGGGATTGTTTCGTGGAAAATCTGAGAGCGATTCCTAGAACCCAAGTTCGGTCGAAGTAACCATGGCCACGTCCCGAATTCCTGCTTCCGATGCTGCAAGCGAAGGTGTCGAGGCGATCGTCTCGGGATTCGAGCGCCTCGGATACATTGCCGACCGATCACTGGCGACCGCGCTCTATCTAGTCACCAAACTTCGCAAACCAATTCTCGTCGAAGGGCATGCCGGTCTGGGGAAGACCGAGGTGGCCAAAGTCCTGGCGGCGTTCTTAGGTACGCGTTTGATCCGATTGCAGTGTTACGAGGGGCTGGACGTCAGCTCTGCGGTTTACGAATGGAATTACCAGAAGCAACTGCTGGCGATCAAGATCGAAGAAGGATCGGACAAAACCGTAGAGGAGAAAGAAAAGCACATCTTCAGCCGTGAGTTTCTGCTGGAGCGGCCTTTATTGCAATCGATTCTCGTGGAAGACGCTTCTCCCGTGCTGCTGATCGACGAAATCGATCGCGCCGACGAGGCGTTCGAGGCGTTCCTGCTGGAATTGCTTTCCGATTACCAGATCACGATTCCGGAGATGGGTACCCTCCACGCGAAACATGTTCCCTATGTTGTGCTGACTTCCAATCGCAGCCGCGAGTTGGGCGACGCTCTCAAGAGAAGATGCCTATATCAGTGGATCGACTATCCGAATCTGGAAAAGGAAATGAAGATTGTGCGCACCCGATTGCCCGGCATCGAAGAGGAGTTAGCCCGGCAGGTGGTGGGATATGTGCAGTCGGTGCGTGGGCTCAACTTGAGTAAGCCTCCCGGCATTGCAGAGACGTTGGACTGCGCCGAAGCTCTGCTTGCACTGGGAACGCTGCGACTGGATGAAGAAGCGATGGAACAGACGCTGGGCTGTATCTCCAAGTCGGTCGAAGACAGCGCCAAGATCAAAGCCGCAGGGAGAGGGTTCGCGCCATGATCAATCCGCCGGCGCCCTCGAACGAAACAGCCGGAGCAATTGTTGAGTTCTGCCGCTTCGCCCGCGAAAAGGGGCTTTCCGCCGGGGTACAGGAAACTCTCGATTCTCTGCAAGCCGCCGCAACTCTTGGTGTGAGCAACACTAACGATCTGAAGTTCGGCTTGCGTTCCGTGTTGTGTTCGTCGAAGGACGACTGGGATCTTTTCGACGAATGTTTCCAGATGTTTTGGAGCGGAGCGGAATCCGCGGCCCCGTCGCGCCGTAAGACCCGTTCCAAGAAAGAAAGCTCTACCCGCATGGCCAGCCGAGATTCGACTTCGCTGATGTCGACCGTTTCTAACGACGACGTTTCATCGGAGAAAGATGGCGCACTTGCCGTCACCGGAGCGAGCGCCCGCGAGCGGCTCGCCAAAGCGGATGTTTCGACTCTGCCTCAAAATGACATGGCAATGCTGGAGCAGATTGCCATTCGCTTGTTCAAGCAGATGAGCCGGCGTTTACAGCGAAGGCGGCGAATCGGAACCTCGCGCGGGCAAGTNNTAGCGAAGAACCATCCGCCGAAGCATTAGCCGTGGCGGCGAGCCGATCAACCTGCGATACCGGGAAAGAAAACTTCGCCCGCACCGGCTCGTGACCTTGCTCGACATTAGCGGCTCGATGAGTCCGTACAGTTTGTTCCTGGTGAAGTTTCTCTACGCACTGCAAAAGCATTTCCAGCGCGCCGATACGTTTCTGTTCAGCACCAATCTGGTGGAAATCACAAGTCTGTTACGCGCGCAATGCTTGCCGCAGGCACTGCAGGCCCTGTCGCAGCAGCCGGCGGGGTGGTCGGGCGGCACCAACATTGGTGGATCGCTTCGAGAATTCAACCAGCATTGCCGCCGAAAGCTGTGGACCGGCGATACGGTGTTCGTGATCCTGAGCGACGGTTGGGACACGGGAGAGCCTGGTGCACTGGCTGCGGAGTTGGGCGACGTGAAGCGGAGTGTGCGCAAGCTCATTTGGTTAAACCCGTTGCTGGGTCTGAAGGACTACCAGCCGATAACGAGCGGAATGAGCGCTGCCTTGCCCCACATCGATGTTTTCGCTCCGGCCCACAACCTGGAGAGCCTGCTGGCGCTGGAGAAACATCTATAGAGTAAAGCAGTTACGCACGGTTCACCATGTTTGATCGTTTTCTCAACAAAGCGACGGAACTGCTGGCGAAAGGCGAGCCGTTCGCCACGGCTTCCGTGGTGCGCTTCCAGGCTCCTATCTCGGGCAAGCCGGGCGACAAGGCGATCATTTTCGCCGATGGAAAAATGTGGGGCTGGATCGGCGGTGGCTGCGCTCAACCGGTGGTGATCAAGGAAGCGTTGAAAGCGCTGGCCGATGGAAAGCCGCGCCTGGTGCGCATCAGCCCCACGGCCGCGGCAGAAGATGGAATTGTCGACTACACCATGACTTGCCATAGCGGAGGCACATTGGATATCTACATCGAGCCCGTCCTGTCAAAGCCGCACATTCTGATTTTTGGACGCTCTCCCATCGCGCAAACGCTTGCCCGACTGGGCAAAACCATAGGCTACAGAATCTCCGCGGTTGCCCCCGGTTCGGATCGGGAGCAGTTTCCGGATGTCGACTTGCTGCAGACCGACTCGAATTTTGGCGAACCGAATTTGGACAAGCTTAGGATTGCACGCGAAACTTTTATCGTGGTGTCAACCCAGGGAGAAGGTGACGAGGAAGCACTCGAACAGGCGGCCAGGAGCAGCGCCACGTATGTCGCTTTTGTGGCAAGTAAAGTCAAGGCGCAGAAGGTACTCGAACATCTGCGCGAAGCTGGAGTTCCTGCCGAGCGAGTGAGCCAGATTCGCGCGCCAGCCGGCCTCGATATCCACGCGGCTTCGCCCGAAGAAATCGCGGTGAGCATTCTGGCTGAGATCATTAATCTCAAAGGCGCTGGAGCGAAAGCGGTTGCTGAGCCTAAGAAGAGCGCGCCGACGGCCTTGAACCTGCCAGTTCTGAGTCAGCCAGGTCTTGCTCTGCCAGTTCTGACCCAGCCCCCGCCGAACGAAGCCCGCGACCCGGTGTGCGGCATGTTTGTGAAGGTGAGTGGAGCGAAATACAAGTCAGCCCACAAAGGAAGCGATATCTACTTCTGTTGTGCGGGATGCAAGCAAACCTTCGACCACCAGCCCGAGAAATATACGCTGTCGATGTCCACCTGAAAATTCTTCCTGACCTGCTTTGACTGTTCGGTTTATGGCAAGACTGGCCTTGCACAGCCCAATCAGTCTCTAGCGAAAATTAAGCTCCTTCGATTCGTACTCATCCGACCCCAACTAGTATTCAGCAAACTCTGAGGGATACCTGGATAAACAGCGATTTCCTTCACGAGGCAGACGCTTATGTTTCAGGGCTCCTGACACAGTGCCTCTCGCGCCCCCCGGCCGCCGCACGCTGGCCTAGCCGTCGCCGCGTAGCGGGACTCTGGAAGAGGGCAGGACTGCGAATCTTGTCCTGCTCACCGCGAGTCCACTGGAAGACATCCGGAATTCGAAAAAGATCGACGCAGTAGTGTTGAAGGGCAAGCTCCTGACTCGCGCTGACCTGGACCAGCTCTTACAGGACGTAGCGACGAAAGCGGCAGCTGCGAACCGCGGTCTATAAACGGCCTTCGGGGAGATCAAGTGGATGATCTCCCCGAAGAAAAGGCGAATCGCTGGCGATTTTCTGGGATCCTTGCGCGCGCATCGTAAGAAGAAAGTTGCAAGAAACTGCAGCTTTGTCGGCCCCCACTAGGGCTTGTAGTAGAGAGAAACTTGTTATAAGATTCCCACCCAGCGATGAGAATTGCTCCGGCCGTTTCTCCCCCCTGAAGCAAATTGAGAGTCATGATTAGTTGTCGCCGGTCAGGACGCTCTGCTTGACGCGAAAACCGCGGCCAGCCACCTTCCACGCAACTGCGCTGCGGAATTGCAACGTTCAATTCCATGGAGGTAAGCAATGAAGGTTCGCGTCGGACTCATCCTCTTTTCGATAGTTGTTTGGAGCACGCTGCCGCCGAGTGTCGCGGCGCAGGGTTTCACCGGCGTGTTCACGCAGCACAACGACTTATCCCGTAGCGGTCAGAATATCAACGAGACCGTTCTAACCACCGCGAACGTCAACTCGAAAACCTTTGGCAAGTTGTTTTCGTATCCCGTGGACAATCAAATTTACGCGCAGCCGCTATATGTGCCAAATGTGTCGATCCCAGGGCAGGGCACGCATAATGTCGTCTACATTGCGACGGAAGGCGACACGGTTTACGCTTTCGATGCAGATGGACTGACGCCGCCGGTTTTGTGGTCCGATAATTTCACCAATCCAGCGGAAGGCGTAAACACGATCTCGTGCACGAAAGCGGGTCTGACGTGCAACGTGTACCCCACGACGGGGATCACGGGAACTCCGGTGATTGATCCGACAACGAATACTATGTACGTCCTGGTGCGCACGGCCGAGACTTCCGGCAGCACGACGAACTACGTGCAGCGGCTTCACGCACTGGACATTACCACTGGCGCTGAAAAGTTTGGCGGACCGGTTGTCATCAGCGGCCAGGTCAAGGGCACGGGTGCGGGAAGCAGCGGCGGCAAAGTTCTTTTCAATACCCTGCACAACGATCAGCGTCCCGGCCTCGTCCTAGCCAACGGCAACATCTATATCGGTTGGGCGGGCAATGCACATGGCTGGGTGATGGCCTACGGTGCGCAGACGCTGAAGCAAATCGCAATTTTCAACACTACTCCCAACGGTACGCTGGGAGGGGTATGGCAGTCTGGCAATGGCTTCGCAGTGGATTCCAACGGAGATTTGTATCTAGCCACGGGTGATGGAACATTCGATGCGAACACGGGCGGCGGCGATTACGGCGACACGGTGTTGAAGTTCAGTCCCACGCTGCAGATCCTCAGCTACTTCACTCCGATGGACCAGGACTGCCGCTTTACGCCGGCGCCCAATAACGATCTCGACCTCGGCTCGGGCGGGCCAATGATTTTTCCCACGCAGAGCGGTGCATTTCCGGATGAGATCGTAGAGTCGGGCAAAGGCGGTTCGCCGTGTGATTTGTTCGGCAGTACTTACGCTGTGCCCATTTATCTGCTGGATCGTGACAGTCTGGGCGGGTACGACGTCACGCAGGATCAGGACATTCAAACGGTTCAGGGTACGATCCATGGCTACTGGAGCAGTCCGGCATTTTGGCAGACACCGACCGCATCGTACGTGTACTACTCTGGCATGACCAATGAATCTGGCGGCGGAGACTATCTGAAGCAATACACCCTCGCGAACGGTGCACTTTCCACCGCGCCAATCGCCCAGAGTCCTAATCTTTTCGTGGTGGGCAGCACTCCTTCGGTATCGGCGAATGGCACGAGTAACGGTATCGTGTGGGCGGTCGAACGAACTGACATCCTTTCTGCGGCCCCGGGCAACCATGAGGCTGTGCTCTACGCCTACAAGGCCTCCGATGTCGCGACCGAGCTTTACAACAGCCGGCAATCGATACAGAGAGACGCGACCGGTTGCGCCAACAAGTTTCAGACTCCGACCATCGCTAACGGCAAAGTGTACGTTGGAACGCAAAACGAACTGGATGTATTCGGAGTGCTCCCGACCAATCCGACTACACCGGTGCCCAGCATCTCGACGCCGTGTTTGTCGTTCACCAGCACCGTGGGCAAGACCAGCGCCCCGCAAGCGACTACGCTGACGAACCTGGGACCTGGGACTTTGACTATCGGCACTGTCTCGGTGCAAGGGATCAACCCGACGGAGTTTTCGACATCGAACAATTGCGGCTCTTCGCTGGCGGCGAAGAGTAGCTGCACGATCACGATTACGTTCACACCGACGGTAGGCAACATTCCGCAACAGGCCTACCTGCAAATTAACGACAACGCCATTGGCGGCGCACTGACGCTGCAACTTATCGGCACCGGCAGTACCAAACAGTAGTTGTAACAAAGCGTTGCGAATATGTTTTTACTTTGGGGGGAACGCATGCGAACCAAACCATTGTTCTCGTCAGCCGTCCTATTGTTCCTCATCGGAACTCTGCTGCCCTCCGCGCACGCCCAGTTTGCGGGCGTGCTGATGCAACACAACGACCTGTCGCGCACCGGTCAGAACCTGCAGGAGACCACACTTACCCCGACTAACGTTACGGAAACGAAGTTCGGTAAACTATTCTCCTATCCGGTAGATGGACAGATCTATGCCCAACCGTTGTTTGTGCCTAACGTCAACAACATTTCAGGCGGCAAGCACGATGTGCTGATTGTGGCGACCGAGAATGACAGCGTCTATGCCTTCGATGCNNCTTCTGTGGTCGGTTAACTTTCAGAATCCAGCGGCGGGCATTACGGCCGCGCCTTGCTCCACCAATGGCGGTGGCGGGCTGGGCGGGTGCAATATCTATCCAATCGTGGGCATCACGGCGACGCCGGTTATCGATACCGCCTCGAAAACCATTTACGTCCACGCCAAGACTGCTTTGACCTCCAACGGCACAGTCACCAACATACACATGTTGCACGCGCTGGACCTCTTCACCGGGACGGAGAAATTTGGCGGACCGATCACCATCACCGGCTCGGTCCCGGGCACGGGTACTGGCAGCCGAAAAGGGGTGGTCACTTTCGATCCCATTCATGACGCGGCCCGAGCCGCTCTGGTCGAGGCCAATGGAAACATCTACGTCTCCGAGGGCGGGAGCCAGCATGGCTGGCTGTTTGCCTACAATGCCACGACTCTGGCTCCGATTGCCGGCTCCCCGTTGAACACAACTCCGAACGGCACGCTGGGTAGCATCTGGCAAACGGGCAACGGCCTGGCGGTGGATTCTGAGGGCAATCTGTTCTTCGCGACCGGCGATGGTACTTTCGATGTGAACACGGGTGGAGTCGATTACGGCGACACCGTGTTGAAACTCAGTCCCACGCTGCAGATCCTGAGCTACTTCACACCCATGGACCAAGACTGCCGCTTTACACCAGCGCCTAACAACGATCTCGACCTGGGTTCCGGCGGCCCGATGATTCTGCCCAAGCAGAGCGGCGCATTTCCCGATGAAATCGTGGAGTCTGGCAAGGGCGGTTCTCCGTGCGATTTGTTCGGCAGCACCTATGCCGTGCCTATCTACCTGCTGGACCGCGACAGCCTGGGAGGTTACGACCCCACTCAGGATCAGGACATACAGACGGTTCAGGGCACAGTCCACGGCTACTGGAGTAATCCGGCGTTCTTTCAGGGACCTTCGGGAGCATATGTCTACTATTCGGGCATGACCAACGAAAGCGGCGGCGGCGATTATCTAAAACAATACTCGCTGTCTAACGGCGCCCTTTCCACGGCACCGATTGCGCAGACCACCAATCTTTTTCCGGTTGGCAGCACTCCATCCATTTCGGCCAACGGGACGAACAACGGGATTCTGTGGACGATCGAGCGCAAAGACATCCTGGCCTCCGCGCCGGGCAATCATACTGCGACGCTTTACGCCTACAATGCAACCAATGTTGCGACCATGCTCTACAACAGCGCACAGAACCAGACTCGAGACGCGACTGGTTGCGGCAACAAGTTTCAGCAGCCCACGATTGCCAAGGGCAAAGTATATGTGGGGACCCAGAACGAACTCGATGTCTTCGGAGTGCTTCCCACGTCTCCCACTACGCCGGCGCCCAGCATCACGGTTCCCTGCTTCACGTTCACGGCAACCGTGGGCACAACCAGCAAAGCACAAACCACCGTGTTGACCAACCAGGGGCCGGGCAACCTGGTGATTTCAGCGATGTCTTTCCTGGGTATGAATGGCAACCAGTTTGGCCAGACCAACACCTGCGGCACTTCGCTGCCTTACACGCTGGCGCCCAACGCGACTTGCAATATCAGCGTTACGTTCTCGCCGACGGCTACCGGGACGTTGAACGGCTACTTGCTGATCGACGACAACGCAATCGGCGGCGGGATGAGCTTGCAGGTTATCGGTACGTCCAACGCGGCTGAGTAGCATTCGGCTTTCGACTCTGACTTCGGTCCCATCCAAACTAGAATCAGATTGGATGGGACTTTTCTTTGGCTCAATAAGGAATATGGCGGAGAATTCCACGGCGGGAGCGATGCTAGGAAGATACATGATTCCACTTGCGAAGCAAGTCTTGGTTGGGTTGCGTCTGGTTGGAGTGGTTCTTTTCATTGGCGGGTTCGCTCCTGCAGAAGCGAAGCAAAAACCAACTGCTCCGGAAAAAGTGGGAACGGTTACGTTTGTAGAAATCACCTCAAAGCTCGGAATCGCGGTTCCTCCGCTGAGCCATGCGCCAGATGCCACCGATCTTCGTGCGATCCCGGCCGGCGAATTTTCACTCGACTATGCGCGCCAGCATCTGATACCCGCCATGGGCGGTTCCATTGCCGTGGACGCTCCTGATGGCGATCGTCGTGGCAGTCTTTACGTGGTCGTTCCCGGAGGCGCGAATCATCTTCTACGGCAAAGTGCAAACGGCAGCTTCCTCGACGTGACGGAAAAGGCGAAAGTAGGCGGGACTGGCAGTGACCTCGCCGCCGCGTTCGGCGACTTCGACCATTCCGGAAGGTCCAGCTTGTTTGTGGCGGGGNNCGGGGCTGGGCGGGGTTAGACTCTATCGCAACGAGGGTGGAGGAGTCTTCACCGATGTGACGGAGAAGGCTGGACTGAAAGGCAAACCCAGCGAGCTGGCAACTTCGGCTCTGTTATTCGATGCGGATGGCGATGGGTTCCTCGATGTGCTGGTGACAATCTATACGGACCTCGGCGCTCCGCCTGCCAAACCGTCATTCGTGTTTCCCAACGATTTCTCAGGAGTGAACAGTCGCCTCTATCGCAACCAGCATGACGGTACGTTCCGTGACGTCACCGAAGATGCCGGTCTGGATTCCAACCCTGGACGCACCCGCAAAGCCATCGCCGCTGACTTCAACCACAGTGGCCGCATGGATCTCCTGCTGTTACGCGACAACAAGCCGCCGGTTTTCTACAAAAATGCCGGACAGGGCAAATTCGAGGATGTGACTTGGGATGTGGGCAAGGAGATTTGGAGATATGCCTACCTGGATGCGCAGACTGCGGATTTCAATCACGACGGAAAAATCGATCTGGCATTGTGGTCTACCGTTGGGAATGAAGTTCTTTGGAACACCGGAGACGGCAAGTTTGAAGATGATGAGGCGGTGCTTCCATTGGTGTATGCGGCGAACCGCCCATTTGGATTTCACGGCACAGTTGTGAATCTGGGGACGGATGGCTATGACAGTTTGCTGGGTCAGGACGCCAGGGAGAATTGGCGTCTAATCGTCAACGATCACGGGCATTTCGCCGAGGCCCGCATTGCGCTGTTGACGGAGAAGAACTCCTCCGAAACAAAATCTCCCGGCTCGGCGAGGATGCCCGTTTTTGCTTCGCTGTGCACGGTTCGGCTGAGTAACTCGGGGACTTCCCAACTCATCGCCCTGACCATGGATGGGCAACTATCGGTCTTTGAAAAGCGGAGTGCAGTGGGAATGAAAGGCTCGGCGAAAAAAGCTGCAAAATAAACTGGAACGCATTTCCTGCGAATTGCAGATTTTGAAGCGAAGACATGATTTCGTCAAATGACCCATGACGCAACCTCAAGCGCTGCGGTCTGAGCGTCAATATTCTCGAATATCTTTTGGAAAACCTCCTTCTGTTTTTCTCAATTCGTCTTCGGCCCGTTGCACTCTTCGAATTTACTGTGCCCGCCTGCGTACGAAAGCTGTGCAGTTTTGCTCACGCAACCTATTTTTCCGTGGAGGCGCGCTGGCGTCGAGGTTGAGCCTGTCGGGTCGAGCTTTGACCCTGTTCGCCAACGAGTGAGCGAAATGGAACAGCGTCGCTTCCACCATTGCGGTATAAACATTGACTGCAATCTCAATCTAAATGCTTCTTCGATCCGATTTGGTTGTGGGTGGGGATTGTCGTAGCTGGGTGTCTTAAGTCGCGCGGTTCAACGTCGAAATACTGCGCCACCGCCTGATGCAAACAGAAGTTTTGCTGAGGATCGTCACATGGCACGCACCGTGGAAATCACCGAGTTGCTGCTGAGAGAAGCGCAACAGAGCCTGCTGGAAACCAGCATGGCGCTCGAAGACGTGGTCCCCGTGTGTGAAGACTTGGACAATGCGGGTTATTGGTCGGTGGAGTGTTGGGGCGGGATGGCATTCAATTCCTGCATACGCTTTCTCAATGAAGACCCCTGGGAGAGGTTGCGGACTTACCGCAGGCTGCTCCCCAAGTCCAGACTGCAAATGCTGCTGCGCGGACAGAACCTGGTTGACCACCGGAACTTTGATGACTCTATCGTCCGCCGGTTTGTCGAGAAGGCGGCGCTGAATGGCATCGATGTCTTCCGCATCTTCGACGCACTGAATGATGTTCGGAACCTGAAGGCCAGCGTTGGGGCCGTGAAGAAGGCCGGCAAGCACGCGCAGGGCGCAATCTGCTATGGGCCGAGTCCGGTGTACACGATCCCGGTGTTCGTCGACCTAGCGCAGCAGATCAAAGCGATGGGTTGCGATTCCATCTGCGTGCAGGATGTTGACGGCCTGCTGACGCCGCAGGCGGCCTACGATCTGGTCAAGGGGATCAAGCAGACGTGCGGAAACGACACGCTGGTCAGCGTCCACACCCATTCGACGACGGGCATGACGATGGTTTCTCTGATGAAGGCGATTGAAGCGGGATGCGACATTGTGGACACAGCGATCAGCTCTTTGGCGCTGGGCCGCGGGCACAATCCCACCGAGAGCGTGGTTGCAATGCTGGAGGGGACTGGTTATGAGTCACGTCTGGACATTGAGAGGCTGCATCGCATCAAACAGCACATCGCCGCTGTTCGTCCGTGTAACGGCGAATTCCTCGAGCATCCCATCGTTGTTGAGACGGAGATTCTCCAGCATCAGATACCGGCGTCGCTCATCTTGAACATGGAATATCTGCTGAAGGGCCAAGGCACGCCCCATTTGCTGGACGAAGTGTTGGTGGAAATCCAGAACGTCCGCCGCGACGCCGGATATCCTGCGCTGGCCCGCCCGGCCAGTGAAGTCCTCGGTACGCAGGCAATGTTTAATGTTCTGCAAGGCAAGTACAAAGTGATCACCAGTGAGTTCGCTGACTTGATGCTCGGCTATTACGGCACAACGTTGGGAGAAAAGGACGCGGAGGTAGTCGATAAGGCTGCCACCCAAGCCAACAAACCCTCTATCACCTGCCGCCCGGCCGATTTGCTCGAGCCCTCGTGGGAACGGCGGCGAACCGAGGCCCTGGCGCTCGGCGGCAATGGCAGCGATGAAGATGTTTTGACTTACGCCATGTTTCCCAAGACAGCAGCGCAGTTTTTCCAGACCCGGACGGCAGGCCCCAAAGGCATTGGTAAGGAATCGAATGAACCTAAAGCTGGTCCAGAACCGGCGCCGGGAGAATCTCGGACCTACATCATCAGCGTCAACGGCGAGGAACACAGAGTCATCGTGACACCGGCGCAGTGAAAACTCTAACACGTGCCAGGGAGGACTGACATGGCGACACTAACACTCAAACCAGCGAGCGCCACCATGAATGCGCGAACCGCCGAACTTCGCGAGAAGCGCGCAAAGATCAAGGAGGGTGGCGGCAAGCAACGCATCCAGAAGCAGCACCAATCCGGCAAGCTTACCGCTCGGGAACGCGTCGACAAACTGGTCGATCAAGGAAGCTTCCAGGAGATTGGTCTGTTCGCCAAGCACCGTGCCACCTACTTTGGCATGGCGGACAAAGATCTCCCCGCCGATGGCGTGATCACCGGATGCGCGACAATTGATGGCCGTCTGGTCCACCTGGCCAGCCAGGACTTCACGGTAGCGGGCGGCGCGGCCGGGGAAGTGCACTGCGCCAAAATCACGGAAATGATGAAACTTTCCATGAAGACGGGAAGCCCGTTCATCTTCGTGAACGACTCCGGCGGCGCGCGCGTGCAGGAAGGCATCGACAGCCTGGCGGGCTACGCCAGCGTGTTCTACAACAACGTAATGCTCTCCGGGACTGTACCGCAGATTTCCATTATCTGCGGACCCTGTGCCGGCGGCGCAGCATACAGCCCGGCGCTGACCGACTTCATCATTCAAACCAAGCGGGCGCAGATGTTCATCACCGGTCCCCAGGTCATCAAGCAGGTGACGGGCGAGACTGTGACCGCGGACCAGCTGGGCGGGCCCGCGGCCCAGATGAATCGCTCCGGCGTGGTTCACCTCATTGCCGAGGACGACGATGGAGCGCTTGCTCTTGCCCGCCGTCTGCTGGGCTTCCTGCCGTCGAACAACCTGGAGGACCCTCCGCGGCTGGCCTACAGCCTGGACTTGGAAGACGATCCTGCGCTGAATGACTTGCTACCGGCAGAACCTAAAGTTGCGTACGACATCCGTACCCTGCTCACGCGTTTGCTCGATCATCAGGACTTCTTCGAAATCCAGCCTGGGTTTGCCCAGAACGTAGTGATCGGTTTCGGTCGCATCCAGGGGCGCACAGTGGGGGTCATCGCCAATCAACCCTGTGTACTCGCGGGGGCGCTCGACATCGATGCCTCCGACAAGATGGCTCGCTTCATTCGATTCTGCAACGCCTTTAATATTCCTTTGCTCACTTTTGTCGATGTGCCCGGATTTCTCCCCGGGGTTGAACAGGAGTACGGAGGGATTATCCGGCACGGAGCGAAAATCCTGTTCGCCTACTCGGCGGCCACCGTCCCAAAGATAACGGTTGTAATACGCAAAGCCTACGGCGGAGCCTACATCGGCATGTGCTGTAAAGACCTGGGGGCGGACCGCGTAGTGGCTTGGCCGACGGCGGAAATCGCGGTCATGGGGGCCGAAGGCGCTGCGGAAATCGTCTTTCGCCATGAGATCGACTCCGCCGAAAACAAGACGCTAAAGCGGGATGAGCTCATCGAACTGTATCGCAGCACGTTCGCCAATCCCTATGTGTCCGCGGGCCGCCGGTTCGTGGATGACGTGATCGAACCCTCCGAGACCAGGCGATACCTGGCCATGGCTCTAGAGGCGTTGCACACCAAGCGAGAGCTTCGTCCAGCCAAGAAGCACGGGCTGATTCCCCTATAAGGCCCTTAGGAGCAAATGAAATGGATTCCCCATCAAGCCGCTCATCTCAGCCTGTCTCGCCCGAGACACTGTCCGTCATCGCCGCAGCGGTAACGGAGTTTCTTGGCAAGAAGGTCCGGATTCGCTCCGCAAGAATGCTGCAGGCGCCATATGCCGTCTCCCGCTGGGCACGGCAAGGGCGTGTGACGGTGCAAACCTCGCATAACATCACGCAGAGGCGGCGCTGACTCTGACTGCGAACGCCGAATCACGGAAGCAAGTGAAGTGCTAGAGGAGCCATGAAGCTCAACATAGCAATCGACGGGCAAATGTATGAAGTCGAGGTTGAGGTCGCCGAAGACGATTATCAGCCCCAGATGCATGACAACCGCCCCGCGCCGGGGGCAACCACCATTCAATCGGTCGTATTGCGCACACCGCACAAACCGGGGTCTTCCGAGGATCCCGATAATCACGAAGCCAAACTGTTCCGCAGTCCACTGGCTGGAATCGTCGTGCATGTGGCAGTGGCGCCGGGACAGCAGTTGCAGGTAAACGATCTCATGGTTGTACTGGAAGCAATGAAGATGGAAACCACCATCACCACGCCGATGGAAGGAACGGTGAAATCGGTCAACGTGGCGCCGCGAGAGTCGGTGAAACTAAACCAGGTGCTCGTCGAATTCGACTGACTTCGTGCAGCCAGAGCAATGCGCCGTGACCTTACTCCAATAACCTTCGTTCATTGTGAGCAAAACTGCACAGCTTCCGCATCACCGCGGAGAGATAATCTACCGGGCGATTCAACGTTGATCAGCGATGCTTGGACAACCGCGACAGCATGAGCAGTATCCCGCACGACGGGATTTAGAGGTGGATGAAGCGATGACCTGCCAAAGCGTTAACACCACACCCCTATGACGGCAAGATCCTGAAGACGTTCGAGGATCTTGGCGAGGGGCAACTCGAGACGGCGCTTGCCAGGGCGATGGTTCGGGGGTAGGTCAGGGATAGTTGAGTTGTCTCGATTGAGTGAGGCAACCATGCCCGCGACAAAGGAAAAGACCGCCACTAAGCTGGCCGACGAACAGGAAACATCCTCCCACATCAGCGTTCATCCTCTCTATAGCCCGGCGGATCTCGAAGGCTGGGACTACGAGCGCGACCTCAACGATCCCGGACAATTTCCCTACACCCGCGGCGTGCAGGCCACCATGTATCGCGGCCGGCTTTGGACCATGCGGCAGTACGCCGGCATGGGCGACGCCGAAGAGTCCAACCGCCGCTACAAGTATCTGCTGAGCCAGGGCACGACCGGATTGAGCGTGGCTTTCGATCTGCCCACGCAAATCGGTCTCGACTCCGACAACCCGCTGGCCATGGGCGAGGTGGGCAAGGTCGGAGTGGCGATTGACTCCATTGAGGACATGATGCGGCTGTTTGACGGCATCGACCTGGAGAAGATCTCCACCTCGATGACCATCAACGCCACGGCGTCGATTCTGCTGGCACTCTACATCGTGACCGCGCGGCGCACCGGACGCGACGTGCGCAAGATATCCGGCACGGTACAGAACGATGTGCTGAAGGAATACATCGCGCGCGGCACCTACATTTATCCGCCGGCGCAGGCGATGCGCATCATCACCGACATTTTCTCCTACGCCAACCAAAACGTGCCCGAGTGGAACACCATCTCCATCTCCGGTTACCACATGCGCGAGGCGGGATGCACGGCCTTGCAGGAAGTGGCATTCACGCTGGCCAACGGCATGACCTACGTTCAGGCGGCGATCGATGCCGGTCTCGATGTGGACAGCTTCGCCCCGCGGCTGTCGTTCTTCTTCAACGCGCACAGCAATTTTCTGGAGGAAGTGGCGAAGTTCCGGGCCGCGCGCCGCATGTGGGCCCGCATCATGCGCGATCACTTCGGGGCCAAGAAAGCCAAGTCGTGGATGTTGCGCTTCCACACCCAGACTGCGGGCTCAACCCTCACCGCGCAGCAGCCGGAGATCAATATTGCTCGCACCGCGTTGCAGGCCATGGCGGCCGTGCTGGGCGGCACGCAGTCGCTGCACACCAACTCCTTCGACGAGGCGCTGGCACTCCCGACCGAGCAATCGGCACGCATCGCTCTGCGCACCCAGCAGATCATCGCTCACGAATCGGGAGCGCCGCAGACCGTCGATCCCTTGGCTGGCTCGTACTATGTGGAGTCGCTGACCAACCAGATTGAGGTGGGGGCGCGTGGCTATCTCGACAAAATCGAGGCCATGGGAGGCGTTCTGAAGGCGATCGAGCGCGGCTACGTGCAGCAGGAGATCCAAAACGCTGCCTATAAGTATCAGCAGGCGGTGGATCGCCACGAAGTCAAGGTTGTGGGCGTGAACGCCTTCGAGCTTGACGAAGAGAAGCCGATACCGCTGCAGCACATGGACGAGTCGCTGGAGCGCAAGCAGGTTGAGCGCCTGCGTGCGCTGCGCGCCAGGCGCGATCCCGCGAAATGGCAGGCCGCGCTAAAAGCCGTCGAAGATACCGCGCGCGGTGCGGGCAACCTGATGCCGGTGATCGTCGAGGCCGTCGAAGCCGACGCCACGGTCGGCGAAATTTCCGATGCCATGCGCCGGGTGTACGGCGAATACCACGAGAGAGTCGTGATCTAGGATGAAACCCAAATCTAAGACCCTGGATGCCAAAAGAGCGGTCGCATACGTCGCGTACCAGGCTGTCAGAAATCAGTAAGGAACAATTGCCGGGTGAGCACTTCTGACCAGATTTGTACGCGCTGAACCCGTATGCTGAAGCGCGAGTCGGCGGCAGTCGGCCTCAGAGCGAGTACCTGCCGGGGCAACTCTGTTCGAGGAGTTCTTATGACGGAACAGAAATTATCGAAACAAACAAAGATGGCGATGGCGTCCCAGTTTCTGGGATTTATGCTGGATGCCTATGACATGGCGATGGTACTGGTCATGGCGCCGATCCTGGTGAACGTTTTCTTGTCCCCCAAGGGCAGCGCGGCCTGGCAGTACATTGTCATTCTGTTCACGTATTCGATTACCATGGCCGCAAGGCCTCTCGGTTCGGCAATTTTTGGAGCCTATGCCGATAAAATCGGGCGTCGATTCCTCCTGATCCTAACCATCGGTGGCGTGGGCGTGATGTCCCTGCTGGGAGGATTTCTCCCCACCTATGCCCAAGTCGGCGTCTGGTCGTATGTTAGTTTTTGCGTGCTGCGGTTGCTCATGGGCGTCTTCTTCGGTGGCGAATACGCGGTCGGCCACACCTTTGCCATTGAATATGCCCCCCAAAAGAGACGCGGCGCCATCGGCGGCTTCATCCAATCAGGCTTCCCCCTGGGCTACGTATTTGCCTCACTCGTGTTCGCGCTTATTTCGTTCCTGACCACCAAACAAGCCATGGCGTCGTATGGCTGGCGCATTGCCTTGATGACCGGCGTCGTCCCGGTTTTCCTGGCACTATATATCCGAAATAACCTAGAGGAATCGCCTGAGTTCGAAAAGGCCAAAGCCGCGGGGAAGATCGAGAAGTCCCCATTCCTGAGCCTGTTCAAACCTCCCCAGGTGTGGGACTTCCTGCAGGTTTTCTTTTTCATGACCGGCTTGTTCCTTACCGACTATTCGGTTTACGGATTTCTTCCTAACATCCTGACCCTGAAGGGGCGCGGATTCAACACCACGACCTACAGCCTGATCTACGGCTTTGCCCTTTTCATGGCCTTCCTCGGGTACAACTTCTACGGCTGGCTGTCGGACAGAACCGGAAGAAAGATTCTTACCCAGTGGTACTGCGTCTTTCTCGTCGTATTCGGAATTCCCGTGTTCTATGTCCTCTATCACGCGGCGATCCAGCGAAACCTGTGGCTGGCAGTGGGGGGTTGTGTGATGGCGGCAATGCTCAAGCTGGCATGGGGAGTCGTTCCGGCCTACTTGTGCGAGCGCTTCCCGACCAGCCGCCGCGCGGCGGGTGTCGGACTCGGCTACTCCTCCGGAGCGCTATTGGGGGCATGGTTTAGCGTCTACGTCTGGTGGGCCCACAAGATCCCCTTTATCGCTGCGATTGAAAAACAGGACATGTGGTTATCGCCAGCAGTCATCCTCACGATCGGCGCAGTCATGACCTTTGTCAGCCTGTGGTTCTCGCCGGAGACGAAACATCTTCAATTGCAGGAAGTCGGCGAAAGGGAACGGGCGAGCGATCGAGCGAAGGACCTGGCCAGTTTGCCGGGCACTATGGCCGCTGACTAGCTGGCCGACCGCGGCCTCCGCACAATGGAAAGAAGAATGTAGCCAATGTTGCTAAAACCTTTCGTTGTCAACTCTCATGGCCGCATTGTCTTCCCCGGCAACTTTTTCCCAGAGTTGGATTTTTCCGTATTTAAGACCCTTAAGCAATTTGCGGCAGTGATCCGGCGAGACTTCGGGGAGAAAGCTCCGACGGATGTAGAAATTGCGGCGCGCGTGCAGGCGGGCGAATACAAGAGCCGGTATGAGCTTTGCCGTGATTTGGCGTTGAATTTTTTCTGGGTGAATCGCTACACGTTTACGATGTACGAGAAACGCCCCACCCGCTGGGGAGATCTCCCGCGGCGGCGGGAGGATGTCTTCCTGCCGGTGTACAAGCCGAGGGATACCTCCGCCATCGCAACCGCAATTGAGGCTGGTTACCAGGCATTGCCCCCATCGTGGGACGAAGATCTGGAGGACCGGAGTTTCAGCATTCTGCTGAATGTTTTTCGCAATAAACTTAGCTCCGGTGGCGAGCTGCGCCCTATCCGTCCGACGGTGTCGGAGGCGCTGGCCGATCCTGAGAACCGCACTTGCCACCTCCTCGCGTATGACCCCGATTGCCTGCGCTATACGTTCGACGATGTGATCGACTGCCTGCATCCCGTTCCCGAGCTGGAAGCATTGATGCGGCAGTGCATGATCCTTCACAACCAATATCCCTGGGATCCAGCGGCCAACACGCAAATCGAAGTTGGCAAGCTGAAAGACGACGATTACGTGGTGGCATTCCATCCCCGGAGCGAGGCGGTGCTCCGTTTCATCCAGCGGGTAAAAGAGGACGAAAATTGGGGCCCCCGGGTTCGTCAGCGCCCGACCCTCCGGCCCGGTACTCTGGCCCTTAGTGAACCCATCAAGCCGTATCCCCCGGTGGAGGTCAGTAAGCGGTTCGCAATCCTTCCCCGGTTTGAGGCCATTGCCGTCTATGAAGGTGAGGTGACCTGTAGCAACGCAGACCTCATCCGCAATCACGCCTACTGCTGGTCGCGCATGAATGCCGTGGAAATCAGCGAGAAGACTGGCATCGAGGAACGGCGTTACACCCAGTTGCCCCTGGAGGACATGGCCCTGCTTGCGGCAAAGAAGGCCCTGGCCAAGTCCGGCCGGCGGCCCGCGGAGATTGGCGCGGTACTGATTTGTACTTGCACCAGCACCAAACTCATTCCATCGATTGCCACCTGGCTTTCGGGTGAGCTCGGCCTCTTGCAGACGCATACTTCGTGCGACATTGTTGCCGCCTGCGCAGGGATGCCCTACGGCCTCGCCGAAGCAGTACGCTTGCTGCAAGAGATTGATCGGCCGGTCCTGCTTGTCTGCGCGGAAAAATTCTCCGACAAGATCGGGACGGTGCGGACCTCGCGCATGATCTTCGGTGATGGCGCAGCGGCTGTGATCGTAGGTCCCGCGCCGGAAGGAACTCCTTCCGATATCGAGTTCTTCCAAACCTATGCCAGTGGGCCATGGTCGGAAGTGAACTCCATCATCTGGCCCAACCCGGAGTTCGACAACAACATTACAGTGTACGGGCCGGAGGTGAAGGCCCTGGTGACTCGTTATCTGAAGCAGATGATGAGTGAGTTGGCCCAGCTCCCGAACCCCAACAGCGGCGGCGGGTCGCTCATCGACGCGATCGACTTGGTCGTTCCGCACCAGGCCAACAAGAACATGGTGCTGACTTTGGCCGAGGCGGCCGGGATCGCGGGGGACCGGATCTTTTTCAACATCGAACGGGTGGGTAACACCTCGTCCGCCAGTATTCTCATGGCCGTGCATGACGCTGTGCGCGAAGGCAGGATTGACCGTCCCATGCGGGTTTTCGCCCCCGGCTTTGGCGCCGGCGCGGTTGGGGGCTACGTAGTCATGCGAATCGATCCCGCGATTGTGAGCTGCAATTCTGAAGACAGGAGTCTTACCATGGCAAACCTCGCCGATGGAAATGGAAATGGAAGCAGGAATTACGAGCCGACATTGCTGGCGGGTAAGGTCGCGCTGGTGACCGGGGCCACGCGGGGCATTGGGCGTGCGATCGCGCTTGAACTCGTACGTCGTGGCGCGAACGTAGCGTTGAACTTCCGGGCCGATGTCAAGCACGCCGAAAGCGCGGCCGACGAAATCCGCGAACTGGGTGGCGAGTGCCTGCTCGTCCAAGGTGATGTGGCCAAGAAAGGTGAGGCCGCGCGCATCGTCAAAGAAGTGCTCGCCAAATGGCAGCGCCTCGACATCCTGGTAAACAACGCAGGCATTACGCGCGACCGAAGCATGCGCAAGATGACCGACGACGACTGGGCCGAGGTGATCAACGTCAACCTGAACGGCACGTTTTATTGCACCAGCGCGGCCTTGCCGGCCATGATCAATCAGAGGTTCGGCCGGGTCATCAATATCAGCTCGGTGGTCGGGCAGATGGGTGCATTTGGCCAGGCCAACTACTCGGCCAGCAAAGGCGGCATCATCGCTTTCACGAAAACCCTCGCGCTGGAAATGGCTCGCTTCAACATCACTGCCAATGCCATCGCGCCCGGCTTCACCTCGACTGAAATGGTGGATGCCATTCCGGAAGAGATTGCCGCGCAAATCAAGGCCAAGATTCCGTTGGGACGCTTCGCGACGCCGGAGGAAATCGCCAAGGCCGCCGCCTTCCTTGCCGCGGATGGCGACTACATCACCGGGCAGGAATTGAACGTCAACGGCGGATACCACATGTGAGGAGTGTTGAACTCACCGAGAGCGAGAGGCCAGCCAGCCATCGATGTGCGGCCAGGTGTATTTGCTGGCTCCGCTACCTGCCATGATTCCGATGTGACCGCCCCTAACCCGGAAGAGCTCCTTGTCCACGCTGCTGACCTTCGACATAATGGGCTCAGACTGGCACGACGGAGTAATGTGGTCGCCCTCGGCGATCACGGTGAGCAGATTGGCGTGAATGCGGCTCATGTCGACGCGCTCGCCTCGAATCATAAGCTCGCCGCGCATCAACTTGTCCTTGCGATAAAGGTCCACGATGAGTTGGCGGAAGACGCCTCCGGCCAGAGGTACGTTGTCGGTTACCCAAGTGTTCATCGCATGCCAGCCTTCCACCATGCGAGGATCGTCGATGTTATCCCATAGCTTCACATAGTTCCCGATATAGTTCTCCACCGGCTTGAGCGCCTTGGCCCCGTAGTCGATCATCTCCCCGGGCATGTTGCCAAACGTCGCAAGCACCTTGTCCACATCAAAATAGCGCTCATCGGTCCAGCGCGCGAAGGTCAGTCCCTGCTTGTTGGAAAAGTCCAGGGGAGCGGTCAACAGAATCAGGTTGCGCAAGCCTTCGTCGCCACGCAGGGCGGCGTAAATGGTGGTGAGGATCGCTCCAATGCACCAGCCCAGGAGACTGAACTCTTCCACCCCGGAGATTGCTTTAAGCTTACGGATCGCGCGCGGCATGTAATCGAGGGTGTAGTCGTCAAACTTGAGGTTCTTGTCTTCTGGTCCCGGCACTCCCCAATCGAGAAGGTAGAGATCGTAGCCCTTGTTCAGCATGTACTCGACAAAACTGTGACCGCGGCGCAGGTCGAGAATGTAGGGGCGGTTCATGAGGGCGAAAACCAGCAACAGGGGAATGGGATGGCGCTTCTCCTTGGGGAGAACGGGGACGTAGCGGTAGAGCTTCGCCTTGTTCAGAGTCCAGACCAACTCCTTCGGGGTCTGGGCAATAGCAGCTTTAGTGGTTATCGCATTGTGGAGGGTTTGCAGCCGGTCCACAGCGGCGATAACGGGGTCGGTGGTAGCCGTAGCTTCTGCCATGCTACTTTTTTCCTCTTTTGGCTCGTTGCGGTCTTGTCGTTTTCTTCTTGCTTGGTTGCGCTTTCCCCGCCTGCGGACGCGGCGCCGTGCCAACTTTCACCAGCAAGCGCTGAATATCGCCGAGGGTGGCATCCAGGTCGTCCAGGCGCATCTCGATGTTGGTCAGGCGCTCGGCGATCGAGAGAACGTCAGCCCGGGAAGGCATGGCCATCTGCTCGAGCGTTTTGAGCATCGCCTTTTCGACAGCTTCGCGGAATGGAGCGGACACCGTCATGTAACTATCGAGCATCGCTCCCGTGGCTTGCGCATAGGCTTCGCTATTCACCATGTCAACCATGGTCTTGCCCCACGCATCCATATAGAGGTCGCGCGCCGCCCGCCAGGGTTCCATCGGATCAAGCCGCTTACCATCGTGAGTTGGGCCTTCCGCCATTTTACGACTCCCTATCAGCACGATACACCAGAGATAGTTACGAGGATACCCCGCCGGGTGTTTTGTAACACCCGGACGGCATCCTATAGGCGACTGCCACGCAGCTGTTAGTTCTTGGCTGCAGCAAACGTTTGCGAAGCGATGTTCAGAAACGACTTCTGCGCTTCGATCACAGCGTGCGTCCCGCGCTGGACTCTGTCGACCATCGCAGCCGCTGGGCCATCTGCCCCGCCGAACTGCTTTTTGGTAGACTCACAGACGGCCTTGTTTTGCTCGCTGGCAAACTCAAGGATCGTCTTTTGCGCTTCCACGGAGCGCTCAACCGACTTGTGGATATTGGTGGTGACGCCATCGGCGATCTTGGAGTACGCCTCGCAGCGCACTTTGGCAATAACGGTGGCGCTCTTACTCTGCTCGATCATCAGGTCGATGGCGCTTTTCTGGGTTTCGACGGCGGTCTGGAGTGCCTGGCCGGCAAAGTCGAAGAGGAATGCGGGCGGTGTTACCGGAAAGTAGCTGAAAGCCTTCTTCCACGACCCGATCCATTCGGTGGCCTGCTCGGCGCCGCTGTCCAGGGTCTTCTTCTGCAAGTCGGCGACCCGCTCAACACTGTCGAGAACCAGGGGAGAAAAGGTATCGACGAATTCAGGATTTACGGCTGTAGCCTTCTTGGTTGACTTAGAGGTGGTTGTCATGATCTGCTCCTTCTTAGAGAACGGGATTTAAGTATGTTGCGATTTATGCTGCACTGCAACATAATGTAATAGTACTCCCCTTTGGCGGCTTGTCAAGAGCAAACATGAAAAAAAATATCCCTCAGCCTCTCATCATCAAGAAGTATGAGAACCGGCGTCTTTACAACACTTTAACCAGCCAATACATCAACCAGGGTCAGGTTGCCCAACTGGTGCGCGATGGCCATGACGTGCGGGTGGTCGATGCGGCCACCGGGGAAGACCTCACCCGGCTGGTACTGGCGCAGATCGTGTTGGAAGACGCCAGAGAACCCAATTCGGTTTTTCCGCTCGACGTATTGCGCCAGATGATCCTCGCTTCCGGCAGGGCGACCCAGGAAAATGCATTGCGCTACATGAAGGCGATGATGGACATGTACCAGAATGCCTCCCGTGCTTTGCCGCCACCGGTGAATCCCTTCGAGTTCCTGCAGGGCCGCTGGGCCAATCCTCTGGCCGCGAATGGAACCAGCGGAGGCCCGCATTCGCAGCAAGATTCCCCGCCGGTCTCCGAAACCCCGGTGAACGCCACTGAGGCGGCCGAACTCAAGCGTCGAGTCGAAGAACTGGAATCCTTATTTATTAAGCGGGTACCAAAAAAGAACCGGCCCCGACCGAAATCTCGCCGCAAGGCTTGACGCACTGCGGCAAAGCGGCTAGTCTATTCTGCGGCGCCACTGAACCAGGAACGAAATTGACTTTGCCCCAACCAAGGCGCTCCCCCAAACAGAATGTGATGACTAGGAGCTTCCATGCCTCGCTCTGAGCAAAACCCTGCCGCGGAGGGCGTTTCGCAACTGGTTGAGGACACAACCGTCCCCAGCGCGCCTCAGCCACGTGAATTCACGCCCATAGACCCGCCCGTCGTCCGCGAACCGCGAAAGCCAGCCAGAGAGAGCGGGCTGCTTGGGAAGGTTGTCGTAATCACCGGAGCCGTGGCTGGAATCGGACGTGCGACTGCGTTGCGCTTCGCGGAGGAAGGCGCACGAATTGCCGCCTGGGATGTTTCGACCGAGACCGCGCCTCAACTTGAATCCGCGATTAAACGGGCAGGGGGCGAGTCTCATTTTCAAGCGCTTGACGTCAGCGACGCGAGCGCGGTCGAAAGCGCCGCCGCGGCACTTGTCGGGCATTGGGGACGCATCGACGTTCTCATCAACAATGCCGGCATCGTTCGCGACGCCCAGCTGGTGAAGTGGAACGGCGGAAGCCCCGAGTCCATCATGAGCGAGGACGTGTGGGATTCGGTGATCGGGGTCAACTTGAAGGGAGTCTTTCTGGTGACCCGGGCGGTGGTACCCCACATGATCAAGGGTGGAGGTGGAGTAATTCTCTCCGCGGCCTCCGTCGTGGGACTTCTGGGCAACTTCGGACAGACGAATTACGTGGCTTCCAAAGCCGGTGTCATCGGAATGACGCGGACCTGGGCCCGGGAGTTAGGCAAGTACAAGATTCGCGTCAATGCCGTGGCTCCGGGATTCATTGCGACCGACATGGTGAGGGCGATGCCCCCGAAAATCCTTGAAGGAATGGTGGCGCGAACCCCGCTGGGACGTGCAGGAACATCGGAAGACGTGGCCAATACATACTTTTGGCTGGCATCGGACCAGGCAAGCTTCATTCATGGGGCTGTGATTTCCGTGGATGGCGGTGTCGTGATCGGAACCTAGACTGAAGCTCGTCCGATTCCGAGCAAGGATCGAAGATCTAATCACGATCACACTGCGTCGTGCGCACACCGAGATGGCTTGTCAGCCTCGTCAGGATCGAGGAATTCGGAGCACAAAGCGAAGCACAATAACTGCCGAGTGAGAGGCACTGAGTCCATCCCAGCTTCCACTCGATCTATTGCGGCGTTGGGTGGTGGTGCAATTTGAAACGTAGACCGCATGCGATTAGCAGGATAATTGCCGCAAGTGGTCAATTCAGGACAGTTTCTCTCTTGGCTTAGCCTCAGCATGAAAAGCAGATCGATCCCCACCTAATCTAAGCAACGGATCGGTCACTTCCGGTGCCCTGCGGGCTAATGAAAGAGTGTAAAACTAATGACCAGATTCGAAAGCTCATACAAATTGCCGATGTTTATGGCGTTACTATTCGCCGCTTTGCTTGCAGGCGACGGAGTCGGGAGGGTCTTTGCCGCCGTTGCTCCCGGCTCTGCCGTTGCTCCCGGCGCTGTTGCCGCCGCAGCTACAGAACCCACGGTGATTTCGTCAAGCCCAAGTAACTGGGCCACGAACGTGCCGACCAGCACAAATACCAGCGATAACGTTGTTACTGGCACCGCAGTGACCGCAACCTTCAGCCAGCCGATGGACCCGGCAACGCTTAACTCCTCACCCGGAAATTTGCTCACGTTCACAGTCAGGGAGACAAACGGAAACGATGTCCCCGGCGCCGTCGTCATGAATGCCGCAAACACTGAGGCAACTTTTACGCCCACCGCGTCGGCTCTTAACCCGAATGCCAGCTATACCGCCACGGTTACGACGGCGGCGAAAAACGCAGCTGGAATTGCCATGGCCCATCCCATTACATGGGGATTTACCACCAACGCCATCCCGCTTACCGGACAGACACCAGTGGCCCTTGGAGAGGCAGGTATTTTCGCGATTCTGACCAAATCAGGAATCACCGACGTTTTCCCATCCGCTATCACTGGGGATGTTGGAGCTAGTCCAATCACCGGAGCCGCTATCCATCTTACGTGTGCGGAGATGGTGACAGGGACAATTTACTCCGTGAATGCGGCGGGTCCTCTTCCCTGCAGGGTGACCGACCCCACCTTACTGACAAAGGCTGTAGCCAACATGCAAACCGCATACACCAACGCCGCCGGACGAACGTTGCCCAATTTCTTAAACCTGGGAGCCGGGCAGATTGGCGGGTTAACCCTCGTTCCCGGTCTCTACAAATGGACTACCGCTGTTTCAATATCGACCAATGTCACGCTCTCGGGCGGTGCAAACGATGTCTGGATATTCCAGATAGCGGGAACTCTTACCCAGGCAAGCGCTACGCAAATGATCCTGCAAGGCGGCGCACAGCCCAAGAACATCTTCTGGCAGGCTTCCGGTGCTGTGGCCATTGGAACGACTGCGCACGCCGAGGGAGTAATCCTGGCTAAAACAAAAATCGCCATGAAGACGGGCGCATCGGCAGACGGCAGACTGTTAGCACAAACTGCGGTTACTCTTGAACAGAATGCGGTGACAGAGCCCGCCCACTAAGGCCAAAAGAGCATCATGGGTAGACCAAACTAATAGATCACGACAGCAACTCCCAAAGCTGGCACGATCCATGAGAAGTCCTCCATGAGGAGATCTCGACTTACTCCTCGGCAATAGAAGATTGCTTGCGTCAGCTTAAGCGCGGCGAGATCTCCGTTAGTGTAGTGCCCACTCAATCCTATCGGCTTCTTCGCGGATTATTCTGATCGGTTGTTGGTTTTTCGATGGGTGGGCCAATGGAGTGATTCCTTCCAAAGAGCTTCGTATTTGATGTTTCCGAGCCCAAATGAAGTTGAGCCTGGCGCTCCTCAGTTCGACGCCTCTACGAAGGATGGTTACAACCCGTAGCAGGTCTCGTCCTCGACTCGAATGGCAGCGTGTAGCCGCACGGCGTGCCCTCCACTCCCCACTGAACTTCTCGTTTTCGGCGGTTGTCGTGTATGTGTCACTCGGATTGGATTACGGCCGTCTATAAAATTCCTCGCCAACGACTGACGCGCTTATACTACCCGCATCGGAAATTTCCGAATCCGGGCATTCTTTCTGATAATCGAACTATTTAAACGTTGAACCCCACATCGATCTTTAGACGCAAGACTCGAACCGCGGCGGCCCGGATAAAAAGGTGACCGAGCATGACAGAGAAGGTAAATTCCCAGACAATTCAAAACGTACCGGAGGAAGGTGTGCTGAAGACTGTCTCAAGGCGCAACTTCATCAAAGGCGTCATCAGCAGCGGCGTCGCCGTCTCCTCCGCCAGTTATCTTTTTCGTGCCTCCTCTATGCTGCAGGGACAGCAGTTGGCTGCCGGCGTGGGCGAGCGCCTCATTACTCTCAATGTTAACGGTCAGCAACGGCGGGTCGATGTCATGAAGCAAGAGACGCTGGCATGGACGCTGCGTTACAAGCTGGGACTGACCGGCACCAAGCTCGGTTGCGACCGTGCGGAATGTGGATCCTGCACCGTCCTTATCGACGACATTCCGCATTATTCGTGTTCGGTGCTGACGCACACGGTGCGTGGCCGGAAGGTTATGACGATCGAAGGGCTGGCGAGCGACAACGGCACCTTGCATCCGGTGCAGCAGGGCGTCATCGACGAGCAGGGATTTCAGTGTGCGTTCTGCATGCCTGGCTTCATAATGACTGCGGTCGGATTCTTGAAAACGAATCCCAATCCCACGCGCCGGCAACTGGCGCACGGGGTCTCGGGAAATCTCTGCCGCTGTCAGGATTACGACAAGATTCTGA
>PLUI01000233.1 GCA_003164855.1 Acidobacteriaceae bacterium
GCACGCTCGAGGCCTACTACGAAGCCAACATGGATATCGTTTCGGTTTCGCCGATTTTCAACCTCTACGATCAGGACTGGCCTATCCGCACCCACCAGCGCCAGTATCCGCCGGCAAAATTTGTGTTCGCGGAAAAAGATCGGATGGGCACCGCGCTCGATTCCATCGTGTCGAATGGCTGCATCGTCTCCGGCGGCACGGTCAAGAACTCCATCCTCTCACCAGACGTGCGGGTGAATTCTTATTCCGAAGTCGACTCCTCCATCCTGTTTTCGCACGTCGCCGTGGGACGCCACTGCCGCATCCGGCGCTGCATCATCGACCGCAACGTCCACCTGCCCGAAGGCACCACCATCGGCTACGACACCGAAGCCGACCGCTCNNATGTTCCGGTTGGAACATTAGAGCTTAATGTTCCAACTGGAACACTTAGGATAACTTATAGCTATTGCTGGGTAAGCCGTTCGTGGTTGGGGGCTTAGGGAGCGTTGCCGATATGTCGACAGGCTAGCGCCGCGCTGCCTCCGCTGGCGTGATCGGTGGTTGGGGCTGTGGATAGCAAGGTTGGATGTCACAGAGTTAGCCGCCAAAGTCCTTCGTTGCGAGGTACGCTTCTCCCGTTTGGGAAGAGTGGCGTCGAACGCGGCTAACTAATTCCTCAAGTGTGATCGTGCCGTTTAGTAGCATGTAGATGTGGCTGTGGTCGAGCAACAGCAGCGGTGTCTTTGGGCCGGACGCTTCGGTGATGGCGACTGATGAGTAGCCCGATATGGAGACCACAATGCCCATCGTATTGTCTGCCTTGCTCGTTACCTTTTTGTGGAATGTGTCTATGTCGGGGGCGCCTGCCTGTCCTGCAGTGAACTTCGTTTCGACCAGGTAGGTTGTTCCGTCGGCGGTTATTGAGCCGTCGATTTGTCTGCCGGAGGTGACGTACGGACGCCGGCTGACGACCTCAAAGAAATCCACAAGATCGTAGAACCAGTCTTGAAAATCGTACCCTGCCTGCTGTGTGCCCAGCCCTTTCGAAAGGTCTGTCAGGCGATCAGTGAATTTCTGAAGGCTCGCCTCACGCCTTCTGCACTCTTCTTGCAGTTCTCTCGCCCGCTTTCGCGTTAGTTCGCGGTCGCGTTCGTCTCTGGCCTCCTGGAGCTGCTTGTTCACGTACTCTCTGAGGGCAGCTACGGCTTGCCTTGCTGTGTCCTTCTTGTGCTCGGCGTCCTCCCAGCCTTCCAGATCAGGAAAGCTAGTCTGCTGCACGAGCGCATCGGCCATTCTGTTTATCAGCCGGATTCCCGCGTCCGTTGATTCGAGTTTCGGGAAGAGGCGAGTCAGGAATTCTCGCTTGCTTTCTGGCTTTATCCATGTCGCCAAGAAACGCTCGGAGATGCCGCAGCGACGCAAGAACCTCCAGAGGGCTTGGTGCCGCCAGTAGGACTTCAGGGCCGCATCCGCCACAAGCTCTAGGTAGTAAGGTGCCAAGCGATCGGCCATTTTCGCTCCAACTTACTTTAAGAAGTGCCCGATGGTGTACCCGATGAGACCAGAGATTACCGACGTGATCGCTTGCTTTGCGAAATCATCCCGGTTTCGCTCCCAGAATGACTGGCTCTTGGAGTGAAGGCGAGGCGTCGCATAACTTACTTGATTGGTGCTCATCCACCCTCCGAGGAACAGAAACGCGAGCGCAACAAAGGCCGCCAGGTCATAGGTGAAGTCACTGCCGATGTGGTGGGCTAGCAGTATCGACTTTGAAAAGAGCAGCCCGAGGAACAGGACGGCCGAAGCTGTGAGTGCCGCGACCCGGAGAGCAATCATCGAAACCCATTTTCGGTTGTGAAGAATGTCCCTAGCGGGAAAAAACAGAAGTTCAGACTTTTGGTCCCGACCGCCGATCAATAGCATGCTTCGCGGAGTGGCTGGAGGCGCGGCACCGGAGCCCCGTATCACCAGCTCCGCGTGTGGCACGAAGCCTTGGAGAATAAGGCATTGTAGACGGGGCGGCGCGTGCTCCTCCATCTCCGCTAACGATTCGTACAAGTGCTCGTCGTCCCCGACCAGGACTTGCTGGCAGTTCGCTTTCCACAGAGAAAACAGCTTCTCGATGTCTTCCCTGTATAGCTTCAATGGAGGCAGTTGTTCGACTCTCGGTCCGGTTCTCGGAATCATAGGAAAGGCCGTTCGGCGGTGAGGCGAATAAAAAAGGCCACGGCATTGCCGTGGCCCCCTCACAGTCGGGTTCCTTTTTACACTTTGGCGGGGGGAAATGCCAGGCGCTTTCGTGGGGTTGAGGTGGCACGCGGTGGGGATGGGGTGGCAGGCATTCATTGCACAGCGGGCAAAGTGCAGAGGTCCTTCAGTCGCGCAAAGGGCGCGCTCCTTCAGGATGACAAAATAAATCAAGGGCTAGAGGCCCGATACTTCTGGGCCGCTGGACAGCCGAGGGCGGCTGTCCCCACATGGGCCCTTCGACAGCCGGAAATCGCTTGCTTTCTTGTCGCTGCTACAATGCCCTGTTTCGAATAACTTGCGGCGGCGGGGTGGTGGCGGCGAACTTAGGGGAGTACATCCGCGTACTGTCTTGTGGGGGAGAGCTGCGGGCGTGGTGGGAAACAGCAAAACAGCAGGTTCCCTTCGACTTCGCTCAGGGCAGGCTCTCCACTGCGCTTCCCCTTCCTAGCGGAAGGCGAAGCTTCGGTCGGAATGACAAAGTCTTAGAACAACAAGTTTTTTTAGTCCAGCAGGTTAGCTTTCCGGGGGGACTTGGTTTTGGAAGACGTCCAGGTAGTTGCGATGCTGGTGCGCCGGTGTGTAGCTGGCGATGCGGCTGCCTGGGAGGAAATCGTTCAGACTTATAACCGGCGTATCTATAACATCTGCTACCGGTTTGCCGGCTCGGCCGACGACGCCGAAGACCTGGCGCAGGAAGTTTTCATCAAGATGTACCGCACGNNTCGCTGGACGCGGCGTCTTCGTCGCATGAAGACGCGCAGCCGCTCAGTGAGCAAATTCAGGACCAATCCGCGCCTCCCGACCAGCACGTACGCAGCCGGGAGGTGGGAGAAACCGTACACGCGGCCCTGGGGAAGCTTTCGCCGGAGCTGCGTGAGGCTGTGATTCTAAGGGATTTACAGGATATGGACTATCGCGAAATCGCTAACGCTTTGAAGGTGCCGGAGGGAACTGTGAAAAGTCGAATAAATCGTGGGCGGGCGGAACTTGCGCGCCTTTTGCAACGTACCTATAGGCAGGTGATGTGATGCCAGACCTAACCAGTAACGGAATGCAGTGTCAGGAGTTTGACGGCCTGCTCACGGACGCGCTCGATGGCGTTCTGACGGGCGTTCGACTCGACCGCTTCCAGGCTCACGCGCGGACTTGTTCCGCCTGCGGGCCGCTGTTCGCCGAAGTGGAGGCGGGCCGCAACTGGCTGAAGGATCTCACGGAGGTGGAGCCTCCAGTCAGTCTGGTAACGAATATTCTGGCATCCACAACGGGCGTTGACACCCAACGCCTGCGGGTGAACGTAGCTGCGCCGCCTCGGGTTTCCTGGATCGAGAAGGCGCAGGCTTGGGCCTCGGGGGCAATGCAACCCATTTGGGGAACGGTCCGGCAGCCGCGGTTCGCCATGTCGTTTGGCATGGCGTTCTTCTCGCTGTCGGTGGCGTTGAGCGTGCTCGGCGTTAAACCCGCCGATCTGCGCCAGGTGAGTTTGCGACCGGCCGCGATACGGCACACGTATTACAATGCGCAAGCCCGCGTCGTGCGCTACTACGAAAATATCCGGTTCGTGTACGAGGTGGAATCGCGGGTGCGTGAATTCAAGCGCAACGTGACTCCCGCTGAGCCCGCGCCGGAAACCGACAAGGAAAAGAAAGACCACAAAAACGACACAACTCAACAGCCCGAGCAGAAGCAGGAGCGCAATTACAGCCAGACCGGGAACCAACTCATTCTCGCTGGGGCTCCGCTGGGTCTATCTGTTTTTCATCCGTCAAATCCGGATCTGCCTGTAGTGTCGGTGACCACTTACGGGAGGTTCGTATGAACTGCGCCACGCACAACGATACGGCCGCAGTCGCGTTCTGCCGCACTTGCGGCAAGCCGCTCTGCGCCAATTGCACCCGCGACGTTCGCGGAGTGGTTTACTGCGAGCCTTGTCTCGCAGCCCGTTTGGAGGGCGCTGCTCCGGCAGCCGGGTTTGTGCCTCCGCAAGCTGTGTATCCACCGATGGGAACGCCGGCACCGGCGCGTACGGGTTCCGGCCCGAATCCTACGGTCGCAGGCATTCTGGCGGGATTCTTTCCCTTCGGCGTCGGCGCTGTCTATTGCTCGCAATACGCCAAGGGACTCGCACACCTGCTCATCTTCGGATTGCTCGTCTTCGCGTCCGATCACGCCGGGAATTGGGATGCGCTGTTCGGCATCGCTATCGCATTCTTCTACGTTTACCAGATCATCGATGCCGTGCGCACCGCTCGCGCTCTGCAGGAAGGCCAGCCTGCGCCGGATCCGTTCGGCTTGGGACAAGCCTTCAGCATGGGAGAGAAGACTGAATCCAAAAATATCCCCGCCGTCGCGATTGTTTTAATTGGACTCGGCGTGCTCTTCCTGCTGCACACCATGAACATCTGGGACTTCGGCCTGGACCGTTTCTGGCCGCTCATCCTGATCTTCCTGGGAGCGTGGATGTTCGCCAAGCAGTACGGCATGATCGGAGTTCACCCCGAGGGCTGCACTTGCGCAACCTGCCGCGTGCGCAAAGTTATCGGGATGCACTGTCGCTGTGATCGCTGCCGTCTGCGCAAAATCATGGCCCCGTCCATCGTCTTCACCGTTGGCGTGCTCTTCCTGTTCCAGAGCCTGAACGTGGTCAGCTTCGACCGCACCTGGCCCGCCATCTTACTCGTAGTTGGCGTTGTGAAGCTGCTACAGAGTAACGCTTCCTCAGCCGGACATGTCGGCGCGCTGCCGGTAGCGTCGACTGCGGCCGCGCCGCCTCCACCTGCTCCGCCGCCGTCCAATCCCGGGCCAGATGCTTCTTCCGGGGAGGTGCGCAATGTCTAGTCCAGTGTCCTATCCCGTTCCACCACCGGTTCCGCCGCCGCTACCGCCGCGACGCCACCGGCGTTCGTTTGCCGGACCGTTCGTTCTGATCGTGCTTGGAATCGTCTTCCTGCTGGGCAACCTGCACTTGCTCGCCTGGGCCCGGCTGGTAACCTGGTTCGCGCACTACTGGCCGCTGCTGCTGATCCTGTGGGGAGTCATCAAGCTGATCGAGCATCAGCAAGCGCAACGCGATGGCCTTCCGCCACGCGGCATCGGCGCCGGAGGAGTCTTTCTCGTCATCGTCATCGTCGTCTGTGGGCTCATCGCCACCCAGGCATCGCGCTTCAACTGGGGCGAAATTCGCGACAACATGAACATCGACGACAGCGATTTGGATAACATCTTCGGCCAGACCTTTAACTTCGACGATCACCTCGAACAGGATGTCCCGTCTTCCGTCACCGGCTTGCGGGTGAATGACGATCACGGCGCGGTTCGAGTGAGCACAGCAAATGACAATAAAATCACCGTTGTAGTTCGCAAACGCGTGGGCGCGGAAGATCAGAGCGACGCCGATAAGTACGATCGGCAGACCAAGCCGCAGATTACTCTCGCCGGCAATATGATGGTTCTCGACGCCAGGACTCACGCCGCTGGCGACCACGCTGTCCAAAGCGACCTGGATATTTCGATCCCACGCAAAATGGAACTCCACATCGTAGGGCGCAAGGGAGATGTGTCCGTCACCGGCCGCGACGGAGAAATCGAGATCGCCAGCCAGCACGGCGACGTTTCCGTAGAGGATGTCAACGGCAACGTAAAACTAAATCTCGAAAAAAGCTCCGCCAAAGTCGAGCAGATCACGGGCGATGTCCACATCGACGGGCGCTTGAACGAAGTCTCCGTAACGGACGTGAAGGGGTCAGTGCAACTCGACGGCGAATTTCAGGAGAGCGTGAAACTCGCTCGCATCAGCAAGAATGTAGCCTTCAAGTCTTCCCGCACCGATATGGAATTCTCCAGCATCGCGGGCGAACTCGATCTCGATTCCGATGACCTGCACGCCGACAAAATCACCGGCCCGCTCCACTTGACCACGCGCTCCAAACAGATCCGCCTGGCTGACGTATCCGGCGATGCCCGGGTGGAAGATGATAATGGTGGCATTGAAGTATCCATGCGCTCGCTGGGGAACGTGCAGATCGATAGCCGCAACGGCGATGTGCAATTAAGCCTGCCCGACAAAGCCGGCTTCCGCGTGGACGCGCGCACCCGCGATGGCGAAATTCAGTCCGACTTCCCGGAGTTGAAAATTGACAACGGCGACCACGAGGCCACGGCCAGCGGCAGCGTGGGCAATGGCTCTTCCCACATCGTCATCAACAATCAGCACGACGGCATCGAGATTCGCAAGGCCTCTGCCACGGCAACTCCCGCGGCGCCCGCTCCTCCGGCCACGCCGGCAAAGCCTGCGAAGTCGCTCCCCGCGCCCAAGGCGAAAGTGGAGCCGACGGACAACTGAAAAAGTTTGTGTGGGACTGGAAGTGTCATCCCGAGCAACGCGAGGGATCTTGGTTTGTCTCGCCAGCAAGACAAAGCTCGATAGCTAGCCTAAAACTCCTAATTTCTTCCTGGCCAACTCTTCCACCCGCGCCAGCACTTCATCCTCACCCAGCTTCGTCGAATCGATCACCACCGCATCCTCCGCCGCCATTAGGGGAGATGCTGCCCGCGTCCGATCCCGCCGGTCTCGCTCCCGCAAATCCGCCGCCACATTCGCGGCCACTTCGCCCTTGATCTTCTGCTGCTCCATGCGCCGCTGCTCCCGCACCACGGGATCGGCGTCGAGAAAAATCTTCAAATCAGCATCGGGGAAAACTTTCGTTCCAATATCGCGCCCCTCCATTACCACGCCGCGACCCGCGCCCATCGCCCGCTGATGCTCGACCATCCACTCCCGCACCCGCGGATGCACCGAAACCCGCGACGCCGCCTCCGTCACATCGCGTTCCCGAATTCGCGCCGAAACATCGTGCCCGTTCAGCAGCGTCCGGTTGCCGTCCCGCGAGGGCTCAAGCTGAATGCGCGACTCCTCCGCCAGCTTCACCAGCGCCGCTTCGTCGTCAAATGACACATCCTCCTCAATGGCCTTCAGCGCCAGCGCCCGGTACATCGCTCCACTCTCCAGGTTCACGTAGCCCAGCTTGCGCGCCAGCCGCGACGCGATCGTGCTCTTGCCCGCACCCGCGGGACCGTCGATGGCAATAATCAGTTTGCGTGGAGTGGGTTCAGGGCTAGGGATGTCGGTCATTTCGCGAGTAGATTGTACACGGAGCGAGGGACGCATTCGGCAGGTTTCGAGCCCAAACCGGAACCTTAGCCGAATATTATTTCTTAGGTTTGCCGGAATGTTGCGATGTGTATGAAGGCCGTCGAGAGCCGGAGGAGCCTGTCCTTGGCCCTGGACGAAAAGTCTTGCGCGCACGAGGATTTTCATTTTCTCTCGGACGCGGGGTGGGAACCACAAACGCAACCGCCGCTTCCTTCTCCGGGGTAATCTGCAACATCGACCGCCCACTCACGTGCACAAAACTCAACTCACGCGCCGCCAGCAGCGCATTCACCGCTTCCTTCACCCGCGACCGCGCCACAAATTTTCCAAAAAAAGATTCCAACTCCGTCTGCTCAGCCACGACCACACACTCCAGATATTTCGAGAGCAGCGCCGAAAGCGCCTGCTGCACCGACAAATTCACGCCCTCGCGCACCGCCTCCGGAGCCCAGCGGTAAAGCACATCCCAATACGAACCTTCGGGAGCTTTGTAATCCACGCGCGTAATGCGCAACTTCGCCAACAACTCGCCGAGCGCCTTATCCAGCGCCGGCAAAGAAACGCTCCCACCCAGCGCCTCCTGCAGTTTTTGCTTGGAGATGGGCCCGTCGCGGCTGATCAGTTCGAAGGCATCGCACGCCAGCGGAGAATAAGGAGACCGCGGCCCTTGCTTCGGCGCCAGCTTGGGATTGCGCTCGCCCACCAGCGCATAAAAATATGGAAACGCCGAGGCCGCCACCAGAAACGCATTATTCTCCTCGAAGATATTTGCTTCATAGGCCGAGCGCTCGCGCAGCAACCGCACCATAAGCTCCGTCGCCTCCGCCGCCCGCGGATCGGAATAAGCGTGCTGCCAAGTCGGCAGCCGATTGTCGGAGCCGACAAACGCTCCGATAAACGTCGGCACCGGCATTGAAGGCCGCACCGGATACATCAGGCAAAATCCCACGCCCTCGACAAACGCGCGCGCCTGTTCAATCGTCCGGATGGCTTTGCCATCCAGCCGCCACTTCTCGCGCCGCAGTTGCTGTAGGTCCTGCTCGGTCATAGGCGAAAGCAATTAGCAATTAGCAGTTGGCAATTGGTCATCAGCGGCATTGGGGCGAACTCCGAAAATCTCAATGGTCAATGGCTAATTGCTTATTGCCAACTGCCAATTGCTCTTCTCGCTCAGATTCTCTTGAACGCCTTCTGAATATCCTTTACAGAATACCGCAGTACCACCGGCCTGCCATGCGGACACGACATGGGATGATCGGTTTTCGCGAGTTCCGCCAGCAGCCACTCCATTTTATTTTGCTCCAGCGGCATGTTGATCTTGATCGCCGCATGGCACGCAATCGACGCCGCAATGCGCCCGCGAATCTTTTCCAGGTTCAGGGATTGTTCTTCGCGCGAAATCTGATCGAGCAGCTCGTGGAGCATGTGCTCGACCGCGGCCGCAGCCATGAAGAAGGCGCCGGACAAGTTGACCGCGATGACCTTCTGCCAGTCCTCGTCGGTCATCTTGGCCACGGTCCGGTCGATGGTGATGCCGGCGTTGTTCACCAGGATGTCGACCTGGCCCTGCTGGTCGATCACCTCGTGCAGTACCCGGCGGCAGGCATCGGCATGGCCGATGTTGCCCTCGTGAATGGTGACCCGCTGGTCTGGATGCTCCGCGCTCACATCGGCCAGGAACTTCTCCGCGGCCTCGTGGTCGTGCCAGAAGCCGGCCGCGACGTGCGCGCCCTGGCCGGCCAGTTCATGGCAGATAGCGGCGCCGATGCCGCGGGTGCCGCCGGTGACCAGCGCCACCCGCCCCTCGACTAGGCCGGGCCGGGTCCCTCGTGATTGCTCGCGGGCGTCCAGTGAGGTTGTCATCGCGTGTTTCCTGTCTCCGGCGCGCCTGCGGATTCTGAGTCGTCCTGCGTGGTGGCCTGCTGGAGCTTGGCC
>PLUI01000096.1 GCA_003164855.1 Acidobacteriaceae bacterium
AACAAAGCCTTCAGCTCGTGCGGCGGGCCGGGCAACAAAATGACGATGCGTTCGCGACCCTCGATCTTGCCGCTTAACCACTGTCCGGGCGCGGTTCCGTTCGTGTTGGGCAGCACAGTCGCACCCTCGATCACGTCCGCCTGCTTGGCATTGTTGGGAGACATTTTCCAGCCGCGCGCGGCGAAACGGTTTTCTATGCTGGCGAGAATTTCCGGGTCGCGACGTAAGGGAACCCCCAGCGCCTCGGCTACGGCCTCTCGGGTAAGGTCGTNNCCAACGCTTCGGCCACCGCCTCGCGCGTAAGGTCGTCTTCTGTGGGGCCCAGACCGCCGCTGAAAATCACGATCTCCGAACGAAACAGCGCGTGCTGCGCGGCCGCAGCCAGGCGCCCGAGATCGTCCCCCACCACGCTCTTGAAAATTACTTCAACCCCGAGCTGGTTGAGTTGCTCGGTGAGGTAGAGAGAATTCGTATCCATGCGGAAGGGCGTCAGTAGCTCGGAGCCAACCGCGATGATCTCGGCGTTCACGGGTAGAAGTGTAAATGAAAAAAGCAGTTCTCAGTTCTCAGTGCCCAGTTCTGGAAAAAAACTGCGTTGCTGAGAACTGATACTGAGAGTTCCCCCAGCTATTCCGGTAGCAACGGCAGTCCCTGGATGTTCCAGGAAAGATGATGCACCGCTTCGGTGGTTGCCAGAATCACGCTGCGTCCTGGCGCAAAGGCCAATCCCACCAGCCCATGCCCGGCGACTTCCAAACCAGCTTTGCCCTCTGGCGTGATCTTCACGATGCCGCGCTTGCCGGAGAGCGAAGCCGCGACGTAGAGGTTGCCATTCGAGTCGAAAGCCAAGCCCTGGGGGCGTCCCAAGCCGCGAAAAAATTTGTGCACGGTCCCTTGTGGATCGATTCTATGCACGCTGTCGAAGCTCGAAGTTGTAGGTCCGGTCACAAACAAATCTCCCTGCGGCCCCATAGCCAGATGGTAGGCAGAAACGCTCGGCTCCAGGGTGGCGAAGACAAACACTTGCTGATCGCGGCCAATCTTGAAAATGGTGCCGCTGCGGTCGCCTACATAAAGATTCTGGTTTCGATCAAAGGCAATCCCCGTCGCGATTCCCATTCCCTCGGCATAGGTGGTCATGGTTCCGTTGGGGGCCACGCGATACACCGCACCATCATGGCGCGAGGAAACATACATCTGTCCCTGGCGGTCGAAGGCGATCGCGGTGGCATTCATCATCTCGCCTACGAATGGTTTCACAGTGTAATTCGTATCAATCTTGAAAATCGCGACCGGAACCTTTTGTCCGCGTGAACCGGAAAAAGTCGCATAGATGTTGCCTTGAGCGTCNNTCCCCGGCCCCATCTCACCCGGGCCCAGATCCGCTCGTGGAAATAGAAGAGCAGGATCTTGGTGATCGACTCGATCGCGGCGATGGAGACGGCCACCTTGACGGTGTGCGCGTTGCTCACATGCCCATTCGTGGTAACTATCACAGGACCCGAAGTGGCTCCCTCAGGAACGCGGGCGACCAGAAATGAATCCGAACTGATTACAATCCCGCCCTCCACGTCTCCAAACTGCACCCGCGGACGCTGCCACTGCGGCGGCCGCAATCCCGAGCCTGCAATCCGCACTTCTCCACCGGCCAGCGCCAGCACCGGCGATACGGACTCGATGTGCGGTCCGCCATTCGCGTTTTTCTTACCCAGGACACGATCGGAAAATCCCATGAGGAATACACTCGCCTTACCTTAGAAGACCAAAGTGCAGAAAGAGATGCACGACTCCTAGCGCGTACAGACCGGCGGCCACGTCGTCCAGCACGATCCCGATGCCTTCCGGCAACGCCTCCAATTGTCGCACCGGCGGCGGTTTTAGGATATCGAAGGCTCGGAAAAGTATAAAGCCCGCCAGAAAAGATTTCCACGCCAGGGGCACGGCGATCAAAGCCACCAGTTGTCCTGCAACCTCATCGATCACGACGAACTGAGGATCTTTCATTACGGAGCCACGCGCCACCCGCGTCGCCGCGGGAACACCGATCAGCGTGATCAGCAAGGCCAAAGCGATTGCAATCGCGGTGCGTTGCCAGGGTGTGAGGGTGTGCGCCAGTGCTGCCCATAAAACGACAGTGGTCGCCGATGCCCAGGTCCCCGGTCCGGGCCGCATTCGCCCAATGCCAAGAAACGTGCCGACCAGCATTGCCCATAAGGGTGTTGGGCGGGACATCCCCGCAGCCTGCCCTGAGCTTGCCAAAGGGACGGCCGCCGGGACGCCGGCGCTACGGTCGGGTTCTCGCGCGCCTGTCACAAGTCTTCATCCTGATCTTCCGGGGTGCTCTCTCGAATCTGCTCCTCTGCATCTCCAATCGGTGAGGGAATTACATAAGCGCCGCTGGCCCATTTGCCCAGATCAATGGTGCGGCAGCGGTCGCTGCAGAAGGGGAACTCCGGATCGCCACTCTTGACAGTTTTCTTGCAGATCGGGCAACGGAGTTTCAGTGTGCGCTTGCGAGGCATGGTTCAGGGATGCTCCAGGTCTTAGCCGATCAAACGAGAATTCAATCACTGACAGTCAGCTATACAATCCTGGCTACCAGATCATAATCGTGCGCTTCCGTGATCGCACAGCGGTAAAACTCGCCGGGCTGGGGCTCCGTCTCCGCCGGAAAATCGTTCACGAAGACTTTGCCGTCAATTTCGGGTGCATGCATCGCGGTTCGGCCCTCCATGAGCAAATCGGTCTCTTCCGACATGCCTTCCAGCAACAGGTCGAACTCCTGACCCACCAGCGCCTTCTTTTTCTTTTTGCTGATCTGCCGCTGGATTCCCATCAAGTGTTTGCGCCGCCGCTCGATCTCCCGCGGCGAAAGCTTTTGATCTAATCCATAGGCACCGGCGCCTTCCTGGTCGGAGTACGCGAAAGTTCCCATCCAATCAAATTGGGCCTCGCGGACGAAATCGCATAACTCTTCGAATTCCTGATCGGTCTCTCCCGGAAAGCCCACGATGAACGAGGTACGCAAGGTCAAGCCCGGAATTGCGCGCCGCATCTTGGCAATGGAACGCAGAAATAATTCCGCACCGCCTCCGCGCTTCATGCGCTTCAGAACACTCGCCGACGCATGTTGCAGCGGGACATCCATGTAGGAGCAAATCTTCTCCTGCATTCCAATCGTCTCCAGAAGCTTGCCCGTGATTTTGTTGGGATAGGCATAGAGGAAACGAATCCAACGCAGATCTTCAATTTGCGCCAGTTTTTCCAGCAGGAGCGCCAGACCATCTTTCAGTCCGAAATCTTCTCCGTAGCACGTCGTGTCCTGCCCGATCAGCGTGATTTCCCGCACGCCAACCTGTGCCAGGCGTTCGGCTTCGGCGATCACGGACTCGAAACGACGCGAGCGAAACTGCCCGCGCAACTGCGGAATGATGCAGAAGGTACAAGGATGATCGCACCCTTCAGCAATCTTGATGTAAGCCGTTGCTTTCGGTGTGGCCAAGATGCGCGGAGTTTCGTCGTCGTATAAATAGTTGGGCAGGTCGGCAATAGCCCCGTCCCATTGGCCGCGTGAAAATCTTCCCTGCGCCGCGCGTGCGTCGCCCTCGGCTCGGGAGGGCAACACCACGAACGGAGAATCGCTTTGGGCCGGAGGCGGCGCGACGCCGGTCGCCGCCAGAATGTTCTGCAACTCTCCAGTGCCAACCACGGCATCCACTTCAGGAATGCGCTTGCGAATCTCATCGCGGAAGCGCTCGACCAGACAGCCCGCCACCACAAGTTTCTTCGCCCGCCCGGAAGTCTTGAGCCCAGCCATCTCCAGAATCGTGTTTACCGACTCCTGCTGCGCGCTCTCGATGAACGAACACGTGTTCACCACAATGACGTCGGCGTCTTCGGCTCGCGGCGAGAGTTCCGCTCCGGCCCGCGCCAAAAGCCCCATCATCACTTCGCTGTCCACCAGATTCTTAGGGCATCCCAGGCTCACGAAGCCTATTTTTTGAGGACGCGCCGGCTGTATATCGTCTTCTGCCACCGGGACAATAGTTTTTTCGCTGGGACGCGGGATAGTGAGGTTTTTCGTGGACATGCAATCTCACTATTTTAACATTTTCCCGCGTCCCGGCTTTGATCCCTGGGCTTTGGGCAGGCATTGACTGCGACCCAATCCATCTGCCCGTCTGGTCGTGGCGGGCACCATGAAAAGCAGTAACCTGTGGATTAAAACTTTGCGCTTCGTGCTAGGCTAATCGTTACCTGAAGAGAAGCAGCTATCCCGCATCCTGGAGGGGAAATGTCTGGGAAACAGGCCGTACTCGCAGTCCTGGTAGTGGGGATGTGTATTCTGGGGCGCTCTGCTGCAGCCCAAGACGAAAAAAATGAACTAGCGGGCACGCTTGGGCGCATCTTCATCAGCGATCAGGGAATTCAAGGTCCAAACGCACCCACCGTCAATCCTTTTGTGCGTTCCGGCAAAGGTCTCACCTTCGAGATTGATTACGCTCGCCATCTTCTCGCCACTCAGATCTACGCCATTTCGGCAGAAGTGCCGGCGGTTTTCAATCTCGATGAAGATCTCGGCTCCGGCGGCGACGTCGTTCCCAGCGGGTACAGACAGATATTTGTCACCCCTGCGATTCGTTTGAATCTGTTTCCCGCGACCAGGGTTTCACCCTGGGTGAGCTTGGGCGGAGGTCTCGCCTATTTCACCGAGAACGGGCATCTGAACTATTACGGAACCAATCCCGGTGGGTCTTCTGTCTCCGGGGTACTGCAAGGCGGGTTCGGACTTGATGTGAGGCCCTTTGACGGGCGCTTCAGGCGCTTGAGCATTCGCGGCGAGGTTCGGGATTTCTGGTCCGGCACTCCGGATCTTCCCCTGGCCGATACTGGCAAAACCCGCCAGAATAATTATTTTGTGGGCGGCGGGGTAATCTGGCATTTCTAGCTCCTCCATCTTTGAAATGAGTGGCAGGAGGTGTGCCAGTGAGCTATCATTTCGTTCGCGCGCCTTCTTGCCGCATCGCGGCTAGCGTCGGCCGCGTGGGGTAGAGATGATCGCGATTCCACTCATCATCCTGATTCTGTTTGGCGCTCCTCAGCAGACCGGCCAGTCAACCGACCCGACAGCCCAACCAAGCCCCGAACAGGCCAAGGCGACATATGAAGCCTATCGCCAAGCCGCTATACACATTAACGAGCTGGCGGGAAACATTCATTCGGAGGCCGACGCAAGGGCGTTCGTCGATGCTGTTGCGGAACGCGTGGGCGGAAAGGAACTTCCCTCGTGGGCCACGGCCAGCGTTCGCGATCGAGTGGCACATGCCGAATACGGTGCGGTTTTGGATCCGTCAAAGCTGATTCCGGAGCAGCGTGTCGTCAACGTATGGAACGAATACGTAAGGGAACTCGATGCGCCCGAGAAGACGCTGGTCACCGTGGCCGAAGTGCACAACCTGCGTGATGCTCAATACTCAATGAACAAGTCGATGTGGAAGAAGGAGCAGTTCCCGCAATCGCTATGGACGATGCCGGACGTTTATGCGGTGGGCAATGACGGAAAAGTTGCCAATGGTTGCCGGGCAGTCGAAGCGCTACGGACCCTTCATGATATGTTCAGTTTCTTTCCAAGTGTCCTGAGCGCTCGCGGGCGGGTTGCGAAGGGAGTCTTGGTCTCCGACTTGGTCAAGCAGTCGACCAAGGAGCAGGCTTCCCGACCGCAGGCAGTGGGATCCCATCCGGGTAGTACCTCCATGGAGGCGAAACCCGTCCTGGCCGCCGAGATCCGTTATGTGCAGGCTCACGGCGAGGTCGACTATCTGCTGCTTCTCGAACGGCTTTACGAAGAGTTGTTTCCAGCGGAGTAAGAGGAGTGTGAAAGTTCGGTTTACTTCTTAGCTGCCGATTCCACTTCTTCATACAACTCCGGCAGCCGCTGCGCGTCGTCGGCAGAATTCCCAAACCGAGCCGACTCGTAAGCGTCGGTAAACCGTCCCACGCGCGTCCGCAACTGCTCATCGCCAATCACGTTCACAAACTCCTGCGCGGTCTGCGCCGCGGATTTCTTCACTCCCAGGCGGGCCAAATATCGAGCCATGCGTTCGTACCACATCGCAGCCGCCTCATCTGGTGATCGTTCGGGATGCGCCTCGAGTCGTCGCATGCGGATCATCCGTGCAATCCGTCCGACATTGCCCAGCGCAAGCAGTAGCAGACTTGCCGCCAGGCCGCCCACCAGCCACCGGCCCGGTGACTTCTCCGCGCCCCGTTGACTTCTCCGCGCCAAGTTCAGCAGTTGCGCATATCTCAGCTTGGCCCACATTCTCGTTCTATCCAACGAACTGCGTGTTCCGCTGAGAGCCGCCTGCCCCAGAATGTACTGGTGCGATGAGTCATAACTGATTACCCATTCACGCCAGAAGGATTGCGCCGCATCCAGATAAAGCATGGCTCGGTCCCAACCCTCCGGCGTTCCGATGTCGCCACCGGGCGTGGGATCGAACGTGGTCCAACCGTAGCCGGGAAAGTAGGCTTCCACCCAGGAGTGCGCATTCTTCGCACGGACCACATAGTTGCCGGTGACATCGTTGAATTCATCGCTGCGGAAGCCGTTCACCACCCGCGCCGGAATGTGCAGCGTGCGCAGCATCACTGCCATCGAGGAAGCAAAGTATTCGCAATGCCCCTGCTTGCGCACGAAAAGGAAATTCGCCAGAGGATCTGCCACCGGAGCGCTCAGCAGCTGCAGCGTATAGCCGTAGTGCATCTTCAAGTAGCTCTCCAGCACGACCGCCTTGTCGTAGTTGTTAGTAGCCGAACCGGAAATCTGAGTCGCCAGCCGCGGAATGCGGGAATCGAGTGTGGGTGGCAGTTGCAGATAGCCCGAAACAACTTGCGGAAGCGAAGCTCCCGCCGATCGAAGCTGTACCGCAGATGGCTGGGCTATATCCGAATCCGCTTCATACACACTGACGGCGCGCTGACTGTCGAGATCGTAAACCGCTCCGCCGGCATCCACTCCCAGCGCGTGGTATGCCCCCATCACCCTGCGGCCCCAGGGAGCAAGAAAGAAAATATTTGTGCCGATAGGCTCGAGCAACACGCGGTAATGAATGAGGTGAGGAATTGTTCCGGGCGCAGCCTGCCGTTGTCCGTCGGAAACTGGAGCCACTCCTTGGCTGAACATGGGTACGGAAAATGCGCCATCCGCCTCCCGTTGAAGCAGGAACTGTCCATGCGGGTTTGACCAATTCTTACCGTCGAAATTTGATAGCGCAACACCGCGCCAGTGCAGAGCATACCGTCCGCTGTTATCTCCGCTGATCTGGATGTGCATTACTACCGCGTTGGACTGCTGGATCTGTCCAATTCGTCCCAGTTGCACGCGATCGCTGAAGCCGGTGGAAAGGTCATTGCCGAAGGAATATCCGCCCAGGTAGCCCGCTGACATGCGAGGCAAGAGAAAAAATACCGCCGCCGCGCCCACCAGGATCATCAGCACCAACAACGGTGTCGCCCGCGCCAGCGAGAACGCCAAATGCCTGTGCTCGTGCGCGTCGTTCGAATGCCGTGCCTGAAATTTCGCGGCTCGTTGCGATCGCCGCATTTCCATCAGGATGAAAGTGGCTACCCCCATCAGCATGAATGCGGCGAAGAAGAACAGAAATACGCTGTCCACGGTCAGCACGGCGGACGCCAGCACCATCAGAAATGCCAGGATCGCCAGCGTCGTGTAGTCACGATCTCGCCGCAGGGAAAATGTGCGCACGACCACGGCGAACAGCACCAGGTGCACCGTCGCCGCCAGAAATGCGCGAGACAGCAGGAAATAATCCACCGCATAGAAAACGAAATAGGCAATGGTCAGAGGCGCGGTCCAGCGCTCCGAAATCACGACGCGCCGCCGTTCCGCCAGCAGGTAGCCACGGAGAGCCAGCGCCATTCCCACCAGCAAGATGGTCGGCAGATCCAGTGCGCCGGTGCTGGCTAGCGTTGCAAACCCCATTAAAACAAGTAAATAGAGAGAAAGTTCGAAGTATTTGTTGATCGCCTGGGGCAGGGGGATCACACCGGATTGTGGATTAAGCTGCGGCATCGAGCGCTGATGAGAGAGGTGTCCGATCCCGATAATCATCGGGTCCTGTTATCAGATTCTATTGTCGACAACTCCCATCAAGAAGGGAAGGCCTTGGTGGGTTTTTCTTGCACCGAAAGTCACAATCCCTTCGTCCTCGGCAATCACAGGGAGGCGCGTTCCAAAGAGTCTCTGCTTGGGTTTGTTAGAATGATTCAGGTCAGGCATCGGTCTCACGCGACGTACTCTCGCCAACCCCGCCAGGTCCGGAAGGAAGCAACGGTAACGGGCTCTTGCGTGTGCAGTGAGCCTCCGGTGCCTGGCTTATTTTATTGCGATATTTCCCGCTGGAACCAACTTTACACTTCCTTTACAAGTCTTTGCGCAAGAAACCCCTCGTCATGTCATCTCAACTAGTTGATCCGACAAATTTTCGGGAGGGGTCGAAGAAAAACATGCGTAAGCTTGCATCGAATTTTGTTTCGCCAAGTGTGACGATCCGCGTCGCTGGTTCCCTGTCGCAAGGTCATCTCGCCTACCTCGACCAACTTGTTTCCTCCGCGATTGAGTGCGCCTTGTGGCCACTGCTCGATCTGGCTCATCTGAAGGAGTTGGATCACGCCGCCCTGACATACCTCGTGGGCGGGGAGGGTCGCCATTTCGGTATCGTCGCCTGTCCGGACTTCATCCGCGAACGGATGCAGCTCGAAAAGGAGAGCCAGGCGGCTTGACGCCTGCCGCTCAAGATTCAGCCGTTCCCCAATCGCCGGTATCGACAAGGACTATCCCTCTCGGATGGAAGTGGGGATCTGAGGACCGTGGTCTCGGTGCTTTATCTGCGGAAGGCCTCTCAAGCCTCAGTCTCACCGGACTGA
>PLUI01000019.1 GCA_003164855.1 Acidobacteriaceae bacterium
TCTGATTTCCTGCAACAACGAAGCGCCGGTCCTTTTGCGGAATAACATCGGTAGTCAAAACCATTGGCTCGGACTGAAGCTGGTCGGCAAGAAGGCCAATATCGATGCCGTCGGCGCTCGGGTCAGCTACCAGGCCGGCGATCTGAAAAGAAGTCGAATGAAAGTGGCTGGGGGCAGCTATCTCTCTTCGCATGATCCACGCTTGGTGCTGGGGATCGGCAAACGCGCGAGAATCGATTGGCTCGAAATCACTTGGCCTCAGCCCAGCGGACTCAAACAGCGCTTCGCCGATCTCCCCGTCGACCGCTACATTACGATTCACGAAGGCCAGGAAAAGTGGGAGTAACCCCGGCGTAAATTCCTATCCAGAAAAGTTGCGCAGCCCGTGATCAGTTGGGATAGGGCTGGCCGGGCACAACGATGCGAATCCAATGGTCGGTGAAGGTCGAGTGCTGGACCGTAGTCTCGATTTTAGGCATGTGGCAGGTTGTGCAGTTCTTTGTGCTCACGCGGCAGGCCGCTCCCGGGTGATCGGCGTTTTTCTTTGCGCCCGGCTGATTGACGTGGCACTGCAGACAGTGTGAATCATACGCTGCGGCATCGTGCTCCAGCGGCTGATGGGGATCGTGGCAGGCGACGCAGGTGAGGCGGGCGTCTGGCTTTCTCCAGCACTTGCTGTTTTCCAGGCGGTAGGGCGCAAACCGGACGTTGTAGACTCCAATTCCCGTGAAGCCATTGGCTACCACATCTTCCCAGGTGCGATGGCAGGCTCCGCAGAAATCAACCGAATCGACGGGATCAAGCCATCTGGGATTCATGATCATGGCCACGCCCTCCTCCCGCATTCCCGATTTCATCGCGGCTGCGTGATTGGCTCCGGGTCCGTGGCAGGCTTCGCAGGTCACGCCCAGCTCGGCCACGCTCGGATCGAATTGATCCTTTGCCACCGAAGCAGTCGTGTGGCAGCCAAAACACCGGCGCGTCTCGGCAGGAGTCAACCGGCGGCCTGCAGCATCTTCAAGGTTGCCGGGAATGGAGAGCGAGTGCTCAGGAGTTATATTCAGACTCTGGGAAGAACCATAGAAACTGAGCTGGCTTTCGTAGAAGCTGCCGTTTCTCTGATAGATGTAGGTTTGACCCATATGCCCGACGCCGAATGCCCAAAGTAAGTCCGCGGAAAGCGACGCCGTTTCATCGCTGACCGTTAGAACGCTCTTCTCTCCCTTGGTCACAATCTCCTCGTTGTATGGACCCAGGCGAAGGGCTAGGTGGTCATGCTGGCGCAATATCTCCGCGTCTGCGGCTCGGGTTGCAGCCTGCGCCATGGCGCTGGTTTGCTGGGACGCGGTTTGGGAAGCGTGGCACTTCGCGCACCCGGTCCTGCCCACATAGGCGTCCCGTGCTGCGTCCCCTTTCGTCGGCCACCAGCCAGGGGATTGGACGCGCATTACTGTGGGCAGCGAGATACCGCTCGGGGCGGAAGTTTGAGCGACAGATCGCGAAGCCACAATATAGATGGCGAGGATAGCGGCTAGCCTAAGGACGAGGCCGGTTCGCCCAGTGAAAGCACAACGGCAACCGGTGGGACCTATGCTGTGACGATGAGTTTGCGTCGACTCAGCGGGAGTCATAGCTAAGACTTGGAGCACGGCGTTTCTTTTCTGAACTCCAAAGGCCCGTTATTCCGGACCCGGTTGCCAGCCGAGTCTTCCCCCATCGACAGTAGGATTGCCACGTCATTGGCTCACTGGAGTCGTTGCGCCGGATTATATCTTGTCGGCACAACGCCCGCACGGGCTACCGCAATACCACAATTCTGCGGCACGACATCGCCTCTGCATATTCGTAAGAAAAAACATTGAAAAAATGCTTGACAACAAAAGTTGTCAAGGCTAGCATCTCCTCGTGCTCGACCTCCAAGTTATCGATGATCCCGCAGCGGCGACGGTGGCTTTGGAGCCCATGCGGAGTCGACTCCTCTCCGAGCTAGCCGTGCCCGCCTCGGCGGCAACGTTGGCCACGCGGGTTGGCCTGGCTCGGCAGAAAGTCAACTACCACCTGCACGCGCTCGAGGCGCACGGGCTGGTGCGGCTGGCCGAGGAACGCAAGTGGGGCGGCCTGACGGAACGGTTGCTCGTGGCGACGGCCGCTTCCTACGTCGTTTCGCCGAGCGCCCTGGGTCCGGTCGCCGCGGATCCGGATCGGGAAATCGATCGGCTGTCCGCAAGCTATCTCATCGCGCTGGGCGCNNCACGATGAATCCGCCCCCGGCGGCCGCGCGCATCGCCTGGTGGTTGTGGCGCACCCTCTGCCGCAGAAATCCCATCCCCATCCCAAAGACAAGGAGCCATCATGAGCGTAAAGAAAGAAGCTTCCGGACGCCATTCAGTTCAGGTCGAAGTCGAGGTCCCCGGCACGCCGGAGGAAGTCTGGCAGGCCATCGCCACCGGGCCGGGTATTTCGTCCTGGTTCGTGCCCGCTGAGTTCGAGGTGCGCGACGGGAAGCCGGTTGCGGTGAAGTTGAACTTCGGCCCCGGCATGGAGTCCAGCTCTCCTGTGACGGTCTGGGATCCGCCGCGGAAGTTTGCCGCCAAGTCCGATGGCTGGATGCCCGGCTCGCCGCCGATCGCTGACGAGTGGAGCGTCGA
>PLUI01000084.1 GCA_003164855.1 Acidobacteriaceae bacterium
CGAAGAATTCGAAGCCGAAGTCTTGCCGGAAGGAAAATTAGACATCATCCGCAAACTGCAAGGGCAGGGAAGAGTCGTCGCCATGGCTGGCGACGGGATCAATGACGCCCCCGCTCTCGCGCAAGCCAATGTCGGCATCGCCATGGGCACCGGNNATCGCCCGGGCCGTGCTCCTCAGCCGCGCTCTCATGGGTAATATCCGGCAGAATCTTTTCTTCGCCTTCGTTTACAACGCCATCGGCGTGCCCATCGCAGCCGGAGTGCTTTATCCATTTTTCGGCTGGCTGCTCAGCCCCATCTTCGCCGCCGCCGCCATGAGCTTCAGCTCCGTCTCCGTAATCGCCAACGCGCTCCGCCTGCGCCGTGTCAAACTTTAGCTTTCAAGAAAGCTCCAATGCATGCCGGGCTGAGCGGCGGCTGAGCTGACAAGAAAAGGGAATCGAAGATGGATAACCGGTCGTACATTCCCTTGCCATGCGATGCACGTTTCCAGGGCGGTGAGCACGGATGCACCGGCCGCCAGTTCGAGAATGCCACGCCTGGAAATTGTTATCACTTGGCTGCCGGGGCCGCCTTCTTGTGCTCCACGAAGGTGTGTGCTTGATGACAGCTCACACACGTCTTGCCTTTCATGAATGGATCAGACTTCAGTTGTGCCACCTGATCGGTGTGACAGGTGTCGCATGTGCTTAACGCCGGCATGCCCGCGAAGTCCCGTGATGTTGTCTCGCCATGGCACACGGTGCATTCGACACTGTTGGCGCCATGCGGGCTGGCTTTCCATTGGTCATAAATCACCTTGTGGCAGCTGGAACAGGTATCCCCGGCTGGAATCCCCCGATGGTAGACATGCGGGGCTTGATCCTGCTGAGCAATGGCAGGTTGGACGGCAATAGCCAAAACGAGAAAAACGAGCAGGGTGAGACCGAATACGCGTGCACAGAAACTATTCACGGACAGGCCTCCTGAGTACGGTCTTCAAGTATAGAACCGGCGATGGCTGCAATCAATGATACGCATCACCTCTCACCGGAATGCGATCTGCGCACTGGCTGCGAAGCCTTTAGCCAAAGGAATGTTCTCCGGAATAATCAGCAATTCATGGAGTTGTGCCCGGTTGACCGGCAAACAGGAAGTAATCCCATAACGGGAAAAGCCAGCCCGGGAGAGGCGTCTGGATGGTTTACGTAATCAGATGGGATGAGAAGGCGATAGTGCGTTTTGACCGCTAGCCAACTTGCGATAACGGCGAGGTTAGCCTGCGAGGTGAACGAAGACCTACAGCTTCCCCAAATACTCGATCACATCCGGCTCCGTCCAATCCACCGCCCCAATAAACTTGCGCCGCACCACGCCCTTGCGATCGATCACATAGGTTTCGGGAAACTTGAACGTTCCATACAGCGCATTGCTCTTCTGGTCTGCATCCCGCACCGTCAGCAGGTTGACCGAGTGGTCTCTCACGAAGCGGCGGTAATTGCTGTCGTCCACATCGACGCTCACCGCCAGCACCGTTATGCCTTTCGCCTTCATCCGCTCCTGCATCTGCACCAGCGACGGAACTTCCTCCACGCAAGGCGCGCACCAGGTCGCCCAGAAATTCAGCACCACCACCTGCCCCTTCAACTGGCTCAGCGTGACGGTGTGGTCGGAATCGTGCACCGTGAAATCCGGCGCCGCCGACCCGATGCGCGGCGGCCGCGAGCTGTTGTAACAGCCGGACAGGACACACAAAATTAAGGCGGCGGTAATTGAACCGGGAAAACGAAGGATGCGTCGCACACAGCTATAATAATAGATTCGGCGTATGCCCGCGACAGCTCCAGCCTCCGATAAGCCCACCGTGTCGGTAATCGTTCCCGCGCGCAATGAAGAGGCATCTTTAGAGAATTGCCTGGACTCCCTTGTCGCGCAGAACGGCGTCGCATTCGAAATCATCGTCGTCGACGATCACTCCACCGACCACACCCGCGAAATCGCCTCGTCGTTTTCCGACCAGCAAGTCCAGATCATCGACGCCGACCCGCTCCCCGCTGGCTGGACTGGCAAGAATAATGCCGTCACCGCCGGCGCCAAAGTCGCTCGCGGCGAGTGGCTTTTATTCACCGATGCCGACACGATCCATCTTCCCGGATCTTTAGTCCGAAGCATCGGCGAAGCCAAACGTCACGGCGCCGCCTTGCTTTCCTACTCGCCCGAGCAAGTAGTAAAAAGTTTTTGGGAGAAGGCGGTAATGCCCGTGATCTTCGCCGAGCTGGCTGCCAGCTTCCGTCCTGCGCAAGTCAGCGATCCCCACTCGCCCGCCGCAGCCGCCAACGGCCAGTACATCCTGATCACCCGCGAAGCCTACGACGCCGTCGGCGGACACGCCGCCATCGCCGCCAACCTGCTCGAAGACGTAGCCCTCGCCCGCGCTATAAAAAAATCCGGCAGAAAGATTTTCTTCCGCTTCGGCGGCGACGCTGTCCGCACCCGCATGTATCGCAGCTTCGCCCAACTCCGCGAAGGCTGGACGAAAAACCTCGCCCTATTATTTTCCTCGCCGCTGCGCTTAGCCGCGCTGCGCGCAATCGAGTCCGTCCTGATCGTCGCCAGTTTCGCCATCGCCACCACGACCGCTCTGCGCGGTCATCGCCAACCCGCTGCAGTAGCGGGAATCGTCGCCGTGATCTTGTATGGGTTGTTTTTCGCGCGAATCCGCCGCGCCCATTTTTCCTGGGACACAAATCTTCTCGCCCTGTGTGGCCTTCCTCTATTCTCCTATCTCCTGCTGCGCTCGAAGAGCGCACACGCGCACGGCCGTGTCTCCTGGAAAGGCCGCAAATATTCCGATGAAAGGTGTTTACTGGCAACTGGCCACTGACAACTGGCAACTGTTTTTATGGTCTATCTCACGCGCAAAGCCGAATTTTCCGCATCGCATCTTTACCACAACCCGGCCTTCACTCCGGAGGAGAACCGCCGCATCTTCGGCAAGTGCAATAACCCTAACGGCCACGGCCACAACTACACGCTGGAAGTCACTGTGAAAGGCGAGGTCGATCCCCGCTCCGGCTTCGTGGTCGATCTCAAGCAATTAAAAGAAGTCATGCACCGCGAAGTGCTCGACGCCATGGACCATCGTTTCCTCAACAAGGAGGTCCCTGAATTCCTGCATCGCATCCCGACCACGGAGAACATCGCCATCGCGATCTGGCAGCGCCTCGCCACCCAACTCGAAAGCGCAAAACTGCATCGCGTGCGTGTTTATGAAACACCAGATCTGTTCGTCGATTTCTACGGTGAACCATGACTTCCACAAAAGAGCCTTACCCTGTGCCCCTCAGTGCCCCCTGTGTTAAAGATTTTGATTCCGCAGTTGATCTGAAACGAAGGGTGGGCGACTCGTGAAAGCCCACCTCTCCCGCCGCTATCTATTCTCCGCCTCGCACCGCCTGCACAGCGAAGAAATGTCGACCGAAGAGAACAAGAGGACGTACGGCAAATGCAACAATCCCTACGGACACGGCCACAACTACATCGTCGAAATAACCGTCAGCGGCCAGGTCGACGAACAAACCGGCATGGTTTGCAACCTGGCCGATCTCGACACCTTCATCGAAAGGGAAGTGCTCGCCCGCTTCGATCACGAAAATTTGAACACCCTGCAAGAATTTTCCAAAGAAGTGCCTACCACGGAAAATCTCTGCATTCAGATTTACGAAATAGTGCACCGTGGCTTCCCCCACGCGCATCTTGAAAGAGTAAGGCTGGAAGAGACCATGATGAATTCGTTCGAATACACCGGCAAGAGTTCTTGACTTCAAATTGCAAAATTACGCAATTACAAAATTACTCAATGTACTTATGAAATCACAAACCAACCCATCCTCCACCCTCACCAGCGCCACTTTCGAAGACCTAATCCAGGAAATCCTCGTCCGCCTCGGCGAAGACCCCAACCGCGAAGGCCTTCAGCAAACTCCCGAGCGCGTTCGCAAAGCCATGCAGTTCCTCACCCGCGGCTACGCCGAAGACCCCGAAGCCTTGCTCAAAGGCGCGCTCTTCACCGAGCCCTACGACGAAATGGTCATCGTCAAGGACGTCGAAATGTTCAGCCTCTGCGAGCACCACATGCTGCCCTTCTTCGGCAAAGTACACGTCGCCTACATTCCCAACGGCAAAGTAATCGGCCTCAGCAAAGTTCCGCGCCTCATCGAAGTTTTCTCCCGCCGGCTGCAGATTCAGGAGCGCCTCACCACCCAGATCGCCGAAACCATCCAGAAAGTGATCGAGCCGCAAGGCGTCGGCGTCGTCATCGAGGCCCGCCATCTCTGCATGATGATGCGCGGCGTCGAAAAACAACACTCCGCCGCCGTCACTTCTTCCATGCTGGGCTGCTTCCGCAACGAGCAGGAAACGCGTCAGGAATTCCTCTCCCTCATCCGTCAGCGCCCCAACGGCATATAGCGAAGAAGGCTCGTGTGGGTCGGACACTCCTGTCCGACGCCCTTGACGTTGTCGTTGATCTTGGTCTTGCCCTTGGTGTTGAATTTGTTCGTGTGGGTCGGACACTCCTGTCC
>PLUI01000272.1 GCA_003164855.1 Acidobacteriaceae bacterium
GTCACGATGTGGACATCCACCGCGGGCGTGTCGCGCAGGAATTTATGAATTGCCGATAGATAGAAATATCTCTTCCACCCTTTCGTGGCCGAGCGCCCGAAAACCACCTGCGTAATATGATTCTCGCGGACGAATTCCGCAACTTTTTCCGCGACCACCTTGCCTTCGGTTTTCACCACCTTTGCGCCCACGCTCTCCGCGAAGCGCACGTTGTCAGCCAGCGTTCGCTGGTTCTCGTCGCTCTCGTCCGCACCGGTATCCACGTACAGCACAAAGAAATCGCCGTCCAGCGCCTGCGCCATGCGCGCCCCACGCGCGATCAAATACTGCGCCGCCGGATTCGAACTGATGCACACCGCAATCCGCTCCCGTACCTGCAGCAGTTGACCGTCCTCGGTTTTCAATTCCGAAAGCGTGCGGTCGACCGCCTGCGTAACCTGCCGCAAAGCCAGTTCCCGCAACGCAACCAGGTTTTGGTTCCGAAAAAAATTCGCCAGCGCCCGCTCCACCCGCTCCAGCGGATAGATATCTCCACGCCGCATTCGCGTCTGCAGCGCCTGCGGCGTCAAGTCCGCCATCACAATTTCGCCCGCCCGCCGGATCACCCAATCCGGCACCGTCTCGCGCACCTGCACTCCGGTGAGACCGCGAATCGTCGGCGCCAGGCTCTCAATGTGCTGCACGTTCAGCGTAGAAACTACGTCAATCCCCGCGTCCAGCAACTCAAACACATCTTCATAACGCTTCACGTGCTTGCTGCCTTCAATGTTGGTATGCGCCAGCTCATCCACCAGCACGACGTGCGGCTTGCGCGCCAGGATAGCGTCCACGTCCATCTCTTCGAAGATGGTCGATTTGTATTCCAACTTCTTTCGTGGAACCGTCTCCAGCCGCGAAGAAAGTTCCACGATCGGTTTTCGCCCATGCGTTTCCACCACTCCGATCACAACTTCTTCGCCCCGGCTCGCGCGCCGTACACCCTCGCTCAGCATGGCATAGGTTTTACCAACGCCTGGAGCATACCCTAGAAACAACTTGAACACCGCCGGCCGCTGCTCGGTGTCCACTTCCTTAAGCCATTCTTCAGGACTCTTAGCCATCGCCGCTATTCTCCACGCCGCAAGGGAAATTGTCGAATGCGAAACGAGCAAGACTGACAGAGATTTTCTCTGTGCCTCTGTGTCTCTGTGGTGAAAGCATCCCTTCGGTTACAATCATGCCCGTGAAACCCCGCTGGCCACAACACGTGTTTCGCTACGTCGCTTGCCTTGCAGCCCCCGAACTTGTGGCTCAAGTCTACCGCCGCATCGTCCACGTAAATCCCACGACTGTAGCGCTAACGTTCTTGCTGATGGTGCTGTGGGTGGCCGCGTACTGGGGATTTCGCTTCTCCGTTTTTCTGGCTATACTCGCCACCCTTGCCTTCAATTATTATTTTCTCCCTCCCATCGGAACCTTCACCGTCGCCGACCCGCAAAACTGGGTGGCCCTCTTCGCTTTTCTCGTGACCGCAGGCATCGCCAGCCAACTCGCCGACCGCGCCCGCCGCCAAACTGCCGACGCCATTCAGCGCCGCCGCGATGTCGAGCGCCTTTACGCCTTCAGTCAGCGCCTTCTTGCCACCGACAACGTAGCCGAATTATTGAATGCGATTCCAGCCTATGTCTGTGATGGATTCGGCGCCAAGGCTGCAGCCATCTACCTGCTCAGTTCTCAGCAGGTTTACCGCACCGATCCCAAAGAGACCTGGTTTCCACTGCACGATCTTCAGATGGTAAGTTCGCGCGGCGAGCCGGTGATCGATTCCAAGCGCGGAATCTCGCTCACCCCGTTGCACTTGGGCACACGCACAACCGGGGCCGTCGGCATTGCCGGCCCTGCACTTTCCCGAGCCACTCTTGAGGCTCTCGGCAGCATGATCGGCATCGCCATCGAGCGCGCCGGAGCCATGGAAAAGCTTTCTCAGACCGAAGCCGCGCATCAAAGCGAGAACCTGCGCGCCGTCCTGCTCGATTCCGTCACCCACGAACTGCGGACCCCGCTCACCGGCATCAAGGCCGCAGTCACAGGTCTGCTTTCCGATTACAACCTGGATGAGGCTCAGCGCAGGGAACTATTGACCGTTATCAATGAGGAAACCGATCGCCTCGACCGCCTGGTCGGCGAAGCCACCGAGATGGCCCAGCTCGATGCCCACAAGGTCGAACTGCACATAGCACCCACGGATATCGCCACCGTGATCGAATCGGCTGTAGAAGATTCCAGAACAGTTCTCGCACAGCATCCTCTGGATGTACGCGTGCCCGCATCGCTGCCCGAGGTGCGCGTGGATTCCGACCGCATCGCCGAAGTTCTCAAGCAACTACTCGAGAACGCCGCCAAATATTCTCCGCCTGACGCCTCCATTACTATCACCGCCGAACGCCGTGGAGACCGCATTATCACCAGCGTTACCGATCACGGACACGGCATCGACGACTTCGAGCAGTCGCTGGTCTTCGACAAGTTCTACCGCGGACGCGACCAACGCTACAGTGTGCAGGGCACGGGCATGGGATTAGCCATCGCCAAAGCGATCGTGGAAGCGCACAACGGAGCCGTCAGCGTCACCAGCCAGCTCGGCCGCGGCTCAGTCTTCTCCTTCGAACTGCCAATTGCCTGAAGATGATTTTGGGTGGCGCAGCACTTTAGCGCTGCGATACTGCCCCACTACGAATTCGGGTTTTAGCCCCCGAGTCGCCTCAGTTCTTCAGCTTCGCACTCGCGTACCGACCCTCCCACCTTTCCCATTGCCCAATCGAACCCTAAACCAGTACATTCATTTTCAGATTACGATTCCATCCCGTCATGAGCCTCGCTACTCTGAACGATGTTTTCTTCGCCGCCGCCGAACGCAATCTCGCCCGCACCATGCTGCACCGCCAACATGGAGAGTGGCTGCCCATCTCTTCGTCCGACTTCCGCCGCAACGTCGCCCGAACCGCGCACGCTTTGCGGGAATGGGGCATCCACCAGGGCGACCGCATCGCCATCCTTAGCGAGAATCGTCCCGAGTGGTCCACCGCCGATTTCGCCATCCTGCTGCTCGGCGCCGTCACCGTCCCCGTCTATGCCACATTGACCCCGGAGCAAACCGCCTACACTCTGTGCGACTCCGGCAGTACTGCAATTTTCGTATCCACCGAGCATCAACTGCGCAAGATCCTTGCAATTCTTCCCCAAACTCAAATTCAGAAAATCGTGGTCATGGATCATCTCCAAATTCCCAGTGACCTCGCTGCAACCTGCGTGCTCATGGATCAATTCATAACCCAGGGGCCCACCAAGCTCGACGCCCGTACCGAGTCCTTCGCCCGCTCCATCCAGCCCGACGATCTCGCCACCATCATCTACACCTCCGGTACCACCGGAACTTCAAAAGGTGCCATGCTCAGCCACGGCAACATGGCATCCAACATCAACTGCTCATTGCTCGGGTTCGACATGCGCGCCGGGCTGGTCAGCATTTCGTTTCTCCCCTTGTCGCACGTTACTGCGCGCCACGTGGATCTCGCCATGCTGTACCATGGCGTGACTCTGGCCTACTGCCCCTTCCTCGAACACCTTCCCGAAACTTTGCTGGAGGTTCGTCCCTCGGTCTTCGTATCCGTTCCCCGAGTCTACGAAAAAATCTATGCCAAGACGGAGATGACCGCCCGCGGATTTCCCAAGCGCGCGATTTACCGTTGGGCGCTCTCCGTCGGTCGCGACCACAAGCCACAAATTCTCGCGGGAGAAGCTCCCACTTCCGCCAGCTGGAAGCTGGCCAACAAACTAGTATTTTCGAAAATCCGCGCCGGTATGGGTGGCAACGTCGACACTTTTATCTCGGGAGGCGCACCCCTGGGCCGCGAACTGGCCGAATGGTTCGCCACCGTCGGCATCCGCATTCACGAAGGCTACGGTTTAACCGAAACTTCTCCCGTCATCGCTGTCAACACGCCCGTCAATCACCGCATCGGCACGGTCGGCAAAATTTTGCCGAACCTCGAAGTCCGCATCGCCGAGGATGGCGAAATTCTGGTGCGCGGTCCCTCCGTCTTCAAGGGATATTGGAACCGTCTCGAAGAAACTCAGAACGCCTTTCAAGATGGCTGGTTCAAGACCGGAGACATCGGCCACATCGATGCCGATGGATATCTCTCCGTCACCGACCGCAAGAAAGAGCTGATCAAAACTTCAGGCGGAAAATTCATCGCTCCGCAGCCGATCGAAAATTCCCTGAAGCTCAACCCCTTGGTCGGAACCGCGGCCATCATTGGCGACAAGCGCAAGTTTGCCTTTGCCATTATCTCGCCCAACTTCGCGCTCCTCGAAAACTGGGCCCGCGAAAACAACACCGCTTTCTCCTCGCGCGCCGAACTCGTCTCTAATCCCAAGGTTACGGCGCTCTACCAGGGAATTGTGGAAGATACCAACAAGAATCTCGCCAGATTCGAAAAACTGAAGCGCGTTCTCCTAGTCCCCGACGAATTCACCGCCGACAACGGCGCTCTCACCCCCACCATGAAACTGCGCCGTCGCGTAGTCGAAGACCGCTACCGCAAGCAGATCGACGATCTCTACGCTCAAGCGGAAGCCACGACAGACCACTAGTGTCGTAGCACGAACACGCCTGCCATTTAAGCTCGACATTTCTTCCCAGCGATTTACAATAAAAGCAATCATGACCGACCCACTCCTAATCGCCTACCGTTCTTTCCGCTCGCGCCTCATCGTTGGCACGGGAAAATATAAATCCTTCCAGGAAACCGCCCGCGCCCTCGAGGCCAGCGGAGCCGACATGGTCACCGTCGCCGTACGCCGCGTCAATCTTGACCGCAGCAAGGAATCGCTTCTCGATTACATCGATCCCAAAAAATATTTCCTGCTCCCTAACACCGCCGGCTGCTACACCGNNAGTGATCGGCGACCAAGCCACGCTCTATCCCGACGTGCAAGCCACTCTCGAAGCCACGCGCGTACTCGTCAGCGAAGGCTTCACCGTTCTACCTTATACTTCCGACGACATCGTCTTCGCCAAGCGTCTCATCGACGCCGGCGCCGCCGCGGTTATGCCCCTCGGCGCTCCCATCGGTAGCGGCATGGGCATTCAAAACCAGGCTCACATCCGCATCCTGCGCGAGATGATCACCGCCGTGCCCCTAATCGTGGACGCTGGCGTCGGCACCGCTTCCGACGCCGCCATCGCCATGGAACTCGGCGCCGACGCCGTCCTCATGAATACCGGCATTGCCAACGCCCAAGACCCCGTGCTGATGGCCGAGGCCATGCACCACGGCGTGCTCGCCGGACGCAAAGCCTATCTCGCAGGCCGCATGCAGAAGAAACTCTATGCGACAGCCAGCTCCCCGCTGGAAGGCGTGGTGCGTTAGGTTTTCGTAGCCGCACTCTCGCCGGCTGTACCGGCCGCGGTCCATCCGCCGGTCTCGACCGCATAATCAAATCCAGCCAAAAACAAAAGGGCGGCCACAGCCGCCCTCTGTGAGATCCCTAACTCAACTCAAAGCATCTTCGCGCTGTCCACGTGAATGTTATCGCCTTTCACTTCTCCGGTCACCGCGACGTGATGTCCGATATGCGCCTGCAGCGCATCCGGATTGTCCACCATTAGCACCTTCTGATCCTTATCGGTGACGATCACCATCTTCGCACCCTTGTCCAGGCATTTCTTGGTGCACGCCTCAGCCTTATCGTTGGCCCCTTTGGCGCCGCACTTGTCATCACTCACCCACCCGTTGATGGTGGCGCTCTTCCCCATATTGTCAAACGCCATCGCCGTCAGGGCGAACACGAAACAGATCGCAAGACATAGCACTAACACTTTTCTCATGGCCGTTTTTCTCCTTTTTATCCCGGCCCCAAGCCGCTGGTATGGCAGGAATTTTAATCGCGCGTCCGGCAGCAACCCAACCCCACCGATTCGTCGATTTCCGGAACTATACCACACAGAAACGTCCGGATTGTCATACCTTACAAGAAGTAACAGGAAGTAAGTTGTTAATTTCGCGCTTATTTCTTCGCGGAGTTATTTACTGGCGGGGCGGGATTCGCGGTCGGCGGCGGGACATATACATACTCCCCCGGCCGCGCATAGTGCAACTGCTCGCGCGCTTCCTTTTCAACCGCTTTTTCATCCGTCTTCAAGCCCTGAATCTGCTGCCGGTAGAACTCGTTTTCCTTCTGCTCTAACATGATCCGCTTCTGCAGCGCTTCGTATTCCACGCGTTTCTTTTTGTACACAATCATCCCATTCGCGCCTAACAGCACATGCACAAACAGCAAGCCCGCAAGCAACGCAACCGTGATTGTTGCAATCCTCGTCCGCAACCCATACAGCGGCGTGAACGCCGGACGCACCCACTCCACCCACGACGCAGCCACCGCCTCCGCCTGCCGCGCTCTCTCCGTCACCGCACGCAATCCATCTTGCGGACTCGGAAATCGCCGCACCCTCCCCGGATTCTTTACTCGAAAATCCATTGCTTGGCCGCCCCGCTCAACTTCTCCAGACCCTGTTCACTCCGCGCTTCCGAATACACCCGCACCACCGGCTCTGTCCCGGAAAGCCGGCAGCATACCCACGAGCCATCATCGAAAACCAGCTTCAACCCATCCTTGCGAACCCCTTCGTTGACCTTGTGTCCACAGAACTCTCGCGGATCAAACCTCAACTTCTCAGTGAACTTGGCCTTCACCTCGGGCGTCAAGCGGAAGTTCTCCCACTGCGGATAATAGGAACCAACTTGGTTACATTGCGTCTTTTAATTGCTCGCCCAGCGGCTTCCTGCGCTTCGCCACCATTTCGCAACACAGCAACCCGGCCAGCCAGCGCCAACCCGATGTGCCAAACCTAATCTGCGTTAACATGATTTCTGCTCACTTAACTTAAGGTGCCAGTCTCCCCATACGAGTTGGCTGAGTGCTGAATCGTGCTTGCGAACGGCTAATTGCGAATTGCTGAAGGCTGACTTTATGACCGATAAACGAATCGTCCTCACCACCGCGGGCTCGGAGGAAGAAGCCCGCAAGATCGCCCGCCATCTGGTGGAAAGCCACATCGCGGCGTGCGTAAACATAGTCCCGCAAGTCTCGTCCATCTATCGCTGGCAAGGGAAGGTCGAAGAAGCTTGCGAATGGATCTTAGTAATCAAGACGACAGCTGCAGCCTTTGAAGAAGTGCGGCAGGCAATTACCAACCTCCACTCCTACGACCTGCCAGAATGCATCTGCCTGAGCGTCGAAGATGGAACACCGAAATACCTCGAATGGATCGCGGAATCTGTCGTCGTAGAGGAGTAATTCAAGAATAGCTTTATCCGCGCTAGATCAATGCAAATCCATGGCCAAAAGCTTTCTATATCGCAGCCAGCCCCATTTCCAGATCATCCAGAATATCCTGCAAGTCCTCGATCCCCACTGAAATCCGCACCAACCCATCCGTAATTCCAATCGCCTTGCGTCCCTTTTCGCCCAGTGCGGCGTGCGTCATCGTCGCCGGATGCGAGATCAGCGTCTCCACTCCTCCCAGCGATTCTCCCAACGAACAAACCCGCAGTTTCTTCAGCATCCTGTTGGCATTCTTCAGCGAACCGGTTTCAAACGTAATCATCGACCCAAACCCGCTCATCTGCCTCTTCGCCAGATCGTGCTGCGCTATCTCGTCCTGCGAATGACCCGCCAGTCCCGGATAAAAAACCTTCTTCACTTTCTTATGCCTCGCCAGAAAATCCGCCACCGCCCGCCCATTGCGGTCGTGAATCTCCATGCGCGCCGCCAGTGTTTTCACCCCGCGCAGCACCATCCAGCATTCAAACGGAGAGAGTATCGCCCCCGCGCACTTCTGCAGAAACGCCAGCATCTCCGCCTGTTCCGGCTTACTGCATACCACAACCCCGCCCAGTCCGTCGCTATGGCCATTCAAAAATTTGGTAGTTGAGTGCACCACCATGTCCGCCCCTAGCGCCAGCGGCTGCTGAAAATACGGCGACATGAAAGTATTGTCCACCACTAACTCAGCCTTCTTACGCCGGCAAATCTTGCTGATCTCCTCCAAATCACTCAATCGCATCAACGGATTCGTCGGCGTCTCCACATAAACCATGCGCGTGTTCTTGCGGATCGCGCGTTCCACATTTGTAGCATCCGAAGTATCGACATAAGAAAATTCCAAACCGAATCCGGTCAGCACCTGGTTGAACAGCCGCTGCGTCCCGCCATACAAATCGTTCCCGCACACCAGGTGATCGCCTGACTTCAACATGCTCGCAATCGCATTGATGGCTGCCATTCCACTGCCGAAAACCCGCGCCGCCACTCCGCCTTCCAGCGACGCCAGATTCTCCTCCAGCCGATCGCGCGTAGGATTCGAGACCCGCGAGTATTCATACCCCTTATTCTCTCCGATCCCCTGCTGCACATAAGTAGAACTCAGATAAATAGGTACGTTAACCGCGCCGGTCAACGGATCCGGCTGCTGCCCGTCGTGAATAGCGCGCGTTGCAAACCCAGCTTGTCTGTTTTTCTTCATGGATGTTTTTCTGAAAGTGGATTGGTTTTCTTAGCGTTCTCCGCGGCAGCGTCCTCTGCGCTTGAGCTTTTTCCTAAATCCCGCCCTCGAAAATCTTCTTCGACAAATACCGCTCCGCCGAATCCGGAACAATCGTCGCCACACGTTTTCCCGCGCCCAGCCGCTGCGCGACCTGCAAAGCAGCGAACACCGCCGCTCCACCACTCGACCCCGCCAGCACGCCTTCCCTCGCTGCCAGCCGCTTCACCATCTCAAACGCATCCTCATCCGTCACCGCAATTACCTCGTCGCACACGGCAGGGTCAAACGTCTCTGGGATGAAGTTGTTCCCGATCCCTTCCACTTTGTGCGGGCCAGCCGCTCCACCCCCAAGCACCGAGCCTTGCGTTGTCACCGCAAACGCCTGCACTCCCGGCATATGCTCCTTCATATAGCGAGCAATCCCCGTAAACGTTCCGCAAGTTCCGCAACCCAAAACCACCGCATCAATTCTGCCACCCATCTGCTCGAAGATTTCCACCGCGGTCGTTTCGTAGTGGTAATCGGGATTTGCCTGATTCTCAAACTGCCCCGCCATAAACGCATTCTCATCGCTCGCCACCAGCGCCTTAGCGCGCCGAATCGCGCCCTGCATTCCTTCTTCATCCGGAGTCCGATCCACTTGTGCTCCCAGCGCCCGCATGATGATCACTTTTTCCTGCGAGAAATTCTCCGGTACAAACAATTTCACTTTATATCCGCGATTCACCCCAATCAGCGCCAACCCAATTCCGGTATTCCCCGCCGTCGCCTCCACAATCGTCCCGCCGGGCGCAAGCTTCCCTTCCTGCTCCGCCCGCCGGATAATTCCGATGGCCGCGCGATCCTTCACGCTGCCACCCGGGTTCAAATATTCGAGTTTCGCGAAGATGTCAGCCGAACCAGTGGGAACCAGCCGTTTCAGCCGCAACATGGGAGTGCCGCCGACTAAGTCTGTAATATCGTCGGCGACTCCAAGATGGGATACTTCAATATTTTTCTGATGCACGTTACAGGGTAAGGGGAGAGTCCGGAATCGTCAATGGAACGTAAGGCTGAATGACGTTACGTCAAGAAATAAACATCAGCTTCCTGCAGGTCTTCAAAACCGCCAGAAGAAAGTTCTACTTATTTCCCGCCGCCCCCGCCTGCGTTCCCGCATAATACCCACTCTTGGTCCGCACTGACATCTTCCCGTGCCCCTTGGCCTTCGCTTCCACCCGGATCTGCCGGAAGCCGCCAGTAGATCTCGGATTCGTCGACTTGTATCCAATCGTGTACTGATTCCGAATGTCATGTGCTACCTGCCGGCTGATCTCGTCCACTTCGTCCAGCGTCTTCGGAAAGAACGCCAGTCCCCCGGTCCTTTGCGCGATAATCTCCAGCGCACGTCTGGCCCGCTTGGGATGTTCTTCATCCCCTAGAATTCCGATCGCATACACCGACGGACCGTTCTCATCCTGCAACTGCTTCACCGCCTGCTCCAAAGTCTCCCTGCTGGCATTGTCTTCTCCATCCGTCACCACGAACAAAACTTTTCGCTCCAGCTTTGAATCTCTCTTCAGATGATCCGCCGACGCCACCACGGCTTCATAAAGAGCCGTCCCACCCTTGGCGTCAATTTTCTCCAGCGCCTCTTTCAGTTTCAGCAGATCGTTGGTGAAATCCTGATCGAGATAATACTCATCATTGAAATTCACCACGAACACCTCGTCCTGCGGATTACTCGACCGCACTAAATTCAGCGCCGCCTGGTTTACCTTAGCCCGCTTTTCGCGCATAGACCCAGAATTGTCAATCAAGATTCCCATCGACACTGGAATGTCTTCGTGATGGAAGGAGATGATGGTTTGCGGTTTTCCATCCTCGAACACGGCAAAGTCGCTTTTACTCAGGTTGGTCACAATGCGTTCTTTGTCATCCACCACCGTGGCGTGCAACAACACCTCATCCACGTCTTTACGAATGACAAATGTCCCATTGTCCTGAGTATTCTGTTGCTGGCTCGGTTGTTGCTGGCTTGATTCTCGGCTCGAATTTTCCGGTGCCGTCGCGGTCGTACCCGATTGAGACTCTTTGGATGTGGCAGGCTGACTGGATGCAGCAGGCTGAGCCAACTCAGTTCGCACCTGCGAAGGCTTCCACAACGAGTCCCCGGCAACCGGTTGCGCCAGCGCCGCGACCAAGGCCCCGCCCCACAGCGCCCATCTCAAGAAAACGAAGTGGCCCGCACCCTTATTCTTCGGGCGCGTAATATCCGGTCCTGGCATACACTTTCAGCGGCGGCAGTCCTTTCGGCGGCAGTAACTTCACCTTGATCTTACGCCATTTGCCGTCCCGCGACCCGTTCAGCGGACGATACCCCAGCACATACTGGTTCCGCAGTTCTACCCCTATCTTGGTCGCCACATCCGCCAGATCGTTTGGATTTTCCACCGTAAACGCCCGCCCACCAGACAGTTCCGCAATCTGTCCCAGCAATTCCGGCCCCAGCCGTTCTTCCTGGGTTTGGAAATAGCGGTCGTAAATACCGATCGCATATACCATTACATCCGCTTCCTTCACCTGCGCCTTAATTTCGCTCTCCGTGTACCGGCTGTGATTATCGCCGCCATCGGAAATGATCAGCAGCGCCTTTTTCGCGTACTTGGCCTGCCTCATCTTGGTGACGCCCATGTAAATCGCGTCCAGCAGCGCGGTCCGCCTTCGCGGCACCGTAAAAACCAGCTTGCCCTGAATCTCATCCACGGAACTGGTGAAATCACTGACCACCTCGGGCTCGTCCGAGAATGTGATCATGAAAAATTCATCCTGCGGGTTGGCGGTTTTGAAAAACTCCACCACCGCATCCTTGGCCCGGTCCATCTTGCTACTCATGCTTCCGCTGGAGTCGAAGATGACCCCCAGTGAAACCGGCGCATCCTCGCTTGAGAAAGTCTTGATCTCCTGCCCCGCACTGCCCTCGAAAAGCTGAAAGTTCTCTTTCTCCAACCCAGTCACCAGCCGGTTCATAGGATCTGTAATCGTGACCGGCACCAGTACCAGATCCGCATTGGCCCGCAGCGGACGTACGTGCGTATTCAAAGAAGAGGAGACGATGGTTCCAGCCGGTTCGTCCGTCTTGGCTTTTTCCACGGTTCGCGGCGTCACATGAACGTCGTTCACGTCCGTCTGCGCCAGCGCCGGCATGCACCACCCGCACGCCCAGCACACGACAAGCGCAAGCCAAAATTGAATGGAGTAAAAAGCGGAAAAACCGCGCAGGACCGTCCTCAACCGGACACAAGTCAGATTCCAGGGTCGAATCAAACCGTACTTCCCAGCTCGGACCATCGGGCAAGAGAACCGGCGCTCATCCGCGGAGGACATAAGCACCTCAATTTGCCGCGATAGTATCACAGCTTCCCCCACGTGGCCGTGGTTTTTTTGTCAAATCTTGATGACAAGCCCAGAAAGAACGCCCATTTCGGGCGCTTCACTCACCGGCCCACGATCATCAAGCCGAAATCCGCTGCCACCTTGCTACAATCAGAAGTTTCCATGGCTGACATTCATCCCTTCCGCGCGTTTCGTTATGCGAATGACAATGCCTCGCAACCGGTTTCCCCCGCTCAAGTCGTTACTCAACCCTACGACAAGATCACTCCCGCACTTCAGGATCGCTATTACGCTGCCAGCCCGTACAACCTCGTTCGCATCATCCTCGGTCGCCGCCATGCCGATGACAATCAGGAAAATAATGTATATTCGCGCGCCGCCGCCTATTTTCGCGACTGGCGCCAGCAGGGCGTCCTTCGCCAGGACTCTCAACCTTCCCTATACGTCTATTCCCAGCGCTTTAGCCTTCCCGGTTCCAGCAAAGAATCTTCCAGCAAAGAAGGTTCAGCCACCGAAAGGGAACGCCGCGGCTTCATCGCCCTAGGCCGTATCGAGGACTATTCCGCCAGCGTCGTCTTCCGCCATGAGCAAACCCTGGCCAAGCCCAAAGCCGACCGCCTCGATCTCCTCCGCGCCACCCGCGCCCACTTCGGCCAGATTTTCATGCTCTACGAGGATTCCGGCCAGGTCGAATCCCTGCTCCACACTTCCGCAACGCCAGACATCGCGGTAACCGATGAATACGGAGTTGTCCATCGCGTGTGGCAAGTTTCCGATCCCGACGTCATCGCTTCCGTCCGCGCCGCCATGAGCGACAAGAAGCTCATCATCGCCGACGGCCACCATCGCTACGAAACCGCTCTCACCTATCGCAACGAGTGCCGAAAAGACAAAAGCCGCAGCGACTTATCTTCCACCCCTCAACCGGTTTCCGCGCCCCACAATTTCGTCATGATGACCTTCGTCAACATGAACAGCCCCGCGCTTCTCATCCTGCCCACGCACCGCGTGGTTCACAGCCTGCCTTCCTTTTCCGCGGATGCCTTCCGCGATTCCGCCCGCGCCTTCTTCGATATCGATGAACTCGACGCACCCATCGAGGCGTCTCGCGCCACCGCCATCCTTCGCGAGGGTGGACGCGCCGGAACCAGCATCCTCGCGGTCACCGCCAACCGCGCCTTCCTCCTGCACCACCCCAATCCCAACGCCGCCGATGTCTTCGCCGGCCTCTCCATCCGTCAACAGGCGCTCGACGTGGTCCAACTGCATAAAGTCTTGCTGGAAAATGTCTTGCACGTTTCCGAAGAATCCATCCGCAACCAGCAGAACATCTCCTACGTCCGCGATGCCGCCGAGGCCCTGTCTCACCTGCAAGCCACCCCTTGCGCCAACATTGTTTTCCTCATGAATCCTTGCCGCGTCACCCAGGTCCGCGACATCGCCTTTGCCGGGGAAGTCATGCCCCAAAAATCCACCGACTTCTACCCCAAGCTCCTCAGCGGATTGACGGTCTATGCCCTCGATTAGCCGACGTGTGGGGAGAGCCCCCGGCCATCTTGTCGTGCCAAGCCCGGCCGCGCACCCATGCTCCTGCGGGGACAACCGCCCGCGGCACCCCTGGCCTCGATTCTTCTCCCTTCTCACCATGCTGCTGTTCCTCTGCATCCCGCTCTGCGCCGCTCCCGAAAAACATCTCTCCGTCTACTCCACCGCCGCCAACTATTCCCTCCCCATTGTCCAGCGCCAGGGCCGCGACTACATCGGACTGCTCGAACTCCTCGAACCCCTCGGCACCGTCAGCGCCAAAACCGACGGCCTGCACTGGCGTCTGCACTACAACAACATTCTCGGAGAGTTCACCGTCGACAAGACTCGCGCCCGCATCCAGGGACGCGATGCCGACCTCTCCGCCAAATTCCTCATGGAAAATGGACGCGGCCTCGTCCCGCTCGCCTCCCTCAATTCCCTTCTGCCCCGTTTCCTCGGCGGTCCCGCAAATCTTCACGAGGAGTCCGCCCGCCTCTTCATCGGCAACGTGGCCACCCACTTCACCGCCTTGGTCGCCCCGGAGGACCCTGCTCACCTGGTTTTTCAATTCACCGCACCCGTCAATCCCTCCGTCGCCACGGAACCTGGCAAACTGCACCTGACTTTCAGCCACGAACCGCTCACCGCGCCCGCATCACCCACCCTCACCTTCGCCAGCAAAACCATCCCGTCAGCTGCTTATTCCGAAGGCAACGGCGCCGCTGAAATCACGGTGACCACCAACGTTCCCCTAATGGCCGGATTCAGCAATGATGGCCGTACTATCACGCTCGCTCCGGCAAAATCGCTACCCGCTGCCACGGTAGCCTCTAAGCCAGCCATGCCTGCGCCCCAAAACGTTCAGGGCGCGCAATCGCCGCCCATCCCGTCATCGGCCCCACGCCGTTACTTCGCCGTCGTAGATGCCAGCCACGGAGGTGCCGACCGCGGTGAAGCTCTCAGTCCCACGCTCGCCGAGAAAGATGTCACCCTCGCCTTCGCCCGCCGTCTCCGCCAGGAACTGGAAAGCCGGGGCATCTCAACCCTCGTCCTCCGCGATTCCGATGCCAACCTCTCGCTCGACGACCGCGCCTTCTTCGCCAACACCACCCATGCCGCCGTCTACATCGCTCTGCACGCCGCATCCAGCGGCCACGGCGTTCGCGTCTACACCGCGTTGCTTCCCTACGCTAATGCTACTGACGATGATCGCGGCCCCTTCCGCTCCTGGCCGACCGCTCAGGCCTCCTCAATTCCAACGAGTCAAGCTGCTGCCGCCAGCGTCGCCGAGGCGTTGAAAAAAGGCGAGATCACCGTCCGCACCTTGACTGCCCCGCTCCGTCCCTTGAATAACATTGTCACCGCCGCCATAGCCGTCGAAGTCGCGCCGCCCGCCTCCGACGTCTCCTCTCTCACCGCTCCCGACTATCAGCAACTGATTGCTGGAGCCGTGGCTAACGGAATCGTAGCCATACGTGCCCAACTCGCAGCCGCGCCATGAAATCAGAAGATCTTGAAATCGGGCGATTGAGTGATCAGGCCATTTGGCAATTCAAGAAAAACCAGTTACGGTTTTTCAATCGCCAAAGGACCCGATCTCTCAATCACGCAATACTATGATTCCACGCCACTTCTTTATCGCGCTCTCCATCCTCCTCGCTGCCGTGCTAGGCATGAGCATCTACGTTTGGCACATGCGCGGACGCGCCGCCGCAACCCCCGTCCCTTCCGCCAATACCGGCCCTGTCGTGGCTCCCGTCGCCGGCAATACCGAACGCGTAACGTTATACGTCGCCTACGACGACATCGGCATTCTGCGCGCCCAGCCCGCGCAGGTCCCCTTGCCGTCAGTTCGTCAGCAACGCGCCGAAGAAGTCCTCCGTGCCCTCATCACCCTCTATCTCGACAAGTCTTCGCCGCACCCACTCCCGCCCGGCTCGGATATTCGCAGCATCTATCTCGTCGATCCCGGACTGGCCGTCATTGACATTAACGCCGCCTTCGCCGACGGTCACCGCTCCGGCGTTCTCGCCGAAGAGCTCACCGTCGCATCGCTCATCCAAACCCTCTCCGCCAACATACCGGGCATCCTGAAAGTAAAAATCCTGGTCGAAGGCAGGCAGCGCGAAACACTCGCCGGCCACGCCGATCTCTCCAACTTCTTCGATGTCTCCGCCATTAATCAACTGTCGTCACAACTGCAGTCTACGCAGTAGTCCAGGTGCGAATCTCGCACAGCCCTGCTCTCTGCAATTTTTCATCGCTGTCATGTTTGCGGAAACTGAGTTGGCAGCGCGCATCATCTGTGCTTCAGTCCTGAGCAAACAATTCGCGCGCGATGCGCTCCTTAGGATTCCCCTCCCTGGGCAATTTTGATTCGTCCACCTCGCTACACCCCGACGCAATAAATCCACATCAGCAATAAGTCCACAGATACCTACTCCCCCTCCACTTCTTCCGCGACCCACCTCGACACAGCCGTCACCCACTTCCGCGGCGCAAACCGCACCAACTCCGCCACCAGCCAGTTCTGCATTCCGGAAATCACCACCATCTTTCCCGCCATCAGCCCGCGGTATCCATCCCTCGCCACCGCTTCCACATTCATCACCCCGATTTTTTTGAACAGCCGCGAATTCTCCATCCCCGCCCGCTTCTGGAAACCCGTGTTAGTCGCTCCCGGACAAAAACAACTCACCACTACCCCAGTCCCCGCAACTTCATTCGCCAATGCTTCAGAAAACGACAGCACATAAGCCTTGGTCGCGTAATATACCGCCATCAGCGGCCCCGGCTGAAAAGCCGCCGTGGACGCCACATTCATAATCTTCCCGCTTCGCCGCGCCAACATCCCCGGAAGAAACAATCGCGTCAAATGCGTGAGCGCCGCAACATTCAAATGGATTTGGCCCAAAATCTCTTCTTCCGCCATCCCCGCAAACTCGCCAAAAACTCCAAACCCCGCATTGTTCACCAGAACATCCACTGCGACTCTTTCACCCTCTAAATAATCGAACAAGATTTTTCCAGCGGGTGCCGACGCCAAATCCAGCGCCACAGTCTTCACCGTCACCTCAAACTGCTGGCGCAGTTCGCCCGCCACCTGATTCAACTTGTCGCCGCTTCGCGCCACCAGCACCAGGTCGTAGTGATCCTTGGCAAACAACTTCGCCAATTCATATCCGATGCCACCCGATGCCCCCGTTATAAGCGCCGTATTCGATTCCATCTGAAATCTCTCCCCGTGAACATTGCTCACCTTCGAAATTACCCCTGTGCCTCTCTGTATCCCCTGTGCTTAAAGTTTTTTTTCGCTTGTATCTCGCTCAGCTGCAGCGCTCCTGAAATGGTATAGTGGTATGACCGCTGCGAGAGTTCGCTTCCAGGCAGACAACAGGCGAACCAAACTTCTGTAGACTTCTTACACTACATCCCGAAGGACGATTCCCTCATGCCCATTGCCACCATTAATCCCGCAACCGGCGAAACCCTCCAAGCCTTCCAACCTCTTTCCTCTGCCGAGATCGGGCAGAAACTCCAGCTTGCCGTAACCACTTTCCACGCTGAACGCAAAACTCCTTTTGCCGAGCGCGCCCGCCGCATGCTGAAGGCCGCCGACATCCTCGAACGCGACAAAGACAAGTTCGCCCACTTAATGACCCTCGAAATGGGCAAGCCCTATAAAGCCGCCGTCGCCGAGGCCGTCAAGTGCACCACCGGGTGCCGCTACTACGCCCAGAACGCCGAAAAAATCCTCACCGACGAAGTCATCGACACCGGAGCCAAGAAAAGCTTCATCCGCTACCGTCCCATCGGCCCCATCCTCGCCGTTATGCCCTGGAATTTTCCTTTCTGGCAGGTCATCCGCTTCGCCGCTCCCGCGCTCATGGCCGGAAACGTCGGCTTGCTCAAGCATGCCTCCAACGTTCCCCAGTGCGCCCTCGCGATTGAAAAGATTTTTCTAGAAGCCGGATTCCCCGCCGGCGCCTTCCAGACGCTGCTCATCGGCTCAGCCCAAGTCGACGCCATCCTCAACGACCCGCGCGTCGTCGCCGCCACCCTCACCGGCAGCGAGCAAGCAGGTATTGAAGTTGGAGTCGCCGCCGCCAAGCGTATCAAGAAAGTCGTTCTCGAACTCGGTGGCAGCGATCCTTTCATCGTCATGCCCAGCGCCGATCTCGATACCGCTGTCGTCACCGCCGTCGAGGCTCGCGTCATCAACAATGGCCAGTCCTGCATCGCGGCCAAGCGTTTCATCATCCATGAATCCATTGCCCCCGACTTCGAAAAGAAGTTCGTCGCTCGCATGAAGAATCTCCGCGTCGGCGATCCCTTCGACGAAACAACCGAACTCGGCCCGCTCGCCACCGCCGATGCCGTCAAGTCCCTCGACGCCGACGTTCAAAAGACCGTCAAAGCCGGGGCCAAGCTCCTAACCGGCGGGCACAAACTCGAACTCCCCGGCAACTACTATGCCGCCACAGTTCTCACTGATATCCCAAAAGATTCCCCCGCCTACCGGGAAGAATTCTTCGGACCCGTCGCCTCGCTCTTCCGCGTCAAAGATATTGACGAAGCCATCCGCCTGGCCAACGACAGCCGCTTCGGCCTCGGCGCCAGCGCTTGGACCACCGACGACCGCGAGCGCGAACGCTTCATCAATGAACTTGAATCCGGCATGGTCTTCATCAACAAGATGGTCGCATCCGATGCCCGCATCCCCTTCGGCGGCGTCAAACACTCCGGCCACGGCCGCGAACTCTCCGCCAACGGCATCCGCGAATTCATGAATATCAAGACAGTGTGGATCGCTTAGGTTCGCTCATCCATATTCTCCCCCGTATCGGGCAGTTTCGTGCGAGATAAACACCATTCATGTGGGACGCCACCCTGAAGCTAGCCACCGCTCCCTATGCGAAGACCATTACCCATCACAAATAGCGCTGTCCCGCCCCCCGGCCTCGACTTTTATTATCCGCTCGAGGAGCATTGCCGACGCTGAGCAGCATCTAAGTGACTGCCTGCGATAAGGCGGGAGATCTGATGACAGAATTCCGTACGATCGAACCGAAGATTTTGTATTTTGGAACGCCCGTCGCCTTGATCAGTTCGCGCAACGACGATGGCACTACCAATCTGGCGCCCATGTCCTCATTCTGGGCCTTGGGATGGACTCTCGTGTTGGGATTGCTCGACGAGACCAAGACTGCCGAAAACTTTGCCCGCCACCCGGAGTGCGTGGTGAATGTGCCGTCGCCGGACATGTGGCCAGCGGTGGAAAAGTTGGCCCCACTCACCGGCAAGAATCCTGTCCCACAAATCAAATCTAAGCAGTTTCGTTTCGCTCCGGACAAGTTCGCTGCCGCGGGACTCTCGCCCCTCGCCAGCGAACTGGTAAGCCCCGCTCGCATCGCTGAGTGTCCCGTGCACATGGAAGCCCGCGTAACTCAGCTGCACAAAATGAGTGGAGAACGATTGCGGCAACTGGGAGGCGGAGTAGCCGCCGAAGTCGAGATTATTCGCGTGCACGTGGCCAGCGAGTTTGTCCTGGGTGAAAACTATATCGATCCCGAAAAATGGTCACCCTTGATTTACAACTTCCGCCATTATTTCCGCCTGGCAGAGAAGGAACTCGGGAAAACATTCCGGGCAGAGCGTTAAGAATCGCAGCTAACCATTCCTTCTTTCCCCAGTCGAATCCTTAGCGCCGGAATTCATCCTGGCCCCGAACTAACCATGCGCATGCTGCTGGACATTTTCGGGCAAACCTTGCGCACCCTATGGGCGCACAAGCTCCGATCCTTCCTGACTATGTTCGGCATTGCCTGGGGTGTGGGATCGCTCCTGCTCCTCGCCGGGGTCGGGGAAGGCTTCCGAAACGGCAACCGCCGCCAACTCGAAACCTTCGGCAAAAACATCATTTTCTTTTACGGCGGCCGTGCCCCCGCGTTCGAGGGCAGTTTCACTTCCATGAAGTGGTTCAACCTCACTTATGACGATTACCTCGCCATCCGAAACGAATCCACCCTCGCCATAAACATTGCTCCGCTGATCGCTCGCGACGACATCCGTGCCGTCAGCGACTACACCAGCACCAACGGCCAGGTCTCCGGCGTCCCGCCCGTTTTCAGTCAGGTCCGGACCATCCCCCTGCAAGTCGGACGCTGGATCAACGACGAAGACAACGACCAGCGCCGCCGTGTCTGCGTCCTCGGCCGCGAAATGACGCGCAACCTCTTCCCCGGGCGTCCCGCCGTAGGAAACACCATCCTGCTCAACGGCGTTCACTTCGAAGTGATCGGCATGCTCTCCATGATCGGCAACGAAGAGCAGAACTCCACCAACATTCGCATCTTCGTGCCTTTCAACACCATGCGCGAACTCTTCCCCCTCAAAGGCGACAACTCGAAAGAAGGCAACGCCATTTCGTTCATCAACTATCAGCCCCGCACCTTCGACGAGAACGAAGCCGCAAAAGACGAACTCCACCGTATTGTCGCTCGCAACCACGGCGGCTTCGATCCCAAAGGCAAAGACATCTGGGAAGAGTGGGACACGGTCAAGAATCAGAAAACCATGGGCAAGATCTTCACCGCAATGGATTGGTTCCTCGGCGGCGTAGGCCTGATCACGCTGGCCTTGGGCGCGATCGGCATCATCAACATCATGCTGGTCGCAGTCACCGAACGCACCCGCGAGATCGGCCTGCGCAAAGCCCTGGGCGCCACCACACGCAACATTCTGTTCCAATTCTTCCTGGAAGGCGCGTTCCTTACACTGCTAAGCGGAGCCCTCGGAGTAGGCGCCGCGATGCTCATTGTCCGCTTGCTCTCGGGAGTCAATCTCCCGCAGGGTTTCGACACGCCGCGTATCGTTCCTCTGTCCGCCATCGCCGCCGTGCTCTCGCTGGCCTTAGCTGGCATCACCGCCGGCCTTTATCCAGCCCGCAAAGCCGCCATGCTCGAACCCGTAGAAGCCCTGCGCCAGGAATAATCGGCAGAGGTAGTGGAGAAATGGAGTAACTGTGACGCGAGATCTGTTGAAGGAAGCCTTCGGCGCCATGCGGTACAACCGCCGCCGCACCGCCCTCACCATGCTCGGCATGGCCTGGGGAATTGCCACCGTTGTCATTCTCCTCGCCTTCGGATCGGGCTTCGAGCGCGCCATTGGCATCATCTTCAGCTCGTGGGGCACCGACGTGATCGGTGCCTTCCCCGGCCGCACCTCGCTGCAAGCTGGAGGCGCCAAGGCCGGCAGCGAAGTTCGCCTCCAGATCGCCGACGTCGATTACATCCGCAACGAAGTGCCCATGGTTAAGGGCGTCACTCCCATCTTCGACAAGCGCAATGTCACCATTCAGCACGACACTCGTACCTTCACCAATTTGTTCCTCACCGGTGTGTATCCCGTCTACGACCGCATCCGTGGGTTTGCAGTCGCCACCGGGCGAGGCCTCAGCGAAGAGGATCAACTCCAGCGCGCCCGCGTTGTCGTCATCGGCGACGAAGCACGCCGCAGACTTTTCTCCGGCGAACCGCCGCTCGGACAGTCCATCCGCATTAACGGTCTGACTTTTGAAGTGGTCGGTGTCTATCAGCGCAAAGTCCAGGACGGCGACGATAACGACAACACTCTGTTGGCTATCCCCTTCAGCACCATGGGCGACCTTTACGACACCAAATACATCTCCGGCATCTTTATGGATTACGAGGGTGAGAACCACCAACAACTCACTCGCGTCGTGCGTTCCGTGCTCGCCGGACACCACAACTTCCGTCCCGACGACCGCCGCGCCGTATTCATGGCCGATTTCAAGCAGGACTTTGACGAGTTCTCGACCGTTACCACCGCGCTCAAAATCTTGCTGGCCTTCATCGGCGCCCTAACCCTTGGCATCGGCGGCATCGGCTTGATGAACATCATGCTGGTCTCCGTCCAGCAGCGCACCCGCGAGATCGGCATCGAAAAAGCTATGGGCGCGCACAAACACCACATCCTCTTGCAATTCCTCGCCGAAGCCTTGGCCATCACCTTCGCCGGAGGCCTGGCCGGCATCGCAATCGCCTACGTCATTTCCTGGACCGTCGGCGCGCTGCCGCTCATGAGCGCCTTTGGCGACAATCTCCAAGCCGGAGACATCCACTTGGCCATCAACATAAGCAGCCTCGTCGTGGCCACGATCATTCTCAGCCTGGTCGGCATCGTCAGCGGCATGGTCCCCGCCATCCACGCCGCCCGCCTCGACCCGATTGAAAGCCTGCGCTACGAATAAAACGCGGGACGCACGTCGACTATGTGGGGACAGCTAGGTTGAGCAACTCATCTTCGGTTAGGTGGTCATAATCAGGCATGCAACATTCTCTTCACTGCCTCAACGTCAACCCGCTCAGCACCCCTTGCTGCTTGGCGATCAGCGACTGCACGCCCTGGCGCGCAAACGCCAGCATTTTCGCGAACTGCGGTTCATCAAACGCCTGCCGTTCCGCCGTCGCCTGCACTTCCACCATCTTGTAGCCAGCCGTCATCACGAAATTCATATCCACATCGGCGCGCGAGTCTTCTTCATAGCAAAGATCGAGCAGGATTTCTCCATCCACAATTCCCACGCTCACCGCCGCCACAAAATCCCGCAGCGGAACCGACGTCAACGTTCCCGCCTCCACCAACTTTTCCAGCGCCAGCCCAAGCGCTACAAACGCGCCTGTAATGGAAGCCGTGCGCGTGCCGCCGTCCGCCTGAATTACATCGCAATCAATCCAGATCGTGCGCTCGCCCAGCCGCGCCAGGTCAGTCACCGCACGCAGCGACCGTCCAATCAGTCGTTGGATCTCATGCGTGCGCCCGCTAGGCCGTCCCTTCGCCACTTCTCGCGACGTACGAGTCAGAGTCGCCCGCGGAATCATGGCATATTCGCTTGAGATCCATCCCCTGCCGGCATTCCGCATGAACTGCGGCACCGTTTCTTCAATGGATGCCGTACAAATCACCCGCGTATTGCCTACTTCGATCAGTACTGATCCTTCGGCGGTAGTAATGAAATCCGGGGTGATCGAAACCGGGCGCAGTTGTTCAGGAGTGCGATTGTCCGAGCGATAGAACATAAGCGAGGATTGTAAACGATGCCGCCTCCAGGAGTTTTGCAGCGCACACCTGGAGACGGCCTCGTCTGTCCCGCCGAGCGTAGCGAGGGATTCCTGCATGCAATGTACAGTGATCTTCAAAATACCAGCAGATTCCAATCACATCGTCACAAGCCTTTACAAAACTCCTCACAGCTTTTCAATTCTGCACCAATCTCTATACAACTTATCGGTCGCCTCGCGGTTACTATGGTGAGGGCTGATGGCAGGCTCTGAAGGCGCCCAGAACAGAAGGCTCCCGCCCTTCAGGAGGTATCACCGATGTCTCCGAATCTTCGTCTTCTCCCCTTCTCATTCCCAACCAAAATTAAAATCTACCAAACCCTCGCACTTAACAAGCTGATGTTTGCCTTAACGTTCATCTCACTAGCATTCGTCTCAACAATGTTGCTCTCACTAACTTGCCTGGCCCAGCAACCAACCGCGCCGCAGCCAGATTCACAATCCACAACTTCAGTTGCCTCCGCAAATCCTGCACTCGCCGCCACCACCATCACAGTCCCCGCCGGAGTCAGCATCGCTCTCGTGCTCATACATCCGATTCAGAGCCGCTACGTCCATCGCGGCGACGAGATCTACGCCCAAACCACTTCGCCGGTGGTCGCCGGCAATGAAGTCGTAATTCCGCCCGGCACATTCGTTCAAGGAAGGGTAGACAAACTTTCGCGCACCGGCGGCCGGGCGGATCTTTATCTGCAATCCATGTCGATCACCTACCCCGATGGCTACGTTGCGCCAGTGGCCGGCCCCGTAACTCTGGAGAGCGGTGATGGCTACGCCTTCAAAGACCCCGGCAGCGGCCATATCGTCGGCGCTCTCGCCCTTCCCGCAGCTGGCGCCGGCGTCGGCGCTTTGATTGGACACTTCACCGCCAGTTCCCAATCCAACACCATCACCAGCACGCTTCCGCCCGGCTGTACCGGACCGCCTCCGGGTTGCCTTTCCTCCAGCGTGACCGCTCCCGGCAGCACAGCAAAGAACACCATAATCGGAGCGATGGTCGGCGGAGCCATCGGTGGCATTACTGCCTTCGCACTGCTCTTCCACACCCAGAATTTTTTCCTCGACGCAGGGTCTCCCGTCGAGATGACTCTCCAACATCCGCTCTCCCTCGCGCAAGATCAGGTTGCCACCGCCATCAGAGATGCCGAGCAGCACCCTGCCCCACAGCAGCCCATCTCGCCGCGCCCGCAAATCGCCATACCGGACAATAAGGATCCCGGCATCTGCTGGACGCCCGGCACTCCCGGCATCGATATCCCCGGCACCCCCGCCGTTGGCGGCTCGCCCGGCACGCCGCCCACCCACATCCCCGGCAATCCCGCCGACCCCGCCGACCGCGCATCCCTGCCCGTAAGGCTCGCTTTTATGTTCGCAATTTAGCCGGCGGAGAGTTTTCTTCGATCTCTCCGCCGCGTTACACTCTACCTTCAGAAAGAAATTTGCTCGCATCGCGGAAAAAAGAATCGACATCGCAACATGGCGTCGCAATACTGAGAACGAGAACTGAAAACTGCCTCCCCATGCCCACCCTGATCCCGCACCCCACGCGCATTCAATCCGCCGGCAACAAGCCCAAGCTGATCGACGAATACGTCGGACGCGTCAACTCCCAAACCTCCGCCGCCAGCATCGCCCACATGCGCAGTCCCGCGGGATGGCGCGAGCCCGGCCAGACTCCCTCCTTCGACGAGTTCACCATCGTTCTCCAAGGAACTTTGCGCGTCGAACACAAGAACGGATCGCTCGAAGTCAGCGCCGGGCAAGCCATCATCGCGCACGCCGGAGAATGGATCCGCTACTCCACTCCTCACGAAGGCGGCGCCGAATACATTGCCGTCTGCCTGCCTGCTTTCTCCATGGAAACCGTGCACAGGGACGCGTAGGAGCAGATGCAATGTAGAAATATGGGATAACCGGCGTCGGCCGTCCAGCGCGGCGAAGTTCCGCAGCTCTTCCCCACCCATTCGAACGTTCACTACGCAAAACATACATTCGATAGAATTATTCCCATGCCCGATCGCCTCATAGCAGTCTTCGATCTCGGCGGCGTTCTTATCGATTGGAACCCCCGCCACTTATATCGCAAGCTCTTCCACGGAGACGACTCCGCCATGGAGCATTTCCTGGCGACAGTCTGCACGCAGTCCTGGAACTCCCAGCAAGATGCCGGACGAACGTTCTCCGAAGCCTGCGCCTCCCTCAAGCTCGAGCACCCCAACCACGCCGACTTGATCGATGCCTGGTTCCTGCGTCAGCCAGAAATGGTGACGGGGCCCATCCAGGGCACCGTCGACATCCTCGCCGAGTTGCGCGCTCGCGGAGTTCCTCTCTACGCTCTCAGTAACTGGTCCGCCGAAACTTTCCCCCTATCCCTGAAGCGATTCGACTTCTTGCGATGGTTTCAGGGAATCCTGCTCTCCGGCGAAGTCCGTCTCATCAAACCCGACCCACGCATTTTTCAGCTTTTCCTTTCGACTCATGCCATCGACCCTGCCCACGCCGTCTACATCGACGACCTTAAACCAAACGTCGATGCCGCCACCGCCCTCGGCATGCACGGCATCCTCTTTACTGACCCTCCCACGCTTCGCAGTGAATTGGTGAACCTGGGACTGTTGGATCCGCCTCCCTGCATCGAGCACGCCGCCGCCTGGGTGTCCGATCTTGAGCGCGCACGCGCCTTCTACGAACGCTGGTTTAACGCCTCGGCAGGCCCCCCATACTCCAGTTCGACGCGCGATTTCAAGTCCTGCTTCCTCTCGCTCGACTCCGGCGCCCGTCTCGAACTAATGGCATCGCCCGGTGAATCTCCTCGTCCCGCACACCTCGCCTTTTCCGTCGGCTCGCGCGAGGCCGTCAATCGCCTGGTGAAAGCCATGGAAGCCGCCGGCGTCCGCATCATCAGTCCACCGCGGCTGACCGGTGACGGTTATTACGAAGCCGTCATCGCCGACTCCGAAGGCAATCTCCTTGAGATCAC
>PLUI01000247.1:0-187 GCA_003164855.1 Acidobacteriaceae bacterium
TCCGTCCCTGCCTGGTTCGACAGTTCCAGGCGCAGGCGCTCGCAGATACAGGCATAGCCGCGTTCTCCCACCTCGCGTAGAACCGCGTCCTTGCTGGGGAAATATCGGAAAAAAGTGGGCTGGCTGATTTCGAGCACCTGCACAATATCATCGATCCGGGTGTCATCGTATCCGTGCTTGCGAAACA
>PLUI01000247.1:249-76713 GCA_003164855.1 Acidobacteriaceae bacterium
ACAAAATAGCGACTAACGTCAATTCTGAACGCAGTCCAGATGCACCATCCCTGATTCTTGGAACTTTTTGGAATGCTTCGGAGGCAGAACTCATTTATCGCGGAATGCTCGACCCGCTAGGAACCAGTCATTAGCTCCACGCCCAGCGTAGCGAGAGCAATATCTTCATTCGACGAAAGACCGCTGACCGCGACGGCGCCGACTACTTCGCNNNGAGCGCCGTCCATGCGGGCAAAACAGATGAGGTCGCCATGCGAATCGGCGACGGCGACCGCTGCAGCCTTCCCCATTTGCGAAGCCTTTTCCACGATGAGATCGATAATTCGCCTGGCTTCGGCATAATCAATGGTTGGGAGGGTTCTCATAGATAGGAGCATACAACCGGCACGCAGCGGCGGCAATGTTGGTTAACCAAACCGCCAGGCGCAAAACCAGGTCGAATAAACCAGCTCAAGAACAAAAAAAGACGGGCGGGAAAGTAAACTCTCCCGCCCGTAGAGTTGCCGTCACAGCTTAGAAAATAAACTTCAATCCGAACTGAACGATACGGAAGGTGCTGTTGACCGTGTNNATTGAACAGGTCGAAGAACTCGGCGCGGAACTCGACATTCAGCCTTTCCATGATCGTCGTCCGTTTGAATACCGCGAAGTCGAAATTGACCACGCCTTGCTGGCGCATGGTAGCGTCTACGCGGGGCTCGTCACCAAAAGTCCAGGGATTGACCGGTGTACTGATCGTGGGATTGTTTCCGCTGGGCGCGGTAAAGCAAGCTGTGTTGAACCACGTCGTCTGTTCCTTGTGGAGCGAACTTCCGCCCACGCTCTTATCGCACCCCGGGATGTAGTCAGGTCGAAGAGTACCAGTCCCGAGCCCTGCTTCCGAGAGCGCGTCGCCACCGCCCCAACTTACCTTCACAGGGAAGCCGCGCTGGAAGGTGGCGATGCCATCCAAGCCCCAACCTGAGACCACTGCGTTGCCAAAGCCGCTCATATCAGAGAGGAACTTCTTGCCATGTCCAAAAGGAAGATCAAGCACGTAGCTGGCAACCAGACGTTGTGGTATGTCCTGCGAGGAAAGAGACCGCTCTCCTGCGAGATTGTTCCAGTCTTGTACGGCTCCCACGCCGCCGGTGGTGCCACCTTCCAGCCATGAAGTCAGCGTGTCTGTGTTCGACATCAGCTTGGAGTTGGTATAGGCAACTAGCAAGGTGCCGCCGCCCTGGAAACGCCGGGTTACGGTTGCCTGCAAGGCATTGTAATTGCTTCCGCAGCAACCGAAGCCGTTAAGGTTGAGCCCGGAATACTGTGGATACGGGCGGTCGAGCTGGCCGTTCACTAAATTTCCCGCGCCAAGACCACCAGGAAGATTCTGGCTGAAGGGATAGGGTCCCGTGAAAGGCTGAGCGATGGTTACAGCGGCTTCGCCGCCGGCAGCGTATTGACTCGCCGCCGCTGCGATGTAGCTGTCAGGGATCTGGTTGATGTTGGTGTTGGATTGCTCGAGATGCACGCCGTGCGAACCAGCGTAGGCAACGTCGGCGAAAAAACCACCCGGCAGTTGACGTTGGAAATCCAGGTTGTACTGCTCGAGATACCCGTACTTCTGCACGGTGTAGCCGGTATCCGAGAAATTATTCTGCGTCAAGGCGTACTGGGAGACATTCGGCTGAGGGTTGCGACCGGCTACTGCCGTAATGACATTCGCGCCTACCGTAGGGACCCCAGCGACATAGGTTCCCTGATTAAATGGCCCCGCACCAACGCAGACGAGAGTTCCATCGCCAAGGACAGGCTCGGCGCAGGTGTTTTGATTGAGGGTGGCAGCGGGAGACACACCGTGGTCGTTAGTGTTGTAGAAATTCGAGGTAGCGGCGTTAAGAATGTCGTTGTAGGGGTTGGCGTTGAACGACACGTAATTCGGGATGAAGAAAATCCCGTAACCACCGCGAATTACAGTTTTGGAATCCACCGCATAGGCGAATCCAAGTCGCGGCAGCACTTCCTTGTAAGAGAGCGGCAGGTTGTTCCGGCTGCTGTTAGCCCCCGTCTTGACCAGGAAAACATCGCCGGGGCAAGCACTTCCCGCCACGCCGCTGCAGCCCGTAACGGAAGAATTGGTTGCGGACGGATTGAAATAACTCATCTTGTCGTAGCGCTCTGACCATGGGCCTTGCAGTTCGTAACGGACGCCGAGGTTCAACGTCAGCTTGGGAGTTGCATGCCAGGTATCACCGAAGTAGAAAGCCCGGTAAGTCTGTTTGCCGGAGATCGGCCCCGAAATCACCAGAGAACCACTGGTCTGATTGCCGAACGCTGCGCCTACGCCGTTGCCATAGCCAAGGAGGAAGTCGGCGAAATCTTCGCCGTTACCGGCGCCAGCGCCTTGTACGTTGCCCGCCCCCACGGTACCGGGTACGGCAGACGTCCATGACCCGCCGAAAGAGATCAAACCGCCGCCGGTATTGGTTTGCAGGTAGTTGTCGTAACCCTCTTCCAGTTGCAAACCCCAAACGTAATTGTGGTGCCCACGAATCATGGTTACCTGGGGTGAGACATTAAACTGAGTATTAAGATCGTCGATGGAACTTTGCCCTTGGCTGCAACCGACCAACGAATCGTTCTGGCCGAAGCAGGGAGTCATGGGCGTGCGTTCGATACTCGGCACTAAAGCGTTGTAGGCTGCCGGCCAGCCCTCTTGCGTCATATCGAAACCGTCGTTGACCGGCGCCCTCAGATAGTGGAAGCGGCTGATGCTGGCGTTAAGGTTGAAGATGGTATTGGAGCTGATTGCGAAGTTATAGCCGAGCGCCAGGCTCTTGCTGTTTGTGTTTTCCGCGCAGCGGTCCACGCACAGCCCGGTTTTGAATGGATCCTGCGACAAGCTCAGCAGCTTCCAATAGGTGAACCGACCGAAAAGAGTCTGCCTTGAAGTGATGGTTTGGTCGACACGGGCCACGTATTCGTCGGTATCGCCGCCCGTACTGCCCGACTGGAGGAAGTTAAGCACCGTTCCTCCGGTCGTCGGATCGGCCTCCAGCTTACCCAACAGATAAGCAGAGGTCGGGTTGATAAGGTTACCGACCGCCGGGGCGTTCGTCTGGCAGAAAGTCGTGTTATCCGCTATGCAGTTAAAGGGAAACGGTGTGCGGGTTGACGTTAACGAAGTCGCTGTAAGCGGATTGTAGATCTGATGGACAGTACCGCCCCCATCATTGCAAAGCCCAGCGCCGTTGAATCCCGTGAGGCACAGGTCGGAGAAGTCACCCTGGCGTTCTTGGAGCGTTGGGACCGTGGTGTTAAACGGCGTGCCTTGCCGCAGCCGGAACCCTTCGTAACTGCCGAAAACGAACGTCCTGTTCTTGATGACCGCTCCACCAACTGCGCCGCCAAACTGATTCTGCACGAATGGCACCGGCTTGTTCGCTGTGCCGGCATCGAGTTCCTCAACCTTGTTGAAGAACTCGTTGGTATTCAAAACCTTATTCCGCAGGTATTCATACCCTTCGCCGTGCCAGGTGTTGGTTCCGGACTTGGTGCTCATGTTGATGACGCCGCCGGCAAACTTGCCCCACTCGGGGCCAAGATTGTTGTCCTGAACCTTGAACTCCGAAATCGAGTCCTGGGTCGGAACCAGGAATGGCAGGTTGATGTAGCCAATATTCAGGGGTTGACCATCCAGATACTCCGCACCCTCATTGGCGAAGGCGCCGCCGATCTGGTAGTTGGCGAAGTCGAACGGATTCTTGCCTACGACGTTACCTTCCGTGCTGCCTTGCGGAATCACTGACGGAGTGATCGTCGTCAGGTTAAAGATGTTGCGGCCGTTCAGCGGCAGCTCGTTGGCCTCGCGCTGATCGACCACGGTGCCGAGCGAGGAGCTCTCGGTCTGCAGCAAGGGCGTCGCCGAGGTCACTTCCACGACCTGACTTACTTCGCCGACCTGCAGCGCGGCATCGACACGCGTGTTCTGCTGCACGTCTACCGTGACGTCAGCCCGCACAAAGTGCTTGAACCCCTGCTTTTGCACGTCAATCCGGTACTGGCCGGGAAAGAGGTTCACAAAGTTGAACAGCCCGTCGGCGCCGCTGGACTGCGTGCGTTTTTCCTGTGTGCCCAGGTTCGTCAACGTTACCTTGGCGTCCGTGATCGAAGCTCCTGACGTATCGGTAACTGCGCCGGCGATGGAGCCATATGTGTTTTGTCCGAAGAGTGAACTAGAGGTGGCAACGAGGATGGCGAACGCGACGAGCAGGCTCCACAGTATGCGACTTGGCATAGATGACTCTTTCTGTTGCAGAAATTTCCCCACAACTGGCCCCAAAATAACAGTGCGCGATTTTTATCCACCAGGACGACCGTTGTCAAGTAGAAAATGGATAAATCCCTTTTGAATAATCGTTAACCCTGAAACAGTGTTATGCTTCCCGGTCATGCCCGCGACCATGCAGGATATCGCCAGGGATCTGAAGGTTTCAGTGGTAACCGTTTCGAAGGTGCTGCGAAACCAGGGACGCATTAGCGACGACACGCGCAAGCGCGTGCTGCGCCGTGCCAAGGAACTGAATTATCAGATGAACTGGGTCGCGCGCAGTTTAGTGACGCGCCGCACCTATACCATCGGTTTGCTCTTGCCGGAATTCGCCCACCCTTTCTTCGCGGAGATCGCCCGGGCTGTGGCGCAAACCATCCGGCCCCACGGCTATCACGTGGTGATTTCATCTTTCGAGGAAGACCCTGAATTGGAGGCCAGCGAGATTGACTCTCTCCTGGCTCGCCAGGTCGATGGATTGATTATCGCTTCCTCGCAAGCGCCCAGCCATCTGAATGTTTTCAAAAGGGTGCAAGAGCGCAAGACGCCCTATGTTCTGATTGACCGCCCCATCGCGGGTCTGAGGGCCAGCTTCGTGGGAGTCGATAATCATGCCATTGGCAGGTTGGCAACGGAGCATCTCATCGCTAAGGGTTGTTGCCGCATTGCCCACCTGCGCGGTCCCGAAGTGCGAATCGCTGCCGAGCGCATGGAAGGCTACCGCCGGGCGCTGGCGAAAGGTGGCTTTCGTCCTGAATCGGATTACATTGTTTCCGGCGGCCACGGAGATAGTAGTGGATATGAAGGGATGCGGCAACTGCTGGCAGTGCGGCCTCTTCCGGATGGAGTCTTCTGTTACAACGACCCGGTAGCCATCGGCGCCATGAAGGCGATCCGGGAGGCAGGCCTGAAATTGCCCCAGGATATTGCAGTCGTCGGCGCCGGCAATGTGCGCTACTCCGACGTGCTGTCGGTTCCACTCACTACAATTGATCAGGGAACCTGCCGGATCGGAGTGCTCGCGGCCGAACTCTTGATCGCGCGCATCGGATCAAAGTGCCCGATACGCCCGCAACAAATCCTGATTCCGCCAAAGCTCGTAGAGCGCGAATCTACACGGCGGCTCGCGTAACCCTCATCGAATAGATGCCCGGTCTGCCCAGCCGGTCCGCCCAGTGAACCGGCAACCTTACATTGCGATGCGCACGGGTTCAAAAAAAACTGACCGAGAGGATGCGCGATATGGCATTCCCGCGATAAGCTGGGCTCCTGAAGGAATTCCAAGTTGCTGAACACTTTGTTTCGGGTATCTTTGTTTCGGTTATCTTGCTTTCTAACCCTGGCGTTTTGGGCGACGGCTCTCTCTGCGCCAATTTTCGATGTCAATTTACCCCGTGGCCTGGATTTCACGCTGCAGAATTCGCCAACTCCGCAAAAGTATCTGATTGAAACTATGCCGGGCGGAGTTGCTCTCCTGGATTACAACAATGACGGCTTGCTGGACATTTTCCTGGTAAACGGTGGGCGTGTAACCAGCCCCATGCAAACGCCGGAGAATTTCGATCGCCACGACCCGCGCTACTGGAATCGGTTGTACCGGCAAAATAAAGACGGCAGCTTTACGGATGTAACCAAGGAAGCCGGCCTCGCCGACGCTGGCGACGGCAACTACGGCATGGGAGTCGCCGTCGGCGACTATGACAATGATGGCTATCCCGATCTCTATGTCACCAGCTACGGGAAAAATATTCTGTATCACAACAATGGCGACGGCACTTTCACCGACGTAACCGCGAAAGCCGGCGTGGCTGGCGGCGGCTGGTCAGTTTCAGCGGGATTCTTCGACTACGATAATGACGGGAAACTCGATCTCTTCGTAACTCGCTACATGGACTGGGATACGAAACACAACAAAGATTGCGGCGGCAACTATCATACTTATTGCCCGCCGGAAGAGTTTCCCTCCACCACCAACATTCTCTATCACAACAATGGCGACGGCACTTTCACCGATGTAAGTCAGCGCTCCGGCATCGCCGCCAAGAAAGGACGTGCGTTGGGAGTGGCTTTTGCCGACTACGATGGCGACGGATTCACCGACATTTTTGTAGCCAACGATGGGATGCAGCAATATTTATTTCATAACAACGGCAACGGCACTTTTACGGAAGTCGGCATGGAAGCTGGCACGGCTCTTTCCCAGGATGGACGCCGGCTCTCAGGCATGGGAGTAGTCTTCCAGGACTACGACAACGACGGCCGGCCAGACGTTATCGTAACCGAGCTGCCCAGGGAAATTTACGGCGTCTACCACAATGATGGTGACGGTTCGTTCACCTACCGTAGTCTGGAAACCGGTCTCGGTCTACTCTCCAGCGGAAGTTCAGGTTGGGGCGTTGGCCTGGAAGATTTCGACAATGACGGGTGGAAAGATTTATTCGTCGCCCAGGGCCATGTATTGGACAACGTAGAACAAATCGACCCTTCGCTTCACTATCTCGAACCGCCTTTGTTAGCGATGAATCACAATGGACGCTTCGAGCGCGCCGATTCCGGAAGTACGGTCCCGGCTGCCGCGCGTGGAGCCGCTTTCGGCGATTTGAATAATGACGGCTGGCAGGATGTGGTAATGACAACGCTCGGCGGCCATCCTCAAATATTTATGAACCGCGGCGGCAAACTGCACTGGCTCGTGATCACGCTCCGCGGCACTCGCAGCAATCGGGATGGATTCGGCGCCCGCGTGCAAGTGAATGGGCAGACAAGATTCGCCACCTCTTCCGGAAGTTATCTTTCCGCCAGCGATAAACGCCTTCATTTCGGACTCGGCTCCGCTGAGAAAGCAAAAGTGGAAATCGCCTGGCCATCCGGAATTCACCAGACCTTAAACGACGTTCACGCCGATCAGTTTCTGGAAGTGCGTGAGCCGGAGAAACCTTGATCCGCACACTATTCATTCTGTGGTTCGCCTGGCAGATCGCATCGCCGCAGGCCGCCGAGCACATGCAAGCCGGAATTGCGGCCGACAAGCAACGCCAGTTCGAAGTTGCCATCGGAGAGTTCAAAAAAGTTACCGAACTCGATCCCGCATTCCCCGATGGCTTCGTCAGCCTCGGCCAGGCTTACATGGAAAATGGCGATTACGGATCTGCGATCCCGCAGCTCAAACACGCGTTGGAACTGAACCCTGACTTGGTGCCGGCTCATCAGTTGTTAGGCTACGCGCTGCTCACCCAGGGCTATGCCAGCGAAGCGATTTCACACTTGCAAATTTCGCCCGATAAAACTGCGTTAGGCATTGCGCAGATTCAAACTGGACAACTCCCGGAAGCGGTGGCCAATCTACAGGCGGCGCTGGCCGCACATCCCAATGATCCCGACCTTCTGTATTACCTGGGCCGCGCCAGCGGCCTCTTGGCCAAACAATCGATCGACACCCTGCTGGCCGCCTATCCTGATTCCGCCCGGGCGCACCAGGCCATGGCGGAAAACTACTTCGTGCTCCGCCGAATGCCGGACGCGGAAAAGGAATACCGGGAAGCCTTGCGCCTGCGGCCCGGCCTTCCCGAAGCTCATCTCGCGCTGGGCGAAGTTTATGCCGGAGCTTTCCAGTGGCCGAAAGCGGAGGAAGAATTTCGCCTGCAAGTCAAACTGCAGCCCGGCAACGCTGAAGCCGCCTACCGTCTGGGCGAAGCTTTGCTCGAGCAAGGGAAAGCGCATGAGGCGCGCCTGGAACTTTTGCGGGCGGATCGATTGCTGCCGGATATGCCGGAAACCCTCTATGCACTGGGGAAAGCCGCTTCGCTCGAAGGTGATGCCCCGGCGGCCGAGAAGGCTTGGACCAAACTTCTTTCCCTTGAGAAGCAAAGCTCGCTCGCGGCGCAAGCGCACTTTGGCCTGGCAGCGCTTTATCGCAAACAAGGAAAGACCGCTGACGCCCAGCGTGAGATGCATGAGTTCGAAAGCTTGCAGAACAATTCATCTCAACCGCAGACATCTGGAGCGCAAGATACAAAACACTGATGCCGAGACCGTGTAGTTCACTCGCCAGCTCCTAGCCCACTTTCGCGAGTACAACGAACCCACGCGCTGGGATGATCGCGTTTATCTGCCCGCCACTCGCCTGCAACGTCGCGCCGCCGTTGCCTACGTTAGCCCCTCCATAGACGGTGGCGTCGCTATTGAAAATCTCCTGCCATCCTCCCGCCGGGAGCCGCCACGAATCAGTACCGATGAGATATCCCTGCTCGAAGGGCGTGTCATTCAGACTTGCCATGATCAGCAACTGCTGGCCAGGCGAGCCGCGCGTGAAAGCGATGACGCGATTGTCGTCGTGCTGGTAGATGACATCGAGTGCCGTGGACCGTGCCGCCGCAGAGCCTGTCACCAGCCGGATCAGGTCCTGATAGAAGCGAAACAAAAACTGCCCGTCCCCCGTGCGCTGGCCGATCAAATCTTCCTTATTCAAGAAGAAAGCGTCGTACGTGAAATATTTCGCCGCGCCAATTTCTTCGCCCATCAAGAACATTGGCGTTCCCGCCGACAGCGCCGACAGGCCGAAAACCCAACGGCTGCGCGCCTCGGCACAGGTCCGCGTGGCGCCAATCAGCGGCGCATAATTCACCGCCGTCACGATGGTGCGCTCGGTGTTGGCATCGTTACCGGCCTCGTCGTGGTTTTCGTGATAGACGATTTTGTCGTATTGCGTAGCCAGCAACGCGCCGGTGAAGTAGTCCATGTTGAGTGGCGCCGTCGTGCCGTAACCTGCATTCTTCAGCAGATTCGCGTAGCTGTCGCCGTAGTTGCCGTCGCCAATTAAGTGATGATAAAAATCGGCGTACCAAACGGCATCGAATCCCACCCCTCCCTGATCGAGCGATTGCGTCATCGCACTCCAACCCGTGTGATCCTCTGCAATCAGGAATGCCGCCGGATTCACCGTCTTCACCGTTCGCGCCAGTTCCCGCAGAAACTTGATCCCATAATTATTCGCGCTCGCCACCGACGATCCATCCCAGTTCAGTGTGTTGTTCTGATGAATTGCATCGGTCAAATCCACGCGTAGCCCGTCGATGTGAAAGTCGTCGAGCAGCGCCGCCGCGCTGCTGGTGAACATCTGGCGCACATTCTCCTCGCTGAAACGCGGAGTGTAACCGGATGACCCGTTGTTCAGGTATCCCCCCGCCAGATTTCCCGGATAGTCCGCCGGCTGCCCTTGATACCAGTACCAGACGTTATCCTGCGGCGCGACATTCGGGTCCGAATCGTATCCCCATTCCGACCGTTCGTTATCGCTGGTCGCGAAGTGGTTGTAGACCACGTCCAGAATGACCGCGAGGCCACGCTGGTGGCATGCGCGCACGAAGTGCTTCAGCTGATTCCCACCGCCCGCGCTCGTCTGCAGGCAATAGAACAGAGACGTCCCGTATCCCCACTGCAGATCGCCATCGAATTCCAACACGGGCAACAGCTCCACCGCGTTCACGCCCAGGTCCGTCAACTTGTCGACAAACGCCATCGCATCGGCAAAGGTTCCGGAAGTAGTCGATGGAAATCCAAGCGAACCAACGTGCAATTCATAGATGATCAGATTCTCGATGTTCTGCGGAGGCAGTTTCCCAGCCGTGTATTCGCTCGCCCAAAACTCTTCCTCCGGAATCAGCGTCTGCTTCACGATCCCCGTATCGTCGAAGTCCTTTGTCACTTGATCGGGATCGGAAACTACCGAACAACTTACGATCCCATCCAGATCCAGATAAGAACCTGCGTAATGAGCGCCTCCAGGATTGGTTCCTCCACGGCCCACCTGATTGCGGGAGAAGATATCGACCTTATAAGTCAGCTCACCTTGCTCATTAGTGATCCGGTACATGTACAAGCGATTCATGTAACTATTAAACTTGGCGAGCCCGGGAGTGTTTGCGATATTACTTTCCCAAACGCCACCGCCTGTCGATACCAGTGGCACCACCTCAGCTGACAAATCCACACCTGTGCCATCGTCAGCGATATAGCCGGTTGGCGTGCCGCTTGCCAGGGCAAACGGGGCAAAGACCACCTCGGCGTTCTGGGCATGCGGCGCCCACACCGCGAAGCGAATCCCCGTCGTCGCCGATCCCGGCGGAACGTATTTCTCCGCGCCGAATCTTCGGCCGGTTGCGAACCAGTAATCCTGCTGAGTTACACCCGCCGCCAGAGTAAAGCTTCGATACCGCTGGCTCGAATTTTCATCGGGCACCTCAGTTGCCACCACCCAGGTATTCGGCGCGCCCGCGATATCGGCGACCACGCCCCACTGAAAAATGGTTCCAGTCTGGGCCGAATCGAACGATGCAGTGGCGTTGAAAGCGTCACAGCCAGTCCCATCTTGTGTGGCCGCCATCGCCACGTCTGTCCATTGATTGGAAAATTCTCCGCTGGCATCCCAGCTTCCGGACAGCCGAACATTGCTGAATAGCTGGCGCTTTACGCCGCTGTGGAATGTAAAGTTGACTGTAATTTGCGCCATTTGCGATCCTCCTTCTGGATGGAAGTCATCCGCCTGCGGAGCACGAGGATCTTACCCAATTCGCATGCTCACGTGACCAATGCTCACGTAACCAACGGAGCGTTCGTGATTCCGGCCGTGCCGAACACTCGCCGGTAGCGCTCGATTTCGGCGGCCGTACCCAGCGCCTTCGCATAATTATCGGAGAGCTTGACCGCCGTCCGGCCCTCGACGGTGGAGACTTTGCAGATCAGACTAATGGGATCAAATCCGCCGCCGCCGCTGGGATCGCAGCCGCGGAAATCGTTGGTCAGCAAAGTACCCCAGCCGGCGCTGAACCGAATCCGGCGGCCTGGAGCCCACTTTTTCTGATCGCGAAAATCCGCTGCACTGCGGAAATCCCCGCTGCTCGCGCCCGCTTGCAGTACTCCTCCAAAATAGGCGTGCAGACCGAGTATGTCGTCAACGTCGAGCGCGTCGGACGCGATGATCAGTTTGTCCTGCGGCTCTCGGCCGTGGGCCTTCAGCCATTCGATATATTCATCGCCGGCTATATATGGATTCTTGCTGTCGATGCGCTGGCCCGTCCAATCAGCCACCCAATTCGGCGCGCCTTCCAGAAATTGTGTAGTTCCGAAAGTATCAGGCAGCATGATCCTGAGCGCCCCTTCGTAAGTCCTCTGCCACAGATCCAGCACCTGGTATTGCGAAGCTTTCAACGCATCGTCATCTGTCGCCAAGGCAGCGAGAACCATCGGGATTTCGTGCGCATTGGTGCCAATCGCCTCCAGATCATGTTTGTGTGCAAGAAAAGCATTCGAGGTTCCGATAAACCCACGCCCCAAGTTAGAAGCCATGGCGCTGACCACATATTCCTGCCACAAAAAACTATGCCGGCGTCGCGTTCCGAAATCCGCGACACTAAGACCGGGAACCCCGCGCAGGCTTTCGATCTTGTTCCACAGCTTCGTCTTCGCCCGGGCATACAGGATGTCGAGACCAAACTCGCTCAGTCTCTTCAAGCTGGCCCTTGTTCTTAGTTCCTCAACGATAGAGAGCGCATAGAGTTCCCACATCGTCGTCTCGGTCCACAAGCCGTCGAAAGAAAGTTGGAACTGGCCATCCTTCACCGATAGCGAGTAGTCCGACAGTTTGAAATCCCGCTCCAGCCATTCCAGAAACGCCGGTTCAAAGATCCCGCGGCGGCCGTAGAACGTATTACCCGCCAGCCAGACCAGTTCAGATTTTCGAAAGCGGAGTTTGCGGACGTGCTCCATCTGCTGCGCGATCTCCTGCACCGGAAATAACTCCGCCAGACGGACCGCAGATGTTCGATTGAAGAGCGAGAACGAAACGTGAGTCTTCGGGAAATGCTTCCAGACAAACTGCAGCATCAGCAGCTTGTAGAAATCCGTATCGAGCAACGACCTGGTAACCGGGTCCAGTTCCCAGTTATGGTTGTGCGCCCGCTCAGCGAAGTTGACAATCATCGGCGCCCGTGGCTTGCAGAGAAATCTTTAGGCTGAGCCTCAAACGCAATTCCCTTCTAGGCTCGGTCATAAAAACGAAANNCGGAGCGAACTCCCGCGCCAATTGCACGTTCTGTTCCAGCTGGACAACGGAATCGCAACCAATAATGACGGTACCTGTTGGATGACTTATCCGATGAACGTTTGCTCATGACGCCCTCCATGTACTGCGTAAAATGTATTGCGTAGCACTCTACGATAAACGATAACGCCAACGTCCGTGGGAATCTACGGCTAATTCGAAACCGCATTCAGCCCTGGCGAGCCAGACCCATACCCGCCAGCACTCCCCGCATAAAAGCGAAGCTCGCGATAACGCCGGGCATCGGATCGTCGGGATGAATCTCATACTCCAGATCGACGAACCCCCTATACTTCATCGCGATGAGCGCTTCAAACATCCGGCGCACCGGCATGATTCCGTCTCCGACCGCGACCTGGCTTTCCTTGCTCTCGAAGTTCGTAAGATCTTTCATGTGAACATTGAACAGCCTGGGGCCGGCTTCGTGAATGGCCTGCACCACATCGGTTCCGGCGCGAACCGTATGCCCCACGTCGATGCAGCACCCGATGCGGGGATCCATGCCCTTCACCGCCTTCAATACATCCAGAGGCGAATGCCACAACTTATCCTCGGGTCCGTGATTATGGATCGCGATGCGGATGTCGTACTCCTTGACGAACTTCTCAATTCGCGGCAGAGTTTCCGGCGCAGGGTCGCCGGCGACAATTACGCTGATCCCTGCTCGCTTGCAATATTCGAACTTGGAGCGGATATCCGCATCCTCATCTTTCGCGAAATAAATGGCTCCGGCGGCGTGCAGCTTAATGCCCGCCGCGGCGTAATCTGCCAGCGCAACCGCCTCTTCTTGCGGATCCATCGGGAGATGATCTTTGACGTCCTTCGCATTCAGCGCAAACACATTCAGNNCGGCGACGCATCGGCCGACGACGGCCGTTCTTGAATCTGTGCTAAGACGTTGGTCGGAGCCGCGAACGCTGCCGCAACCAGCGCGCCGGAGCGAACGAAATCGCGGCGGGAGACAGCATTTTTGATGATTGGCAAGTCGTCAGGCATGCGGAGCCCATCCCTTCTCGTACTCGCGCCCCCACATCTTCATCGCATCTGCGTCGCCTTGAATCCGCCCGTCTTTCGTGTCGAGATGCAATTCCCTATTAACTTCCCACGCGATGTTCGAAAGCTGCAGCATCGTGACCGCAACGTTGCCCACAGCGACAGGAGCATTGAGTTTCTCGCCTTTGCGGATTCCCGCGATGAAGTTCGCGAAGTGAGCGTCGGTCATGGAATCGCGGCCAACCAGATCGGAAGATTCAGTCTTACCGCCGACTTTGAATTCGCTTGTCTTATTTCCTTTGAGGTCGTAGATCTCGTATCCATCGCGATCGATCAAAACCGTCCCTGTGGTTCCCATGATGGTCGAACCACGATCGCGCCCGTAATACTTCATTCCCTGGCAGCTCTTGCCCTCCCATGAAATCACTGCGTCGTCATACTCGAAGCTCGTCACCAGCGTGTCGTAAAATTGCCAGTCGTCTTTGAACTGGTATCTGCCGCCTGACGAAGTAACTCGCTTCGGATAGTCGACGCCCAGCGCCCACCGGCAAACGTCAACTTCATGCGTACCGTTATTGAGCGTTTCACCGGTGCCATAAATCTTGAACCAGTGCCAGTTATAAGGATGCACATTGTCTTTATAAGGACGCCGCGGCGCCGGCCCCTGCCACAAATCCCAATCAAGCTGCGGCGGCACCGGCGCTTCTTTGCCGACGCCGATCGACTTCCTCGTATTGACGTACCAGCTTTTCGCGAAGTAAGGCCTGCCGATAATTCCTGCGTGGATCTTCCCCACGATCTCAATCGTGTGCGGTGAAGAGCGCTGCTGCGTGCCCATCTGCACCAGCTTGCCGTGCTTCTGCTGCGCCTGCAGCAGCATCTCGCCCTCCGCCGGATTGTGGCTGCATGGCTTCTCAACATACACGTGCTTGCCCGCCTGCAATCCGGCGATTGCCATCGGCGCATGCCAATGGTCAGGAGTAGCGATCGTGATCGCATCTACGTCTTTCAACTCGAGAACTCGACGAAAATCTTTCTCTGCCGCCGGAGCTTCGCCCATCTCCTGCTGCGCAGCGTCGGCGAACTTTTTAAGAATATTGCCGTCTACGTCACAAACATGTGAGAGGCGCGCGGCGTTCCGGTTCGCCTTGAGCGCCGAAAGATGTGCATAGCCGCGTCCATTCAGACCGATCACCGCAAAGTTGAGACGGTCGTTGGACCCCATGATTTGCGCATAGCTCTTTGCCGTAGTTCCCACGGCAAGTCCCGCCGCGCCCACCGCCAGTGCATCCAGAAACTCACGTCGTGTGACCATAAAATTCTCCTGTAACCGATCTTCTCGCCGCAGCCAGTAATCAGCAGGAAATTCCAGCCTTCGCCAGCGTCTTCTTGAGTCCATCCATGCTGATTCGCGTGGAGGCCTCGGGCGTCCCTGCCCCGCGCCAGTGCGTCTCCAGGCTCAGCCCGTAACGGAAGCCATCGCGCTGCAAAGCCTGCAGTTGCCCAACCCAGTCCACCATGCCGCCACCTACCGGAGCCCAATCGTATTTGTGATCCGGCTTGCTCAGCACATCTTTGCAGTGGCAGTGCCCCACGCGATCTTTCGGCAGTAAATCGTAGCCGGTCGGATAAGGCTTGCTTCCAATGGCTGCGGCGTTTCCAGGATCCCAGTTCAGCATGAAATTCTTGTTCGGAATCGCCTTCAGCACGGCAGCCGCTTCTTCGCCCGTAGCCGTGTTGCAGGACATCTCGTTTTCGAGCAGCAGGACGATATTATCTTTAGCGCAGCGTTCCGCAGCCTGCCGCAACTTGGCATTGATTGCCGCCCGGTACGGCTTCTGATCATCCAGCCGCCAATAGTCGAAACAGCGAATCCTGTCCGTCTCGAAAGATTTGCAAAGCGCAACGCAACGCTCCAGCAGCTTATCCTGCGCGCTGGCGTCGAACTCCGCATGGAATTGGTCGCGCGATTCGCTCTGCGCTGACCGCGGAGCCCCCGGCCAGTCCGTCTTGAACAGGGGGCTCGCAATATCCGTGACTCGCAGCTTGTGTTCCCCGAGAATCTTCCTCGCATCTTCCACTTGTTTCGCGTCGAGTGCAGTCACGTTCTTGTTCCACATCGAACGCAGCTCGATCCAACGCAGACCAAAATCACCAGAGACGATCTGACATGCCTTCTCGAAGTCCTGTGTGATCTCGTCGTTGATCACCGCCAGCCGGAACGGGCACTTCCCTGCGCCCTCCGCCGCCGGATCCATAATTCGCGAATTGAGGTTTAGCGAATTCATGATCGAGGACGCCGAGGATTTCTTGCCGAATCTCGGCATAGTGGCACCCAGCCCTGCCAGTCCTAAGCCCGCAAGCACCGCGCGCCGTGTGTACTCCACGCTAGCCTCCGCTATCCAGGTCAGTTTCTGTTTATCACGACAATTTACCGCCGTACGCCCACAGCCCTAACCCCGGATTCGGAATAAAGAAAACCTCTTCGCCCTCCACGCGGTTATATCCGTGGTGAAGCCTCTGCGGGTTGTACTTCGCCAGCATGGTTTTCAAATCGCCATACTCATAACCAACGCCTTCGACTTCTTCCTGGCTGAGATGTCCGGGGCACCACCGGATACTGAACCGTCCTTCGGAAGATCCGTGGATGAGATGAGCGGCCGCGCTCAGGTCACCCGCGAGATCCCCATTCGCGCTAACCGCCGCCAGCGTAGCCGGAGTTCCGCGATAACCGTATTTCCGGATCAACCCGTCAATCGCCGGGTCTTCGCCAAATTTCCTAACGCCGGGCGCGAGAATAATCAGCTCCGCACCGTCAGCCATCGCCATTCGCGTGCGATACACCGCCTTGTTGCCCAGCCACGTGCTGTGAAATTCCTGCGGATCGAGATAAACCACCGCCTTCCGAATCGGCGCGTCCAGTATTTCGAAATTCACTTTCAGGCTTAGCGCGGCGGCGCGGTGAAAGCACTCGGCGTCGTCGCCAATGAACAGGCCGCGCACTGCCAGCCGGTCGTCTGCCGCGCGTCCCACCACGGTAAGCACGTACACAATCGGCAAGTCTCGCAAAAAATGATCGGACGCGTAATTGAGAACGTTGCGCACCGGGTTTTCGGCGCGCCCCATGATGCGCTCCATTCCGTAAACCGCGCCCAGATAATGGCTGCGGTTTATGCTCTCACGTCCTCCCGTCCCCACAAGAATGTTCTTGTTGTAATTGGCCATGCCGATGACTTCGTGCGGCACAACCTGGCCAATCGAAAGAACAAGATCGAAGCCCCCATGCGCAATCAGCCGGTTCACTTGTGCCGGCCACGCATAGTTCAGCTTGCCCTCCGATTGCTCGTGGATGAATTCCGCCGGAACCTCCCCCAAAGTCTCCACATCGGTTCGCCAGTCGTGAACGCGAAAAAGCTCCTGCGGAATAGCTCCAAACATTCGCGTGATCTGTTCCGGCCGCATCGCCGCATGCGTGCCCAGAGCCGGCAGAACTGCATTCAGCCGATCGCGATAATATTCCCATGCGTAACGCGTCAGCTCGCCCGCGCGCGAGTGTACGCGGCTCCCATCCGGTGGCACCACCAGCACTCTCTTCCGTTCCCCAAGCTGCGCCAGACTTTCCACCAGCAGCTCGCGCAACTCATCCAGAGATAGATCGTCCGGAGAAAGATCGGTTTCAACCCCGCCCGTCGCGCAGTAAAGACTCATGCGGTGAGTTCCACCTTCCTCAGTCCGGGAGCCAGCAGACACAAAATAATCAGAGCCAGCAGGTAAGCGCTGGCCGCGATGCCGAAAAGGCTGGCATAGCTGTGCGTCAGTTGCAGGATGTGGCCAGCGTAGAACGCAAAAAGCGCGCTGCCCACCGATCCCGCCATCCCGCCAATACCCACCACCGATCCTACCGCGCGGCGCGGAAACATATCCGACGACGTGGTGAAGAGATTCGCCGACCAACCCTGGTGCGCGCCCGCGGCAATACTGATCAGCGCAATGGCCGTCCACACCGACTTCACGCCCGAGGCCGTGTAGATGGGAACCACCATACAAGCACACAACAGCATTGCCGTAAGCCGCGCATAGTTGGTCGGAATTCCCATGCGGCGGAAGGGCGCGGGCAACCAGCCTCCCCCGATGCTGCCAATGGCCGACACGTTATAAACAATGATAAGCGGCAATCCGAGGTGCGAAAGGTTCAGATTGAATTTCGCGCTGAAGTACGACGGCAGCCAGAACAAATAAAAATACCAGATCGGATCGGTGAGAAATTTCGCAATGGTAAACCCCCACGTCTGCCGGCAGCGTAGCAAACGCCGCCAGGGCACCACCGGAGACGGCCCCATCTCCTCGGCCGCCTCCTCATAGATGTGCCGCAGTTCTCCGGCTGTCAGCGTGGCGTGATCGCTGGGTTTACGATAATAGCGAAACCACCACAGAATCCAGAGCACACTGAACAGGCCAGTCGTCAGAAATGCCGCGTGCCATCCCCAGCGCAGCGTTACCCAGGGCACGATTGCCGGAGCCAGGATCGCTCCAACATTTGCTCCCGAGTTGAAAATGCCAGTGGCCAGTGAGCGTTCGCCCTTCGGAAACCATTCCGCTACGGTCTTGATCGCGGCGGGAAAGTTGCCCGATTCGCCAAGTCCTAGAAAGAAGCGCGCAAAACTAAACTCCAGCACCGTGCTGGCCAGCGCGTGGCCCATCGCGGAAAGGCTCCATACCGCCATCACCAGCATGTAGCCAATGCGCGTGCCCAGCCTGTCGATCAGCCGGCCGGCAGCCAGCAGGCCAATCGCGTAAGCAATCTGGAACGCGTCCACAATGTAGCCATAACTCACCTCCGTCATGCCGATGCTGTGTTCGAGCGTGGGCTTGAGGATCGCGATCACTTGCCGATCCATGTAGTTGATCGAAGTGGCGACGAACAGCATGGCGCAAACCGTCCAGCGCACACGCCCCAACTTGGTGCTGGGGGGCACGTTAAGAGGTACGCTGGGAGGTACAGTAAGAGATGCGCCGCGCTCCGCTGGGCTGTCCAAAGGCATTCTGTCCGCCGCGCTCCTACAGTCGATACGCTTTCTTCACTAATCGATAAGCCAGATCCTGCGCCACTTCCAAAGCTTCTTCTTCCTCCAGCCGATGCTCGGCAACCAGCTTTGCCAAATAGGCGCAATCCATGCGTCGCGCCACATCGTGCCTTGCGGGAATCGAAAGGAACGCTCGGGTATCGTCGTTGAAACCCACCGTGTTGTAGAAACCCGCCGTCTCGGTGACCCGCTCGCGGAAACGCATCATTCCCTCCGGACTGTCATGAAACCACCACGGCGGCCCCAGCCGCAGGCACGGATAGTGCCCGGCGAGCGGCGCCAGTTCCCGGCTGTAAGCCGATTCATCCAGCGTGAAAAGAATAATCGTCAGCTCGCGCTCGTTGCCGAACTGATCGAGCAAAGGGCGGAGCGCCTCCACATAATTCGTCGCCATCGGGATGTCCGCGCCCACGTCGCGGCCGTATCGCTCGTAGAGCTTGCGATTGTGGTTGCGCACGCTCCCCGGATGAATCTGCATCACCAGCCCGTCTTCGACGCTCATGCGCGCCATTTCTGTCAGCATTTGGGCGCGGAAAAGTTCCTGTTGCTTCGCATCCGCTTTGCCGGCGATCACGCGGCGAAACAATTCCGCTGCCTCTGCCGTGGGAAGGTTCGCGGTGCTCGCAGTAGGGTGCCCGTGGTCTGTCGCGGTGCACCCCAGTTCGCGAAAGCGCAGGCGCGCCACTCGCAGCGCATTCAGATAACCCTTCCATGTCGAAGTATCTTCCCCGGTCTTCTCGCCCAGCTTAGAAATGTTTTCGGAAAAGTCATCAAACTCAGGGTCGACCACCGGGTCCGGCCGGAAAGTCGGTAATATCCTGGCCTTCCAGTTTGATTCGCGGATGGCTTTGTGCTCGGCCAGCGAATCGAGGGGAGAATCCGTGGTCGCCAGCACTTCAAGATTGAACCGCTGGTACAAAGCTCGCGGCAGAAACTCCGGTGTCCGCAATTTTTCTGAGATCGCGTCAAAGTAAAGATCGGCGGTCTTTTCCGAGAGTCTCTGCTCCAGCCCGAAAAGCTCCTGGAACGCGAAGTCCAGCCACAGGCGCGTCGGCGTTCCCCGGAACAACTCGTAATGACTGGCGAAAATACGCCAGACTTTCCGCGGATTCTTAAGCTCTGGCTGCCCAATCTCCAGATCTTCCAGCGTGATCCCCTGGCTGTAGAGCATGCGAAAAATGTAGTGGTCCGGCTGCACCAGCAGTTTTGCCGGATCGTGGAAAGGCTCGTTCCTCGCAAACCATGACGCCTGCGTATGCCCGTGAGGACTAACGAGCGGCAACTCTCGCACACACTCGTAGAGCGTCCTGGCGATCTTTCGCGTGCCCGGCTCGGCGGGAAACAAACGATCGGGATGGATCAGCATAACTCCGACTCAATTTCTCCCTGCCTCGCCACCGGCGAATGGAAGTTCAATTCCGCCCATCAGCATACACAAAGTTGAAAGGTCGTAATGCTGGCTGCTCCAGGCTCAATCGAAATTCCAGCCGAAGACGATAACGGATCAATCGTCACCGTCCTCCCAGGTATCGGATTTGACCGGTCAATCCCCGCCCGTTGTCGTCGATGAACGTCGGGACCGGATGCGCAGGGTCGATGACGCCGTTTGCTAGAGATACATTAGCGTGATTGGTGACGTTGTCGAAACCCCCGCGCACGGCCCAATAACGTCCGAACAGATGAATGCGCTTCTCGAACTGCAGATTGAGGGTGTAGTAAGTAGGAAGACGGAAAGTTTCTGGAGTAGTGCCCGGGTAAATCTCTCCCTGCTCGGTGGTCGCGTTGAAGGGCAGGCCGGTGCGCGCTTCGACGGAATAGACGAGGTCGGACTTGTGAATGAGGGGCAGTGTGAAAAACGGCACAATGCCATATCCCACGAAACGGTTGGGGGTGTCCCACGGATAGGGACCAGGGAGCTGCGGGCTTAATAAAGGAATGTCCAGACTGAAATCAAATACCTGGTTGGTCGTTGCGCGGGAGCGCGTGTAGGCGCCGAAGATCTCATAATGCTGTCGAAAGCGGTGCCGCAAACTGACCGTGAAGGCGTCATAACGATCGTCGCGTCCGTTCTCCAGAAAAAAGTTGCCATCCACCGCGCCGTTCAACGTGTTGTAGGCAAAACCATGCGCGCCGCGTTTCTCCAGAAACTCCAGCTTCAGAAAAATTGCAGCCGGCAATTTCTTCTCCAGCCCTAGGCTCCAGTTCAAGTACCGCGGCGCGTCGAGCGTGCTCCGGTTCACCATAAACGTGGTCGGCACGGGCACCGGGGTGGGCGCCGGCGTCCCCAGCGGCAGGTTTACGCAATTAACGCTGGTGCCATTCGCGTCTTGCGGACACCCGTTTGCATCAAAAAAGTAATCGATCCTCTGCCCCTCCAGCGCTTGATGGATCAAACCCAGGTTCGTTGCGTCGTAGATAATTCCAATTCCCGCCGAAATCTTGGTATTGCTTTCTTTGTCGAGAATGTACGTCCCCGCCAGACGCGGCGAGAACAAAGGCGTCCGCACGATTTCATCCCAATCCAGACGCACCCCCGGCTCAATGAGTAGACGATTCGTCACCAGCCAGCGATCCTCGGCATAGGCGCTGGCCTCGACGTTATAGATGGTCGAATAATTGCCTCCAGAGAACACCGAATATCGCGCGCAGGTTGTCGCCGGCACCACCGGAAGACCGTTCGCCTCGATGGGACAAGGCTGCAGCGGACCCGGCTGGGTAAACGAAATCGGCTTGCGCAGAAATTGCGCGTCGTAATCCAAACGATCGAGGTCCGCGCCAAATTTAATATCATGCCGGCCGTGCCACTCATGCGGCGGCAGATAAAGATTCGCCAAGCCCTGCACCCTGCGGGCCAGCGCGTTTTCGTTCAAATAGTAGTTGCCTCCTGCTCCCAGCGGCCCCGCGATGTACGGAGCATTCCCTTGCGGAGTCAGCGTCAAGCTGTACTGATCCACGCCGAATCCGGTTTCCGCGAGCGCCCCGCCACGGAAATAGTATTGGTCTTTGAGCGAACCGATGTACGCCGTTTCGACCTCCGTGGGTGTCGTCGCCTGAGGATTAAGAGCCCCTTCTCCGGCGTTTGGATCGTGATAGTAATCCGACAAAAAACTGGCGGTCACGATGTTGCGGTTCGTCAGATTGGATTGCACCTTCACCAGGTTGTCAATGCGCCAAACATGGTCACTGTCGGCGCCGTCCGGCAGTTGCTTCGTGATGAAATTGTCGTACTCGCCGTCGAGCGTGTCGATAAACCACATCTTCCCCTTGCGAATCGGTCCGGACATGGTATAGATCGGCGTCCAGTTCGCAAGTTCGATTCCTTTCACGTCCTGCGGCGCGGGAATGAAATCAGTCGCCAGAAAGTGGAAGCGATCATTGCCCATCCGCGTGTTCAAGTCCATCACGCCGCCCGACCCCTTGCCAAACTCGGCCGGCTCGCGGCTTGGGGTCACCGCGATCGAGCGGAACGAGTCGACGCTCGTCCGTACCACAAGCGCGCCGTTGGTTGGCTGAGTCACGTTGAAGCCATCCAGCAAAAGCAGCGTTTGGTAGCTCTCGGCGCCCGCCACGTGCGGCTGGCCAAAAGCATCTGGCGTGACTCCAGGAATGAAGGTCAGGGCATTGCGGTAATCGTGCTGCCCCGGGTAGGGAATCTCGATGATCTCAGTTCCGCTGAGTTCTTCCATGGAAGAAATTTGCGCCGGATCAATCGCCTCAGGGGATTCCGCAACATTCACCACCTCACGCGCCTCTTGCTGATGCGTTAGCGTCACGTCCACATTGCCCGTAACGGCGACTTGCACATTGGGCTCGGATATTGCGTAGTAGCCCGTCTTCTCCACTCGGATTTCGTAAGCTCCGGAAGCAACGCTGCTGAATTCGCAGTGGCCTACAAAGTCGGTTTCGCAGCGCAAAGCAACTGCAGGGGGTGCCGCTTGTAACTGCACCCGCGCCGATCGCACGGCCACCCCGTTTTCATCGGTGACCGTAACCGTGAGTTTCTCCCTCATGGCACTATGCTCCGAAGAAGCCTGTTCCGGAGACGTTTGACCCGCCGCCGGCGCGCAGAATGCTGCCGCGAACACAAATATCCATTTCACGGATGCGCTCCGCCCGGCCATGCTTCGAGTATCAAATCATTCGGCCATGGAGTCCAGAAAAACGGCCCACTCGACCGTAGCCCCGGCGCCTCATCCCACAGCTCTGCCGGCCCCTAGGCACCTGCCTCCGGCCCGCTTGTTCGGATTTCGTAACACAAATCACTTTTTCGCGCGGCCAGCCTGATTTGGTGAAAAACTCATTGCAACTGAGGGGGACGAGTGGCTCCAACGGACTGCCCGCGCTGCGGCGGTACCGGATTCGTTGCCACGCCGGTGGACATTAGCGGTAAGTCCCAGGGCGTCGCATTTATCCGGTTGAAGTGTCCGGCCTGCGCAGGCTCCGGAAAGAAAAGCTCAATCCCGCCTTCTACCGCGGGCTGACCGCACGGCCTGTGGTGCTTGCGAAAACGTACGAGCCCGGGCGCCATGTTTCCCGCCCTGAAGTGGCGTCTGGGCCCTACGTTAAAACCGTCCGGCCCCCAAATTAAATTTAGTCATTCCGAGCCTTTCGTAGCGGCGAGAACGGCGAGAGCCTGCCCTGAGCTTGCCGAAGGGAATCTGCTGTTCCGCTTGCCACTCACGCAATGTCCGCCGTTTTGCTCCGCGCCCGCCGCCCAGCCAACGCCGTCTCCACCCGGTTCCGTCCCCCATCCTTCGCCCGGTACAGCGCTTTATCCGCCGCCTTCACCACTTCATCCGGCGACGCACTCTTCTCCGTAGAACTCGCCACTCCAATGCTGGCCGTTACCGAAAGCTCGCTTGCCGCCGGAGCCCGCGCCAGTTGCCGTATGGCATGTCCCCGCGTCCGTCCCGCCCGCGCATTCCGCCGGTCCGGACCGCGCTCCTCCTGCCGTCGCTCCTGCCCCCGCAGCCGAAAGCTGCTGCTTTCAATCCGCCCTCGCAAATCTTCCAGATCATCCAAAACATCCTTTGTAGTCTTGCCCGGAAAGATGATGGCAAATTCTTCCCCGCCACATCTGTAAGCCTGTCCTCCGCCAGTCACGCGCGCCAGTCGCGATGCCACCAGTCGCAACACCTGATCTCCGGTGTCGTGCCCGTACGTATCGTTGCAGCGCTTGAAGTGGTCGATGTCAACCATCGCGATCGAATAAGGAGGCTGCAACCGCAGCAACGCTTCATGAAATGCCCGCCGCGAAGGTAGCGCTGTGAGCTCATCGTGATAAGCCAGCAGGTAGGAAGTCTCGACCATCGAAACCGCCAGTATGAATGCCGCCGTGGCGAAGTATGCCGAGGGAATGCGTCCCACGCCTCCGAAGCGGAGCGCCAGAGCCGTTGCGGCCAGCGCCCAGAGAAGTCCGCTCTCCGCCGGCTTGCGGAACAGCAGAAATCGTATGAGCAGAACAATCCCAGCCGCCGCGAACGCTATCAGTGTGGCGAAAGGCAAATCCGGGGGAGCGGCATGATGCCAACCCCGCGGCGCGCTCGCCAGCGGATCGGGCCGGCACAGCACCGCGACGATGACGGACTCGACAAACAGCATCAACGCTGCAGGCGCGACGCTGGAGAAAGTGAATCCCTTTTCCTGCGCCAGTGCGAGCAGAACAAAGTCCAGCGGCAACAGCAATCCGGCTGCCGCGAGCGCTGTACTTCCTGGTCCGCTGGCGGCTATATGCCCGGCAGAAAAATAGGAGATTGCCCGTTCCGCAAGAAACAGAACCAGCAAAGCAAAGAAGATGCGGCTGGAGTGAAATCGCCACGCGATCAGCAGTCCCGCAATTAACGCCGCATAAAGCGCAAACGTGATGAGCGCCGCACTCGGCGCGATCACCCCCGTCTGCAACAGGATCGCCACCGCCACAATCCATATAGCTGGAGTCAGCAGCGACTTCATCGGAGTTTGCCCCTGACGATTTTTTGCAACATGGGATGCGCGAACACACGTCTGCCGATTGTTCCCCTCAGGTTATATCCGGAGCCCGGCAAAGAGTAATTGACGGAAAGGGTTCGGCGCGGCACCTCCATCTCCGTAACGAGAGTTCTTGGGGAACGACGAGAGCCTCTGGGGAACGACGAGAGCGTCTGGGTGCCCCATTTCTCGCGTCTTTTGCGAGAAGTGGGGGGGATGGCCCGCTCTTTCCTACTACCTAAGACGCGGGTGCCCCGTCCTTGTCTCTGCGTCCTTTGCAGAGACAGGGCGGGGATTTTGATCTTGACGCTCCAACTGCGGCATCGAAACCAGCTCCAAAATCCACGATAGAAACCAGCCGCAAGACAAAGGCCGGAAAGATAATCCCCGCTCCGCGTTAGGACAAAATCTCCCTCACAGGTCAGACGGCTTCAATCCGGTTTTCTTGCTGATGCGTGCCAACATCGCAGGCGCTAATTCATCGCCGTCGCCGAATGACCAGGTATAGTTGGGGAAATTTGGATGACGAAGTTTTTTGTGGGAGCCCACCTGGCGAAGATACGTCTACCCAATCCGAAGCAGGGCCTTGTAAACGATTCGAGTTTTGTTGCTCGACCACTCACTCATGCAATATTGCGCTCTAGGCTGATCGTGTCAGGCGGAGCTTCGTTCGAGTGTTCTACGTCGTCCGCAACCGATCGAAGCGCTATCGCATATGCTTTATTCACAGCTTCTTCTTTAGTAGTCCCGTAGGCCAACGCGCCAGGAACCTGTGATATTTCCGCAATCCAACGGCCATCATCTTCCAACTCGGTCTCGATAGTGAATCGCAAGTCCTGGCTCCTACTGCCGTGCGGCGGTTTGCGTTCAGATTTCATATACGTAAGGATGCCCGACGAGGTGACTGGGTTTCGCCTTACGATGGTAACGTGAAACACGGACGAGCATACCTCATCAAAAAAATTTGCAAGCCCACAGAACGTTTCGGTAGTGGCCCAATCTGAAATCTTCCACCGCGGCACCTTCCGGCGTCATCCCGAAGGCCCGCGTCTTCACCAGCGAGCCGAGGGATCTCCCGTGCGCACACATCCGCCACTTTTCACATTGAAGCCACTACCGAACGGCTCCGACTTCTTGTTGCTGCGGCTTTATCAATCAGCACATCAAATGGGGGACGTCCCGTCCCTTCCTACCACCCATAACGCGGGCGCCCCGTCCTTGTCCTGCTTCCCTTGCAGAGACAGGACGGGGATTTCGGCCTCGATGCACCATTTGCCGCGTTTCCGTCCATGATCCAAATCCTGTCAATAGGCAAACCCCACCCGATCCGACCTAAGTCGCTGACATCATTACCCAATATTCCCCGGGAAAATGCCCCGTTGATGATTATGCAGTTGACGCAGATTCGGGCCGAAATGCAATAGTCGGAACACCGTGACGGGAAACAAATCCCCACTACGTTTATCGCATGGTCTTAAATCTGGCGTCTGTGATAAGCAACAGTTTAGCCTGTGGAAAAATATCAATGGGTTTATCGGATGTCCCTTAGTTAGCTTTGAGTTGAATAGCTGAATCATTTTCTGTGTTTTCTGTCATTCGTCACAGACGCCCGTGAACGGGGGATGAGATAACAATGCCACTCTTGTTTGGTAAAGGACACAGAGGACGAAAAATGGAAGAGTCTAATCATTGTAAGTGTAAAATGCCCCTCGTTACCAAGGCTATTGAATGCTTGGGATGGGGAACGCTATGTCACGCATACACGCTGCTTGGCCCTGGTTGCGGGAATGGGTGCCCTACGTCATTCCCGCAATTGTCAATGTGTTGCTCATCGTTCTGGGTGTGGTGATGTCACTCCCCAAACTGGCCGAGAAAATAGAAGACACTCCGAAGTACAGGAAATGGCTTGCGGTGGTTTGCATAGCGGCCGGATTCGTCGGATTCTATTTTGACGTTCGAGCACGGCACGACAGCGAGAGAACCAGCAGTCAACTTCTATCCGAAGTGGGGGACGCGCTTGCGCGAACGAATCAACTCTTGACTCAGACTAGCTCCCTAGTAACGAACACAGGTACTTTAGCGACTTTTGCCACGAGAGCCGCTCCGCAACTTGCCGTGTTCCAAACCGAATTGGCTGACCTTCGTCAGAGAATTGAGGCAGCGAGAGAAAAGCACGATCCGCAAATGATTCATGATCTTGAGGCCAAAGCGCAAGCTGCACAACTCAAGACGGACGATCTATCACGCGAATTGCTGGCTATCACTAAGGCCCCTGTGGTCGCTAGCGAACTACGCGACTGGAAGAATGAACGCGATGCGAGGCAGCAAAACCTTCATAATTTCGAGTGGGAAGACCAAGTACATTATGAACAGCGGCACAAAGACGAGAAGGACCAAAAAGGCGTTAGGGAAATACAGCAACAATGGCAAGTCAAATACGAAAAGGCAGACGAAGAGTTCGACGCACAGCTAAAAGATCTGGTGGCAACTGCGGACTCATTGAGGAAAGAACTGCTTCAGCGCCTCCCGCCGCCGGGAATAATTCCCCTCGACAAACTCGAAGAACAGCGGTTCGCGCAAGCCACCGCTAATCCTTTAGCCTTGGACAGGAACGATGCTGCAGCCTATCTTGAGGTTTTGGCACAGCGGATACCGGCGCCGAAATGAGATCGAACCAAAAAGTTCCGTGCCGGGATGCAACGATTTGTGCCCTTGCCTCATTTTCTCCTGTGATCTCAAGTGGAAAAATAACGAAAGCGGCGGAATTCCACCCACCGCCGAAACCTGTCAATAGGCAAACACCACCCAATCCCACTCAAGTCACTGAGAACATTCACCAAATATATTTGCAAAAATGTCCCATTCGCCCCTCCCAATGTGATATAATACATCTATAGACTAAATCTTTAAGAAAACAAGGCGTGGCCCCTGGGCCGCGCCTTTTCTTTTGGGCGAAACGAGGGGCGCAGTTATGCCAAAATGCAAGGACTTCAAGAATTTCAAAGAGCGCGGCGAGTGGGTGGAAGCGCAATTCATCGCGCAAGCGCTGCGCATGGGCTTCAAAGTCTTAAAGCCCTGGGGAGATTCATCCGCCTACGACGTCGGCGTCGAGCACGGCCGGGAGTTTTTACGGATGCAAGTTAAGTCGACCAGCTATCGCCTTGGCAACGGCTATCAATGTGGATTTAAACCCAACCGCCGAGGCGCGCAATATTCCACCAAAACCGTCGACTTCTTCGCCGCCTACGTGATTCCCCAAAACGCCTGGTACGTCATCCCTTCATCCGTGGTTCTGAAAACCAAAAGCCATGACCTGATGCTCTGTCCCGTGCGTCAGCCCAAGCGCGACCTCTATCACTATGAAGGCTACCGTGAAGCCTGGAATCTAATGCGCCGCCCGCCCCGGCGCGCGTAGGCCCTCCGAAATCGATTCGCACTTAGATGGGTCGCGCGTAAACAAACGGCCGCTGCTCCATGCTCCGCCAGAAATAAACGAGAATGATCACGCTCGCGATCGCCGCATACGCGCACCACAACGAAGTAAACGCGTAGCGCTTGAACTCCATCACAATCAGAAGAATCGCCAGATTCGCCGCGCCAAAGATAATCATCATTCTGATCTGCGAGAAAAATAACGATCCGCAGGTCGCAATCACATAGAAGATCGCAACCGCCATATTGTTGGTCGCTTGATTGATATAGACGATGCTGTTTCCCTTCACATAGACCTGCGTCGGGAACGCCGTCAACGCCCACAGAATATAAAGAGCCGTGCCCACCCCGATCCCGAGGAACGGTAACATGCGCCGGCGGCTTCTGGCATTCGGCTCGAACAGCACCACACTGAGCGGCAACAGGAACGGAAGCAGTCCTTGCGCATAAAGCATAAACGCCGCCCCCATATCATGCGTCACCGCCGGCGAAAGATAACCGTCCAGCCCCAGCCACACAAATCCTTCAATGAATTGATGAATAGCAAACAGCACCGGCAACGACGCAAACAACACCTCCCGCCGATGCTTCACCTTCGTTACTGTAACGACGCCGATTGCGCCCAGGACGCCGCTGCCTACGAAATTCGCTGTGGCTGAGAAACACATGCCGGTTTTCTCCGTTCGCAGCATTACATCACTCATCGCAGAATGCAAAAACTTTTTTGGTGCCGAAGCAAAATGTCATCCAGAGGCCCGCGCCTNNCCCTCCACTCCATTTCCGGAAACACTCCCTTTTGTGCGCGCACGGTTTCGGCTGCGTTTGAGCTTCCTCTAATTAGAATCACACTGTAATTAATGGCTCCTTATGAAAATCCTGATTGCGGAAGATGATGCGGCGCTCGCCAGTTTTGTGCGCCAGGGATTGCAGGCGGAACACTACACGGTCGATGTGGCCGAGGATGGCGAGCGGGCGCGCGCCATGGGCAGCGAGATCGACTACGACCTGGTGATTCTGGATCTGAATCTGCCGCGCGTCGATGGCGTGGCCGTATTGCGCCATTTGCGCCTCAAGCGGCCCACTCTGCCGGTGCTGGTGCTCACGCTGCGCAGCCGGGTCGAAGACCGGGTGCAGTGTCTCGACACCGGCGCCGACGATTATGTACCCAAACAACTTTCCTCCGCCTCGCTCGACATTCTCCACCTTCAGGTTGATTTAATTGCCAAGGTCAGGGCGGCGGCGGAATCGCGGCATGCTCACCAACCTCCCATCGTCCCGCGAAAGCCTCCCCGGGCAGCGGCCATGCCGACGCGTGAAGCATCGCTCTCTCCCGCCATCGTCGCTCTCGGCATCTCGACCGGTGGCCCCAAGGCCTTGCAGGACATTCTCCCGATTCTTCCGGCGGATGTCACCGTCCCCATTCTGGTCGTGCAGCACATGCCTGTAGGATTTACCGCTCCATTTGCCAGGAGGCTGGACAACCTCTGCGCCGTCTCGGTGTGTGAGGCGGCGCATGGCGAGCCCGTCTTGCCGGGAGTGGTATACATCGCTCCGGCGGGAACACATTTGACGGTGGAGCGTAGCAGTTCGCGCACCCTCATTTGTCTCTCCGACAAACCCGAGCAGCAGTTGCATATTCCCTCCGTCGACATCATGATGCAATCGGTCGCTTCCGCCTTTGGCTCGCTGGCCATGGGCATCATCATGACCGGCATGGGATCGGACGGAGCGCAGGGAATGAGCGCCATCCATCGCGAAGGCGGTCTCACCGTAGGTCAGGATGAGCCCAGTTGCACCGTTTACGGTATGCCTCGGGCTTGCGCGGAAATGCGTATCCTTGACCGGGTGGTGCCGCTCTCCCAGATTCCCCACGAAATTCTCCACGCTACCCATTACCGCAAAGCCAGCGTGAGCTAGGCCGATGCGCCAAAATCGAATGGATCCCTATCCAGCACCTCGCGCACTCGTTGCAACAGCGTCGCTATCGAAAAAGGCTTGGCCAGGTACTCCTTCCGGTAAGGCGAGAGCTGGCACAATGCGAGCTGTTCCATATAGCCACTCATCAGCACGATCCGAACCTGTGGATACAACACGAAGAACTGCTGTGCCAGTTCGTGGCCGCTGATTCCGGGCATCACGACATCAGCCAGCAGCAAATCCACTGGCACGGGAGACTCGCGGTAAGCCTCTAACGCTTGCGCTGCACTCTCCGCAATGACGACCTTATAGCCCGCCGACTGCAGAACTTCTCCCGTTGCCTTCCGTACCAACGCTTCATCTTCGACCAGCAGAATCGTTTCTTTCCCTCCTCTCGCGCAGGTGTCTGGCAGTCCCGCGGCAATCGCCGCTTCCCAGGAGAATGCCGCCGCAAGCTCCGACAGATTCTCTGCTCCCTCCGGCGTTGCATCCTCAGCTCTGGCATGAAAATTCAACTTGGTTTCGCCCCTTAAACCACAAGCCACGCCAAATCAACTGCACATCGTCAGCCATTCCATTCTTCCCCATTCAGAAACTTTCAAACCAAAGAAAACTCATCACTTAGTCACGAACCATGAAATGCCCGCGAAATAATCCTGAGAACTAGCTCGCCCTTTCCGGAACCTCCACGCGGGAACGATTCCTAATGCGGGAAACGCGGAGACTCCCGCCGTTGCTCGCGGAAGCCTTCGTCCGCCTATCGCTTTGGGCTGGTCAGAATGGTTTCGTTTGGATCCAGCAAAAGCTTGTGGGTGCCCGCAGGTGCGGATAAGTGAAATGAAGTTTCCTGCCCATCGGCAAACACGCGGCCCAGCAATACTGGCGCCCTCCCGGATATCACCGCATAAACGGGAACGGATGTCACCAACGTATCCGGCGAATCCTCCTGCCGTATGACCCCGGTCGCGACCACGCCGTTCGCCTTCGCTGTAAACTTTACGCCGTGCAACTCCAGCCGCGGCAATGAAGTGCCGTTCACCCAACCATCCAGAAACCAGTCCAGCGAAGCCTTCCCTTCATAACGCAATGATGGTGGCAGAGACTCGGCGAAAACCTCCAGCAGTTGGCGGGTGCTGATCGCTTTTCCTTCGTACCGCTCGCGAAATTTGCGCAGACCCTGCACGAAGGGATCTTCGCCCTCGTTCGGACGCGGACCTGTTCGTTTATCTTTCTCTTTGTCCTCATCCTGCGCGGCGGCATCCTGCAACATGCAGCGCAGCATGTGGAAGAGCCACGTCCCTCGGCCGTAGCTGATGGCTTCGTAGCCCCCTGGAAAATGCGACGAGAACAGACGGCTTCCCAAGGTGACCGGGCCGGCATCCTTGGGCAGGTTGCCCTCTTTATTCCTGGTTACCAAATCTTGCCGATATTTTTCCATGATCTGCCGGAAACCCGCCGGGTCCTTCTCTTGCAGAATCATCAATGCACAATAGTTTGCCAAGCCTTCCGAGAACCACTGATCGCGGTAGGTGCTCCAGGTGACCAGGTCTCCCCACCACTGATGCGCTGCCTCATGCGCCGGAACCTGCTGGTCGATTAATTCGGCCAAAGGATTCACGTGAAGTTCCCGGCGCTCCTCTGGCGAGAGGAATGCGTACGAAGACAGGAAAATCAACCCCGGCCATCCTTGGCTCTCCCGCCCGGGAAGCTGTGTCAATGCCAGGTTGCTGTAGGGGAACGGACCGAGTCGGTCGGAATAGTAACGAATCGCCCGGGCCACAGACTCCGCCACTGCAGCCGCATTCCGTGCAGGCGAGAGCGGAAGCGGCATCATCAAAGGCGGCGGAATTTTATGCCGCGATGGTTCGGGTACGGGATCAATCTGCGCCGGAGTATTCGGAAAGTCTCGTTCGACCCCGATCGTAGCGTAGGTATCAACGTGAACATTTCCCGCCAGCGCGGTGCCTCGAACATATTTGCCCAGATCGAATCCGGCAACCGGCAGGGGCCGTTCCGAAACCCAGCGTCCCACTTGATCGCCCTCCACGTTCTGCATAGAAACGTTCTGCGTAGAAATGTTCTGCGTAGAAACTTCCTGCGTAGAACCTTGCACCGGCGTTGCCACTGTCTTCGATACTGGCGTCGGTTTACCCGTCGCGACCAGCGTCCAGCCCGGAGGATAATGAAAGGTAAGATCGAAATCGGACATCGCCAGTCCGCGGTTGGGATACCAATTGCCGCGCGCCCCCACGTAGAGCAAGCCTTTGCCGGCTTCGGCCAGCACTTCTCCGCCGTAAACGAAGCGCAGTCCGATCTTTTGTCCCTTGCGTGCCGGCTCCAATAGAATCACCGCCACCAGGTCATTCCCGCTCCGTGCCAGCCGCGTGCCCTCGACCGCCGGATTCTGGATGAATTCCACAGCATGACCGTCCTGTTCTACGCTTTGAATCTTCAGAAAACGCGACAATTCGAAGACCAGAAACTGCGATCGGTCGCGTACCACTTCGAGATTCAGCTTCACCTCCGCATCCAGTTCTTTAGGAGGCTTCACTTGCGCGTCAATGACGTAACTGCGCGCGAAAATCGAATCCTCGCGCGACTCGGTTTGTGCGGGCAGAGTCTGCAGAGTCTGCGCCAGAGGCGGGCGGGTGGGGCCAGACTCTCCAACCGAAAATGAAGTCCAGACGTCGTAATCGACGGCTCCGTTCCCGGCAGCCTTGGCCTGTCCCGCCTCCACTTGTTCTCCCGCGGTTGAATCGTAAACAATGTCGAAGACGCCAAGCGTGTTTCCCTGCAGCCGCGCATGCAGCAGGTGATCGGTTGAATCCGCCCCCGTCGCGGATGAATCCTTGAAGACCTTTCCGTCCGCGGCCGGAAGCATTTCGCTGAAAGTCGCCAGCAATCGCATGGCGTCCACTTGCGCCAGATCGCGCGCCATTTCGTCCCATCGGCTGACAAAGCCCGCCGCATCCTCCGGCGCCCTCAGACCAGGCTGCAATTCACCCGCTGTATTGTCATTGAAGCGGAAATAAGCAGTCGTGAATCGCTCCTCAAGAATCGCCATCCCGGTAAACAGGCTCATCGACCGCCGTTCCACGTCGTCGCGCGGCACCAGCAGCACTTCTCCATCGCCCTCAAAAAATGCCCCGGTGATTTTTCCCAGCACGTCCCGGGTAAACGCAATGGTGCCGTCTTCGAGAGTGATGTGGACCGCGGATCGATCGATCGAGCTGTCGCGCACCCGGAAAACCCGCGTGCTATCAAGGCCGATACTGCTCAGTTGCAGATAGAGCGACTCTGCAGGTCCGGGCCGGTGCGGCTCCGCTTGAGTTGGCGCTGCCTGAGCGCCGAATGCTGGCGTCCACGGAAAAACTGCCAGCAAAACAGCCAGCGCAATGCCGCGTGTGAATCTGTCCGACACTTTCGTCACGTAGGAGTGGGTGCCCACAGTTGTTAGAATGCGCTTCAATGGGGCTTCGTGTCACTACTTTCGCAATGCTCTGCATGGTGTTGGCCTCCGCGGCATCGGCTGACACAATCCATTTGAAGAACGGCCGCACCATCCTCGCCGATCATGTCCGCGAAAATGGCAACCGCTACGAATACGAAATCGGCGACGACAGTTATGCCATACCGAAGAGTTCGGTGGAACGGGTCGAGGCCGGTGGCATGCCCGCCAGCGTTGCATCTTCTGGGGCAAACAAGAGTGCCGGGGATCTTCCCGTGTTCACCCCGGTCGACAGCCTCGCCACCGAGGGCGACCTGCCCAAGACAATTGTCAAGGACGGCAAGGTCGACCCCGAAGCCCTCTCGAAACTTGAAGGCAAAGGCAATGCCGAGTTGAGCGCAACCGCGGAATTCATTGCCGGCAAATTTGAATTCGACCACGGCAACATCGACCAAGCCCGCCGCTATTTCGAAAACGCTCTCCACTTCCAGCCGGAAAATTCTACCGTTCTCATTTACTACGCGGCCCTTTTGGTGCGTACGGGAAACCCTTCGCAGGCGCTCTCCTATGCCCAGCGCGCGGTGAGCGCGTCTCCTAACTCGCCCGATGCCTACACTGTGCTCGGCTACGCGCAACAGGCTTCGGACCACACCCGCGACGCGGTCGCTTCATGGAAGCATTCTCTCGAGTTGCGTCCCGATCCCGCCGTCCAGCAATATCTGGCAAAAGCGCAGCGCGAACAAAATGTCGAGACCGATTTCGCCCAGCGTGAAAGCGGCCATTTCGTCCTGCACTACGAGGGCAAGCAGACTTCGGAATCATTCCGTGAACAAATCCTGGCCGCCCTCGAATCCGATTACGATGACCTGGCCCGCGATCTGGGCACGCCACCACGGGACAACATTCTGGTAACGCTCTACACCGAGCAAGCTTTCTTTGATGTAACCCGCGCTCCTTCCTGGTCGGGAGCGCTCAATGACGGCAAGCTTCGTATCCCCATCAATGGCCTGAACTCCATGACGCCTGAGCTGGCGCGAGTGTTGAAGCACGAACTGGCCCACACCTTCATCAATCAGCTTTCCGCTGGCCGCTGTCCGCCCTGGCTGCACGAAGGCATCGCCCAGTTTATGGAACCCAAATCCCTGGGCAGTGACGGACGGCAATTGGCTCAGTTGTTCAAATCGCAAAACAATATTCCGCTGAATGTGCTGGAGGGAAGTTTTCTCCGCTTTTCTGGCGGTCAAGCCTACCTGGCCTACGCGGAATCCCTGGCTGCGGTTACCTACATCAACGACACTTACGGCATGGGCGACATCCAGCGAATTCTGCAACTCCTCAGCCAGGGCAACTCCACCGAGGCCGCACTGCGCGCCACCATCCACTCGGATTACGGCCAACTCGAATCCGAAGTCGCCAAGTACCTCGCAGACAAGTACGGCGACTAACAACTGGATTCGGATGTAGTCCGCAGGTTGCACGATTTTCCTGAGATTTGCCCGCCGTCATCGCTTATGCTAGTTTCAGCTTTTAGAGTTCCCTTCGAATGTGTCCCCTATTCCACTCCCGCGTCCCCGAAGTTGTTCCAGCCGTAGAGCCCGTCCCGTCCGAGTTTCCCGTGATCGACGGTGCGGAGATTGCCGCTACTACCTACGGAGCGCGAGTCGCCGGCGATTTCTACGACTCTTTGCGGGTCAGCCCGGAACGAATCTTGTTCGGCCTGCTCGATGTCGCTGGGCGCCGCGAGAACAATCAGCCCATCCTCTCGGCCGCGCAAAAGGTTTTTCGCACTTTGGGCTCCGAACTGTTTGCCCCCTCCGACGTCAACGAATCCGACGCCATGGTGATGCTCTGTCTTCAGCTCAACCGCCAACTGATGGAGGCCGCGGGGGGCGTTCACTCCTGCCCGGCATTCATGGGCTGCTATAACGAGAAATTTGGCACCCTCTGCTACACCAACGCCGGGCATACGCCGGGGCTCCTGCGCGACAGCACTGGCATGGTCGAACTTCCGTCCACCGGCTTGCCGCTCGGCCTGTTCTCACACGCCGTCTGCGAAGCTCCCACGGTTGGTATGGAAAAAGGGGCGGTTCTTCAGCTGGTTTCGCGCGGCGTGGTTGAGGGCAAGTGCAAAGCCGGGCAGGCTGAAGATCTGGAATTCGGCTTGGAACGCGTAAAAGAACGGCTGGGTGCCGCCAATTCTTATAATCCTCAAGCCCTTTGCGGCTTAATTTTGAATGCCGTGGGCGAGTTCACCTGCGAGCCGCTGGTCCCGGACGACATGACCGCCCTGGTTCTCGTGCGAACTCCGTAATCTGCCCCTGATCTGCAGAATATCTCTTCAAAAGTGGCTTCCTGCCCACCTTGAAGTAGTAAAATACCGAAAAGGCCAAAGCCCACTTTCGCCCGCAAGCCCAGGCAGCGTGGCGGCCCACCGAAAATATTATGAAGAGACTGGTTCCGATACTCCTAGGTCTGTCGCTTGTACCGGCGTTCGCCGCCGCTCAGGTCGTCGAAGAAATTGTCGCGCGCGTGAATAGCCAGATCATCACCCGCTCGGAGTTCCTCCGCAGCAAGGATCAGCTGAAAGATGACGTCAAACAGCAGGATCCAAACAACGCCGACAAGCTTTTTGCTGAACGCGAAAAGGACATCCTGCGCGACCTCATCGACCAGCAGTTGCTGCTTGAAAAAGGTAAGGACCTGGGCATCACCGGCGACACGGACTTGATCAAGCGCCTCGACGCGATGCGCAAGGACATGAAGCTGGAAACCATGGAGGAGTTGGAAAAGGCCGCAACCGCCCAGGGCATTTCCTACGAGGATTTCAAGCAAAACATGCGGAACCAGATCATTACGCAAAAAGTGATCGGCGAAGAGGTCGGCTCCCACCTGAACATCACCACCGAAGAGCAGCAAAAATGGTACGACGAGCATAAGCAGGAGATGGAACAGCCGGAATCGATCCGATTAAGCGAGATACTGATCGCTCCGCCAAAAGTAGCCGACAAACCGGCGCCAGCTAAATCCGGGCCAGATAAAACCACAGAGAACGCCGCTGCCGATCCCAACTCCGCCGGCAGCGACACTGCAAACCCTGAGGCCGCCAAACAGGCTGAGGAGGCCACCGCTCTGGCTGCTGCCGAGACCAAGGCCAACGATTTGCTCAAGCAGATCCGCGCCGGAGCGAACTTCGACGATATCGCGAAAAAGAATTCTTCCGGTCCCTCGGCGGCACAAGGCGGCGACCTGGGCGTATTCAAGCGTGGAACTCTCGCCAAGGAAATTGAAGACAAAACGTTTGCCATGAAGTCGGGTGAAATCACTGACGTGATCCGCACCAAGCAAGGCTACCTGATCCTGAAAGTTACCGATCACCAGGTGGCCGGCATTCCTCCCTTTAAAGATGTGACGGATAAAATCCAGAACGCCTTGTACTTCGACAAGCTGCAGCCCGCGCTTCGCGCCTATTTGACCAAGCTGCGCGAAGAGGCCTATATCAAAATCCAGGAAGGTTACGCCGATTCCGGCCGCAGTCCGAACCAAACCGAGCCGGTTGAAACCGCCGCCGCCAAAGAAACAGACGCCAAGAATCTGAAGAAGAAGAAAAAGAAGTTCCTCGGCGTACTGTAGGAAACCCGGCTGTTCTTCCTCCCGGATCGCTGCCGTCCTGCTTTCTGATTTACACTCTTGGAGAGAATGAAAGATTTTTATATCAGCGAGTGTGCCCGCCACGAAAACAAGATCATCACTTCCAACTTCGTGGTGGTTTCAAAACAAATCAAACCTAAGAAGACCGGCGAGCCTTATCTCGCTCTAACCCTCGGGGACCGCAGCGGGCAACTCGAAGCCAAGATGTGGGACAACGTGGAAGAAGTTCTCACCGCTTTCGAACAGGACGACTTCCTCAAAATCAAAGGCCTGGTCAACAAGTACAAGAACCGCTTCCAGCTCACCATCCACAAGCTTCGCAAGTTGGGCGATTCGGAAATTGAATTCGCCGATTACCTTCCCAAAACCACCAGAGACATCGACGAACTCTGGCAATCCCTTACCGATTTCGTCAGCTCGTTCCAGAATCTTCATCTCCAGGCGCTGGTGCGAGCCTTCATGTCTGACCCGGAACTCGCGGCAGCCTATCGCAACGCGCCCGCCGCCAAAACCCTGCATCACGCCTATATCGGCGGCCTGCTCGATCATGTGGTCTCGCTTTTTCGCTCCTGCGACCTGATCTGCCGAAACTATCCCCAGGTCAACCGTGACTTAGTGCTGACCGGCGTTTTCCTCCACGACATCGGCAAGATTCACGAACTGGCTTACAATCGCGCGTTTTCCTATACCACCCGCGGCCAGTTGCTCGGGCACATGGTGATTGAACTGGAGATGCTGCAGGCCAAACTCGCGCTCGTTCCCGGCTTCCCGAACGAGCTCAAGACCCTGCTGGAGCATCTCATCATCAGCCACCATGGCGAATACGAATTCGGCTCGCCCAAGTTACCCATGTTTCCCGAAGCGCTCCTGCTGCACTATATGGACGACTTGGACTCCAAGATGGAAGCCATGCGCGCCCACTTCGAGCGCGAGGCCGACCTGGAAAGCCCTTGGACCAGCTACAACGCTTCACTCGGACGCCCGCTGTTGAATGCCGAAAAATTTCTATCCTCCAAGACCTCTATTCCCGTCGAGGGCTCCGCCCCTCCCTTGCCCTCCGAACCTCGCACCATAACGCCCGAAAAAAAAAGCCTGGAAGGCTTTCTGCGGATAGAAGTGCGGATTACGCCTAGAGAATTCCTGTCGGAGGATCCCAGCTCGGAGGACTGAACCAAACCCTCATCTCGAACGAAAGATCGCGCGAAGAGTGAGCGCCATCAGTCCCGCTATCTCACCGACCGTCGCTCCGCCAAGCCACCGAAGCAGTCCAACATCTAACGAGAATCCCCAGAGCCGGAATCCCTGCAGAAAAAATACCAGCATCGTGGCAGTTAGAAGCCCGCCATACGCCCATAATAAGAAATTGATTACCTTCACTTGCTGTTGGGTAGTCACCGCCGTGACCCAGTTCTTCACCATCACCGTCTCTGTGACCTCGCGAAGCGGCGTTCGCTTCCGGCTATCGGAAAGCTCATCGGGCGGCATGAGGAAGATTCTTACTAGAAGCTGCGGGTTCCCGACTCACCCTTCTCTTCGCCACCCGTTGTAATAAGGGTAGAACCAGTACCCGGTATGTCTCGTCGCCTGCATTGACCGCCGCGATCTCATTTCCATCTTCCGTTTCTTTCACTGCCCATTCCAACAGGCTCAAAGCGTTGTTGACCAGGTCCTTCATGCTCTCGGCGCCGGTCTCAGCCTGAAGCTGCTTCAAATCCCCGACCCGTTCATCCGCAAACTCGAAATTCAGACGCATGCTCTGCTCCTGACTACTTCTCTATGTCGCGTGTCGTATACATACAATAAGCTCATGATATGCCTATACAATGATCATGTCAAGTGCTTATTATACACATTATTAACTCATGGCATAAATCTCTGTTCTTCCAACTACCTCACCCTTCGCTGCCAACTCCTTTATTGTAAATGAGTTGCCGTGGTGTTGACTGAGCAAGCATCGAGGCCGGACGTGAATGAATGCTTTCAGCCTGGGCAGAAAGCACGCAATCGCACATCGCACCCTCGTTTGCTCACCTTCCGCATGCTCCAGTACATTGGCGAAGAAGCTTACCTATGCTCGACTTTAGCCGATTCGCAATTCTCACTTTCGATTGTTACGGCACTCTCATCAACTGGGAGGATAGCATTCTTCGCTGCCTAAACCGCATCCTCGCGGCCCACAGCAAAGACACGGACGATGCTACGCTCCTGCAGTTGTACGGAGATTTTGAAGCCAGCGCCGAGCAGGGAGAGTGTCGCTGCTACCGGGATGTTCTTCACTCCGTTGTTGATCAGTTCGGAGAACGGTTTGGATTTGCACCCGGCGATCAGGAAGCCGGCTCGCTGGCGGAGTCCCTCAAAAAGTGGAAACCCTGGCCCGACACCATCGCGGCGCTGCGCGTGCTTGAAACCCACTTTCAGCTGGCGATTATTTCCAACGTGGACGACGATCTTTTCGCTGCCACCCGTCCTCAACTGGAAGTTGACTTTGCTCAGATCATCACCGCGCAACAGGCGCGAGCGTATAAGCCGTCATTGAAGATCTTCGAACTCGCATTGAGCCGCATCGGAGTTCCGGCGCATCGTGTTTTGCACGTGGGCCAAAGTCTCTACCATGACGTGATCCCAGCGCAGTCGCTTGGTCTGGCTACGGTTTGGGTCAACCGTCCATCGGCCAGGAGCGGAGTCGGAGCTGTCAAAGCAGCCACGGCACATCCGGACTTGCAGGTGGCCAGCCTGGCGGAGCTTGCCGCCGCTTGCGCACAACCGTGATCCCACTTAGAGGTTGGGCGGAATATTCACCATCCTCGCCCGAATCGCACACATCACAAGCTGAGCCTTGTTGTGCACGCCCAGCTTCCGCATCAGATTGGACTTGTGATTGTCCACAGTCTTCCTGCTCAAGCCCAGAGCCGTTGCCGCTGCCCGCACCGTTTTTCCTTCGGCCAGCAGTGTAAGGACTTCTCGCTCGCGCCCGGTCAAAGTACGCCCTTGCTGCCGCGGCGCCGATCCGCTGGCGCGCTGCTCGTCTGCAAAACGCGCTTCCGGAGAACTTGTTATCTCTTTTGCAATATGTGCGTGGGGGAACACACAGTTTTCCTCCTGATTATCTGGCCAGAGAAGCAAAAGCAAAAACTAAAGTGGCGAGCACAACCGAAGCGAAGAAGAGACTACACGCGCACCGCCATTCTAACAATCATTTGAACCGGCTGCAAAATGTGGAAATCTGGGAACGCGCCAACTTTCCCCGCAAATCGTCCAGCCGTTGCCATCTTTCACTCCCGGCAACTCCAGAGTGGCTCCGCATCAGGTAGAATCGAGCACTTATGCTGCGCTACTTCACCGCCGGAGAATCTCACGGCGAAGCTTTGGTCGCATTCCTTTCGGGCCTGCCCGCCGGCCTTAAAGTGGATCAAAGCTTCGTGGATCGTGAACTTTGGCGCCGCCAGCAAGGCTACGGCCGTGGCGGACGCATGAAGATTGAGCGTGACTCTGCCCATATCCTCTCCGGTATCCGCCACAGCATGACGATCGGTTCGCCCATTTCCGTTCAGCTCGACAACCGGGATTGGAAGAATTGGCAGGAAGCTTTGCCGGTTGGCGAAGGCGATCCCGCTCTTCATAAGCGCGTAGCGTCTCCCCGGCCTGGCCACGCAGACTTGGCTGGTGCCTTGAAATACAATTTTCCCGAGGCGCGCTATGTCCTCGAGCGTGCATCCGCCCGGGAATCGGCGGCGCGAGTAGCTGTAGGCGCAATCGCCAAAGTCTTTCTGCGCGAGCTGGGCATCGAAGTTCTAAGTCACGTCGTTGCCGTCGGCAATGTCGCCGCGCAGAAAGAAGTTCCCTGGGAGCAGATTCAGGCTCTATACAATCAGGAAGAAATCCTGCTGAATTGTGCTGACCCTGAAACTCAGCAACGCATGAAAGACGAGGTCGACAAAGTTCTCAAGACTGGCGACTCGCTGGGTGGCGTCTTCGAAGTGGTCGCTCACGGCGTTCCACCGGGCTTGGGTACGTACGCGCAGTGGGACGAACGGCTCGACGCTTTGCTGGCCGCCGCGGTCATGTCGCTGCAAGCGGTGAAGGCGGTTGAAATCGGCTCCGGCATAGCCGCCGCTGCTTCTCCCGGCTCCGCGGTTCACGATGAAATCGGATATGGCCAGCCCGCGAATTTTACTGCGTTCACTCGTACCCGTAACAACGCCGGTGGAATTGAAGGGGGAGTTTCCAACGGAGAAGAAGTTCGTGTACGCGGCTATCTAAAGCCCATCTCCACTTTGCGGCGCCCACTCCAGTCGGTGGATTTCGCCACTCGTGAACCGGTTCGAGCCGCCTATGAGCGCTCTGACGTTTGCGTCGTCCCGGCTGCCGGAGTCGCCGCCGAAGCCATGGCCGCCCTCACTCTCGCACGCTGTGCTCTCGAGAAGTTCGGCGGTGACTCCATGGGAGAGACCTTGCGCAACTTCCACGGTTACCGCCGGCAACTGGAAAATTACTGATGAACAATTATTGATGGACAATGACTGATGGACAATTGCCGATGATCTATCCCATCGTGAAATTCGGAAATCCCGTCCTCGATAAGCTGGCCGAACAGGTCACAGTCTTCGATGAAGAACTGAAAAAGCTGATCGATGACATGTTCGAATCGATGTACGCTGCCCGTGGCGTGGGCCTGGCCGCGCCGCAGATCGGAATCTCCCGCCGCATCGCCGTGATTGACGTCACCTTCAAGGAGGATCCCGACGCCAAACTCGTCCTCATTAACCCCGAGATTATCCATAAAGAAGGCCGCCACTCGCAGAGCGAAGGCTGTCTCAGTATTCCCGATTTCCGCGAGAACGTGAGCCGCGCTAAGGTGGCGACCGTTCGCGCTCAGGATCTGACTGGCCAGGTTTTCGAGAAGACTGCCGATGACTTGTTGGCTCGTGCCTTCCAGCACGAAACCGACCACCTGAACGGCAAACTCTACATCAGCCACATCAGCGCACTGAAACGCGATTTAATCAAACGCAAGATCCGCAAGCTGGTCAAAGCCGGAGAATGGTAGAAGAATTGAGCCATTGAGAGATTGAGCCATTGAGAGATTGAGCCATCGAGAGATTGAGTCAATGATTCAATGACTCAATGNNTCAATGACTCAATGATTCAATGTCTCAATGATTCAATGTCTCAATCTCGTTTTTTGCGGTACGCCTCGCTTCGCCGTGCCCACGCTCGGCAAACTTGTCGAGGCTGGATTTCACGTCCAGCTTATAGTTACGCAACCGGATCGGCCCAGGGGACGCGGCCTTGAACTGGTTTCTTCGCCCATCAAACAGTCCGCCGTGCAATTGGGATTGCCCATCGCCCAGCCGGAAACCATCAAAAACAACCCCGGCTTTCATGCTCAACTCGATGCTCTGAAACCCGACGCAATCGTTGTGGTCGGTTATGGCCGCATCATTCCGCAATGGATGCTCGATCTTCCTCCTCTCGGTAACATCAATCTGCACGCCTCGCTCTTGCCGAAATATCGCGGCGCCGCACCCATTCAGTGGGCGATTGCAAGCGGAGAAAACGTTACAGGTGTGACGACGATGAAGATTGATGCCGGCCTCGACACCGGTGACATTCTTCTGCAGCAGGAAATCCCCATCGCTCCCAACGACACCGCGGAGACGCTCGCGCCGAAGTTGGCAGCGCTTGGAGCCGACCTCACCGTCACGACGCTGCGGAATCTGCAATCTGGAACAATTCATCCCTGCAAACAAGACAACGCTCAAGCTACACTCGCACCCATTCTCAAGAAAGAAGATGGACGCATTAATTTTTCTCATACCGCAGCGGAAATTCTGAACCGGTTACGTGGCTTCCAGCCGTGGCCCGGTGCATACTCGCAGTTCCGCGGCAAGAATCTGCAAATATGGCAGGCAGCCGCGGTCGACCGGTCGCTGCCCTTGTCGGAATTGAAAGTGGAAGGCAATCGCCTTTTCGCGGGATGCGGCCAGGACACGTCAATCGAAATCATCGAACTGCAACTCGAGGGCAAAAAGCGGACTTCCCCCGCTGACTTTATTCGCGGTTATCGCCCGCTGCCCGGCGAAAAGCTCGGCCTTTAAGACAACACGATTTTTCTGGCAATCGCTCCTTCATACTTAATTCAGTGACAACCAAAAACAGCAACTCGCAACCAGCAGTTTCTCCCGCTCGTGCTGCGGCTTTCGATATTCTGCTGCGCGTCGAGCGCGAGTCTTCTTATGCCTCCGAACTGCTTCATTCGAAGACATACGACCGGCTCACGTCTGTCGATCACTCTCTGACAACCGAATTGGTCATGGGCGTTCTCCGCTGGCGCTCGCTGCTCGATTCACAAATCTCCGAAGCCTCGTCGCAACCACTCTCCCGCCTCGATCCCGAAATCCTTGCCGCACTGCGCCTCGCGGTTTACCAACTCCGCTGGCTCAGCCGCATTCCCGCCCGCGCGGCGATCAATGAAAGCGTGGAACTCGTCAAGCGCGCCCGCAAACGCTCCGCCGCCTCCTTCGTCAATGCCGTTCTGCGCAAGCTTGCTGCCATCGCACAGCCCGGCGTCGATGCTCCTCCGCCCACCATCACCGCTGCCTCCGCTGCCGAGCTCGCCGCCCGCTCTGCCCATCCCCAATGGCTCGTCGACCGCTGGATTCAGGCCTATGGACTCGAAACCGCGATTCAAATTTGCCGTCACAATCAATCGGTGCCCGTGACCGCGATCCGCCTTCGGCATCCCGATGCAGAAGACCAGCTCCGCGCCGAAGGAATCGAACTCGCTCCCGGAGTTCTCCTCGCCTCCGCGCGGCGAGTCCAGCACGGCGACATCACCAAGACCGCCGCTTTCCGATCCGGCCGCTGTGTGATTCAGGACGAAGCCTCGCAGCTCGTCGCAGCTCTAGTCGGCCACGGAGCGAATATCCTCGACTGTTGCGCTGCCCCTGGCGGAAAGACTCTGGCCATCGCCGATCGCAATGCAAACTCTCCCATTACTGCTGTCGATCTTCATCCGCACCGCGCGCGTCTGCTGTCGCGCTTAGTGCATCATCAAGATCAAAGCGGAAGAAGTGCAGTCCGCGTGGTCACCGCCGATGCACTGCATCTTCCCTTCACGGCAACCTTTGATCGTGTTCTCGCGGACGTCCCCTGCTCGGGCACCGGCACTCTTTCCCGTAACCCGGAAATTAAGTGGCGGCTCGTGCCCAATGATCTCGCTGACTTGCAGGCGCGCCAACTCGCGATCCTCCGTTCCGTTATGACTCAAGTAAGTTCCGGAGGCCGCCTGATCTATTCCACTTGTTCTTTAGAACGGGAGGAAAATGAAGATGTGATTGAGGGTGCGTTGGCGGGGGACTCAGCGCTCCGACTCGTCGATTGCGGCACCGAGCTTGAGCACATGCAACGAGAAGGAGAACTAGTCTTCGGCAATATTTCTTCGCTCACGCGCTGCGGTTACTTGCGAACGCTACCGGGCGTTCATCTTTGCGATGGCTTCTTCGCCGCCATCTTGGAAAGAATTTAGATCGGTTGCAGAGTGCCGTATACCAAACTGTCATCCCGAGCAAAGCGAGGGACCTTGGTTTTTGCCCGCACCGGCGACAGTGCGGACGAGATCCGTTCAATCTACCGCACTTCAAAGTTCACCGTCGCGCCGGCCAAAACTTTCTGCCCTGCTGCCGGTGTCTGCGTAACGATGATGCTCGCCGGCGACGGCTGAGGCGGGATGATGGAGATGGAAGGACTCGGGGGAGTCGCACTCGCGGCCGCGGGAGCCATGCTGACATTCCCCAGTTTGAAGCCCGCATCCTGCAAAGTGCGGCTCACGCTGCCCAGCGGCTGTCCCGCGAAACTCGGCATCACGTAAGCCGGAGGATCGGAAGCAACGGTTACCAGCAAGCTGGTTTTCGGCGCAGCCACCTGCTCCGCGTTTGCCGGCGGACTCTGCGCCAGCACTTGGTCGCCCGGTGTTCCCGGCAACTGCATCTCCGCCGTCGACGCCAAATCCAATCCGCGCCGCCGGATATTCCATTCCGCTGCGCGCTCACTTTGCTTTGTGACATCCGGAATTGCCACGCGTTGCGGCCCCAAGCTCTGGGCCACGCGCAGTTGCCATCCCCGGCGTACTTTCGTCCCGGGCAGCGGCAGCTGGGTCATGATGCGTCCCTCGGGAACTTGCGGGCTGTAATACTGCCGCTCCACTTCGATCTGTAATCCCAGGCCGGCCACGGAGCGTGCCGCATCCACCGGCGTGAGTCCAACGATCGCAGGCACTTGTACTTCCTGCCCGTGAATCGCAAATCGCATTGCCGTCAATGCCGAGACCAGCGCCACAACCACCAGAGTCAGCGCGAGTATCGCAAAGCGAAAAAAAGATTTCATCGCGAAATATAAATTGCAGCCAGGTCAGGTAGTCGATCGCCGATAACAACCCAAGTGTAGCGCGTCATGCAATAGGTGATTGAAGACTGCCGAAAATTTCCCCAAGATGGCCTTGGCGAAAAGAAATAGAGCCTTCCAGATTCTTTCGCAAGGGGGTAAACTTCCGGCCATGACTAGGTTCGGAATGCTTTTCACGGCGCTAGCACTCACGGGTTTCGCGATTGCACAGAACAGAACCGACAGCGACTTCAGACTTGCATTGCCCAATCACCGTGGGCAGCTGCGTTGGTCCGCACAAGGATTCAAGGTTGTTCAATCTTCCGCCAAACCGAACGGACGTGAGATTGGAATTCGCGGCAAGGATGAAACCGGTCGTCTCACTTTTCTGGGGTTCTTGTTCCTTGTCTCCGAGCAAGCGCCACTGACCAGCACAAAATGCCTTGAAAACGCCCTGCCGCCAGAGAAAAAGGGCAATCCCACGCTGAAGATCATAGGGACCTCAGAAAATACCCCGCCAGGTACTTTGCCTGTTTCCGTTGTCACGTACACAGCGAAGGATACCAGCGGCAAGACGCTATACATGGTACGCGGGTTCGTGGCGACTGGTGACATGTGTGGCGACCTCGAGTTTTACAGCAACACTCCTGTCAGCCCCGAAGATGAGGATGTGAAGAAAATTCTAGCCAGTTATCGACTCGACGAGAGCTACATTCCAAAATTCAACGATGTGTTGCTCTATGCGCAGACACTCTACGAAACGCATATGTACAAGGCGGCTGCCCCCGTGTTTGAGATGGCGCTGGCTAAAGTTGACGAAAATCCCGGTCCCAGCGCGAAAACAATGAGACGAGTGGTGACCGACCAGGCCGGGATGTCGTACGGCATGTCGGGAGACGTCGCAAAAGCGCGCTCCATCTTCAAGAAAGCCAGCGCAGCGGATCCCGATTATCCGATGTACTACTACAATCTGGCGTGCGCGGACGCTGAAGAGAAAAATCTCGCTGGCGCACGGAACAATCTGCAAAAAGCGTTCGACCGCAAGGCAAATGTCATACCAGGCGAGAAGATGCCTGATCCGACCACAGATGACTCATTCCTGCCCTACCGGAACAACAAGGAGTTTTGGGCTTTCTTGGAAGGCCTGCATGCTCAGCCCTAGGCACCGGGCCCGGCGAAGCTTCTAGTGCGTCTCATCCGCACCCGGAAGATTATCCGGCGTGTCGACTTTCTGCGGCACCGCTCCGAATGTCTCCGGCGACGGTTGAAACTGCCCCGGATCTTTTCCCGCCATGGCGGCGCTCATAAAGTTCATCCAGATCGGCAGCGCGGCCCGCGCTCCGGTTTCTTTGGCGCCCAGCGTTTTCTTTTCGTCGAATCCTATCCACACGCCGCACGTCATTGCGGGCGAGAATCCCACGAACCACGCNNTCCGTGAAATCGTTGGTCGTGCCCGTTTTTCCGGCCGCCGGAAAAGGCATCTTCGCTGCCGCCACTCCCGTCCCATGCGACACCACCTCCCGCAACATCGCGGTCATGATCCGTGCCGTGCGTGCGCTGATCACGTCCTTCACCTCCGGATAATCCTCCTCCAGCACCCGCCCTTCATAATCCGTCACCTTGGTGATGTAGCGAGGCGTGACCCGTACACCATCATTCGGAAACACGCTGTACGCCGAGGTCTGCTCCATCAGCGTGATCTCCGCCGAGCCCAGCGCCACCGGCAAGTAAGGCGGCAGCTTGGCTGTGATTCCAAAGCGCTCCGCCGTTTCAATCACGCTCTTAATCCCGACTTTGCTGGCCAGTTTCAGCGCCGGAATATTTCGTGACTGCGCCAGTGCACGCCGCAAAGTAATGATCCCTTCAAATTTTTCGTCATAATTATGCGGAGAGTAAGGCCCGGAGCCCGTCTCGAAAGTGACCGGCTCATCCAGAATCGTATCGTCCGGGCTTCCGCCTTTGTCGATCACCGTGGTGTAAACGTAGGGTTTGAAAGACGATCCCACTTGCCGCAAAGCCTGAGTCGCACGATCGAATTTCGACTCGCTGAAGTCCCGGCCGCCCACCATTGCCTTGATTCCGCCGGTCGTGTTGTCAATCGCCACCAGTGCTCCCTGCGCGCCGGAATCCTCTTCCAGGCTCACCCGCGCCGCGCCATTACCGCTCAGCGAGAGTATCCTCACATAGCAGATGTCTCCCGTCCGCAGCAGATCCTGAACCTTGCCTTGTGTCCAAGCCACGTCCGCTTGTGATATCGCAGCCGAATAACGCCCGAACCTCAAGGTCGCGATTCCAATTCCCGAAGAAGTCACCAGCGCGTGAACGTATCCATTCACTTCCGGTTCATCATCCCAATCGGGATGCTGGTACTTATCAATCGCCATCCCTTCGGCCACCACGTTTTCCAGGTGTCCTTTCCAGCCATGCCGCCGCTCGTAGGCCGCCAGACCATCTAAAACGGCCTGGTTCGCCGACTTTTGCAAATCGACATCCAGCGAGGTATACACCTTCAATCCGCCTTCATGCACCTGGTCGGCCCCGTACTTGTTCTCCAAATACCGCCGTATCTCCTCGACAAAATAAGGCGCCAGCGAGTTGGGGTCGTGTTGCAGATGCAAAGCCACCGGCGCGGACCGTGCGTCCGCCGCCTGCGCCGCCGTAATTTTTCCATCTTCCAGCATGGCGTCGATTACAAGATTGCGGCGCTTCAGAGCCCGCTCCGGATGGTTGATTGGCGAATAAATTCCCGGACCTTTGGGCAGACCCGCAAGCAGCGCCGCTTCCGCCAGCGAAAGTTTTCGCGCCGGTTTGCTGAAGTAGTATTCCGATGCCGCCTCGAACCCGTACACCCCATGTCCCAGGAAAATCTGATTGGCGTATAGCGTGAAGATCTGCGGCTTGGTGAAGCGCCGCTCGATTTGAATCGCCAGCATCGCCTCTTGCACCTTGCGATGAAACGAGCGGTCGGGGGAAAGAAAAAGATTGCGCGCCAGTTGCATGGTCAGCGTCGATGCGCCCTGCACCTTGCCGCCGGACTCCATATCGCGATACGCTGCTCCCACAATGCGCCAGAAATTTATTCCCGAGTGCCGGTAAAAATCTTTGTCCTCGATCGAAACCAACGCATCCCGCAAGCTTGGCGCGAAATCGTCATACCCAGCCACCACCCTGCGCTGCAGGGCAAACGATCCGATCACCCGCTCGTGGTCGTCGTACAACTCCGTAATCGAACTCGGCCGGTACGCTTCCAGAGCCTCCACCTGCGGCAAGTCTGTGGTGTAGACCAGCAACAGTCCGGCGGTCGCTCCCACCAGGGCGGAAACCAGCACCAGCAGGCCGAACAACACCCGGCCCACAAACTTCCGCCCGGCAATTTCCACCGGCGGAAGATCTTCATAGAGCGACTTCATGGCGAGATGGCTTCAGAATAGCAGGGCATCAGGCACCGAAGCGATATACAGTTCGTGGCCCGGTTGTCCCGCATCCAATCAATCCTCGTCGTCGTAAGCTTCTATTTCTAAAGGAATTTCCTTGATTAGCCGATAAAACTATCGGTCGGGCTCACCCCATTCAGCCCTCGAAAGGTACAAGCCGTGCGCTTCAGGCGACTTTGGACGCCTATGTTAATGCTGGCGCTGCTTCAGATTGCGCCTGCCCAGGATTCGGAAAAAGTCCGCCTGATTGGCGTCGGAACAACATCGACCTTGGCACTGTATTCAAAATGGTTTCAAGTCTTCGAGAGGACCCGCCCGGATGTCAACATCATATATATTCCCTCCGGCTCGGAGGCCGGCATCAAAATGGTGACTTCCGGGGCAGCAGATTTCGGTTCCACCGACGCTCCCATGACCGCGCAGCGTCGCGCCAGAGGAAATGTATTGCAGATAGCCACGGTCCTCGGGGCGATTGTGCCGATCTATAACCTGCCAGGCGCCGTCAAAACGCTCAGATTCTCCGCGCCCGCTCTAGCCGGAATCTACCTGGGGACCATCACCAGGTGGAACGATCCTGCGATCTCTGGTCCGAACCCCGGTGTGGACCTGCCATCAATCAACATCGCAGTCGTTCATAGCGCCGAGGGACGTGGCGCCACTTTTATCTGGTCCGATTACCTGAGCAAGGTGAGCGTCGAATGGAGGACCAGGATCGGCCGTGGCACGTCGATCGAATGGCCGGTCGGTAAGTTGGCGGATGGTAATGGCAATCTCGCCAGAACCGTCAAGGAGACTCCGTACTCCATCGGTTATGTCGAACTCGTCTATGCAGTGCAGAACCGGCTGCCCTACGGACAAGTGCAAAACGCCGCGGGAAACTTCATCGCCGCCGATGCTTCCAGCATCACGGCGGCGGCAACCGCGGCTGCGAAGGACGCGCCCTCGGAATTTCGCGCCTCCATTACCAATCCCCATGGAGAGAAGTCTTATCCCATCTCCAGCTTCACCTGGATTCTCGTTCTCGAAACCATCCAATCCCCTGCCAAGCGTGAGGCGGTAAAGGACTTCCTGCGATGGGCGTTGGACGAAGGACAAAACTATGCCGAACCCACCGGCTTCGCCAGGCTGCCGAAAGCAGTTGTGGAGGAAGAGTTAAACGCAATCGAGAACATCCAATAGCTGCAAAAAAGAAAATCGCGCGCCGCAAGGCACGCGATCAATCTCCAGTCAATTCTAAAGAATGTCTAGCTCGTCCGGCTCTTTAACACCTCGATGGCCTTGTGCAATTGATCGTCCTGCGTACTCTTCGGCTTTTCGTCTGCTTCCGGCGCGGAAGGTTCCGCGTCATCATCGTCGGAGATCACGTTGTCCGCTTCGTCGGCCACTAAAACATTAGGTGTAACCGCGGTCTCCTGAATCGCCTTCCCGCTGGGCGAATAATATTTCGCCACCGAGAGAATCAGTGCGCCTCCGTCCGGCAGATCGATCGTCTTCTGCACCGATCCGTCACCGAACGTCTTATCGCCCACCACGTCGCCGCGCGCATTCTCCAGAATCGCCGCCGCCACCACCTCAGCCGCCCCCGCCGTTCCCCGGTTCACCAGCACAGCCAGAGGAAGCGCAGTCACAGCTTTCGCCGGATCGGCGTTGAACGCCTCTCGCGGAAACTTCTGCCCCTGCAGATAAGTGATCGTGCCGTGGTTCAGAAAAAGATTGGCGGTGGCAACGCCCTCGCTTTCTTCTCCATCCGACGTATTCCGCAAATCCAGGACCAGCTTCTTCGCTCCCGATTTCTCCAGCGACTTGATCCTCGCCGCAATCTCCTGCGCTTTGCCCTTGGTCAAAGCGTCCACTTTGATGTAGCCGATGTCATCCTCCAGCATCTTGTCGGAGACCGGAGGAATGCTCACCACGTCGCGCGTGATCACCATCTTCTGTGGCTCGGCTTTGCGCGCCCGCACCACGGAAACATTTACCGTCGATCCCGGAGTGCCCGCCAGCGCGTCGCGAATCTCCGGCAGCGACATGTCCCGCGTGCTCACGCCTTCAATCGATTCAAAGATGTCCGTCGCTTCGATCCCTGCTTTCTCCGCTGGCGACCCTGGCAGCACAGAAACCACGTCCGCATATCCAAAGCGCTTGGACACCGTCGCCCCAATCTCTCCCTTGGCCGCCGACTTGTGCGCCTTGAATGCCTTGTAGGCCGCCGGCGTCAGGTAGCTGGAGTTTGCGTCCAGCGACTCCACTAAGCCGTGCAGGGCGCCGTCAGTCACCTTGGGAATGTTCGGATCTTCCACGTACTCACTCTGTACCCGTGACAGCACTTCGCTATACACCTGCATCTGCCGGTAGGAGCCGTCGCCCGAGGAGGCATGCACGCCCCCCAGCGAACCCACCACCACAAACAGCAACACGGCAAAAGACGAAACCAAAATCGCAGCTTTAGTTTTCATGGACATCGATATTTTTCGTTTCCGGAAAAAGAGTTACTTCCTGAGGACCTTGCAACCATTATATCTGGTAGATGCTGGTTTTCGCCCGCCGGCTGCACCGATTCGCGCCTCGGCGGTAACCTCCCACAAATTCGGCGTAGCACACGGGAATTAGACGTTTCAGGCTGAGCTTCGTTACCGGGATTTACCTACGCCGGAGGCTTGAAATTCAGCGTTATCAAGCTCTTCACCGAGACCGCTCGGCCATTCATCGTATAAGGCTTGAATCTCCACTGTTTCACGGCGTCGATCGCCGCCCGGGCAAATACCAGCGATCCCTGCATAAACTTCGCGTCCTGCACCGCGCCGTCGCGCCCGATCAGCACCTGCAACACCACGCTGCCTCGCTGCCCGCTGGCTCTTGCCGCGTCGGGATATACCGGATCAACCGGCTGCGTCAGCAGCCCCCACGCCACAGACTCCGGCAAATTCACCGGCTCAATTGATGACATCGCGGCCTCGACCGGCATCGCGCCGCTAGCCTCCGGAGTCGAAGAAGCTGTCTGCGACCTTAGGCTCGACGGGATAGAGCCGTCAGTCCCCGCCGGAACCACATGCTGCGGCGCAGAACTTTGCACCGGAGTGGCGATCGGACGCGGCGTCGGCTGTGGGGCCGTCGGCTGTACCACTGGCGCATTCTCTTGTGTCTGAACTACAGTGGGCGCAGTGGACGGCCCGCCCGGCGCGGCCATCGCCGCATCCCCCGGGCTCGCTGCACTCGGTTCCTTGACCTGGCTTTCCAGACCCTGCGCCTGTCCGCTCTCAACCGGCGCATTCTGGCCCGCATTCTGATCTTGGACGGTCGAAGCGCTCTCACCCGTAACGTCTTGTCCGCTGCCCGCGTCCGCTCCCTTGCCTGGTTTTGCGGTGGGGTCCACCACGGGTAGCACGCGAATCTGCGACGCATCCGTCGTTGCATCCGGAATATTCGCCGCTACCGGAAGCTTGTACTCGTTACTATCCTGTTCGAAAGTTTCATGCTGCGCGACCACCGGTGGCACCGGTACCGGCGGCGGGTTCAGCCAATTCCTTCCCGCATGCGTGCTGTTCCGGTAGATGGTAAATAAACTTCGGCGCGTTCGGGGCATCGCCGCCAGCACCAAAAAGGCTAGAGCCAGTGCGCTCACCAGCATAGCCTTGCTTCGCCGCGGCGCCGGCCGCACTGCGGACTCGACGTCTCCCTTCGCTTCTCCTTCGATGTAGGAGAAAAGCGCGGCCTCCGATTCCGCTTCCCGTCGCGACTCTTTTTTCGGCGCCTCACTATTTTCACTGGACGGCGCTCCTTGCAATCCGAACGCCGCCATTTCTCCAAGGCCCAGGAACTCGTTCTGTCTCGAAGCCTCCGCCGGCGAGGGTCCATCCGCAGCCGGTACACCCGGCCTCGTCAACCGGGCCTGCAGCGATGCCCAGCCATCCAGCGCTTTCCGGGGATTCACCGGCTCTGCTGGCGCACTCTCCACCGAAGCCGCCATTGGCTCGAGTTCAGTAAGCGCGTCCACTTCCGACGCGGACGCCTCTACTATCGATTTCTGAATTTCACACTCCGTCACGAATTGCGCCCCAGGCGCCGAGCCTGGCGATTGCAGGAATTCCCCCGCCCGAAAGGTTTTCTCCGACTCTGGAGAAACGGAAGCGGGTGCCGAAGCCGATGCCGAAGCCGATGCCGATGCCAAAGTTTGAACTGAAGCCGGTGCAGAAGGTTGAACCGAAACCGAAGCCGCTCCCGCCGCGGCAGCGGCAGCCATAGCNNCCGCTGCGACGGCGACTGCTTCGCCCGAAGCAATGCGCACGCCGTACTCATCGTGTCCCGCACCTGTTCCGGCCGAATCGGCCTCATCAGAACGGAATTCGCTCCCGCCTGCAACGCCTCCGGCAGCTTGCTATCGTCGCTCACGATCGCCAGCGTCAGCGGACGCTGCGCCGCCTTCAAATCCCGCGCCGTCTTTAGCAGGAACGTCGCCTCCGGCTGGTCCTCCCAGTCGGTGATGACTATCTGAAACGGTTGGGTCGTAACCTTTTCCACCGCATCCACCGCGCTGTGGCAGTACTCTCCCTCGATCCCGAGATCGGTCAGCACCTGCCAGATCGGCCGGACCATCTCCTCATTCGACGAGAATAAGAGGCAGCGCAAGGGCATACTATTCCAGACTAGGCAGCCCCGGTAACCACCGCAAGTTACCGAGGTGGGCAACGATCAGGGCAGGATTTTTCACAGGTACATGTCCCCAAGTCACCGCCGCTGGACCTTCCGCTCCGCGCCCGAAGCCCGCGTGATTTAGAATGCTCGGTCCCGATAACAGCAGCAGCACGGCAGAAGTATGACAGCAGCTGCCGCCGCTTCCAGCGCGATGCAATCATGACCTTGCTCGAACAAAACTACTGGCTCACCACCACAGACTTCCCCACAACCGAAGCCCGTCCCCTGCCGGATCGTGCGGATGTCGCCGTAATCGGCGCCGGTTTCACCGGCCTTTCCGCCGCCCGCACTCTCGCCAAACGTGGCGCGAAAGTCGCCGTGCTGGAATCCGAAACCATCGGCTGGGGCGCCAGCTCTCGCAACGGCGGCATGGTGCTCACCGGCATGAAGCTGGGCGTGAACAAACTCATCTCGATGTACGGCCGCGAGCTCACCCGCCGCATGTACGCCGCATCGCTCGCAACCATCGATTGCGTCGAGCAGATTATCCACGACGAAGCCATCGACTGCGGCTTCTCCCGCTGTGGCCATCTTGAAGTAGCCTGCAAGCAGCGTCATTTCGACGATTACGCCCGCCAGGCCGAAGTGATCGCCCGCGAGTTCAACCACCAACTGCGCGTCGTGCAAAAGCATGAGCTGAATTCCGAGATCGGATCCACTATTTATTACGGCGGAATGGTCGATGAAGTCAGCGCCGGAGCAAATCCCGCCCGCTATGTCGCCGGCCTCGCCCGCGCCGCGATAAAAGCTGGCGCGGAAATCTTCGAGCACACCCGCGTCGAAGCCTTACAACGCGAATCAAGCCAGGGCGAATCGGGATGGAAGGTCACAACCTCGCGCGGCACGCTGTGGGCCCGTGAAGTCTTCGTCGCGACCAGCGGCTACACCAGCAAAGCGACTCCCGCGCTGCAAAAGAAAATCATCCCGATCGGCTCCTTCATCATCACCACCGGGGTTCTGCCAGAAAAACTGGCGCACGAACTCAGCCCGCGCAACCGCATGATCTACGACTCGAAAAACTATCTTTATTACTATCGCCTTACCCCCGACCGCCGCATGTTGTTCGGCGGACGCGCCGCCTTCTTCCCCGAAAACGATCAGACCATCCGCCGCAGCGCCGAAATCCTGCGCCGCGGCATGATCGACGTCTATCCCCAACTCCGCCACACCAAAGTCGAATACGTCTGGGGCGGCACGCTCGACTTCGCCTTTGACATCATGCCCCACGCCGGCCAACTCGATGGTATGTATTACGCCCTCGGCTACGCCGGTCACGGTGTCGCCATGGCCACCTATCAAGGTCGAAAGATGGCGGAGCTAATATCGGGAGATAAGCCGGAAAACCCGTTCGTCGGCATCCCCTTCCCCGGCGCACCCCTCGGCCTGTACAACGGCAAGCCATGGTTCCTGCCGTTCGCGGGAATGTGGTACAAGTTTCTCGATTGGGTGAGCTGAACCTACCACGGAGACACGGAGGCACGGAGACAAACCCTTTTAGTTTCGTCGGCTGGAGGTCGAAGATTATGCCCGTCAGTGAACTGAAGCTGATCAAGCGGTGCGTTGAGTTCTGCGAGAAAACCAAGATCGAAAAGATACCCGAGAAGACTCGCGGGATCTATGTCCTGCTCAACAAGCAGAAAGGATCAAAAAAGAAATACGACGTCGTATACGTCGGCATGGCGCGGGGCGCTAAGACTGGAATGCATGGGCGCCTCAACTCCCATAACAGAGGGACGAAGAAGAACAAATGGACGCATTTTTCGATTTTTGAAGTCTGGGATAACGTCAGGGCGGAAGAGGTTGCGGAATTGGAGGGCATATTGCGGCACGTCTATCGAACGGACGCCAGGGCCAATCCCCTGAACGAACAGCGTGCGTTCAAGAAGTTGACAAGAGTGGGAAAGAAGCCGCTCGAAGAGTGGCGGGGCAAGGATATTTAGAATTTAGCGGAAGGGATTACGAATCGTTAACCGGTTATCGATGACCTGCCCATCCTGCATATCCTCCGAGTACAAGATCGTGCATCGCGCTTCCAGGGCAGAGGCAACCATGAGAGCATCATAAATTCTATAGCCGTATCTTTCTGCGATTGCTAACGCTTCTCTGTGAGTATCCGTCGTCACCGGGAGCGGATCGAGACAGAGGGCCTTGATGTTCTCTATCGCGAAGCGTACTTCGTCCCAAGGCATTTTTGCCTTCCGCCGCACCACATCCACGAACTCGTTTAAAACCTGCACGCTAACCGTTCCGCCTTCGGCAATCAAATCCTCTGCCTGCTGAGAGCGCGGATCATCCTGGACTACGGCGTACACAAAGACGTTGGTATCGAAGAACGCGCTAGCGCTCATAGATGTCGTCGCGGTCGAAGACGAATCCCGGAGGGAAGGGACGGCGGAGCTTGCGCAGATTCTCCACAGCGCGCCGGCGACTTTCATCGCGACTCACGTCAAAGGCTTTCTTGCTAGCGACCCGAATCTCGATATCGTCGCCTTCTTTCAGCTTAAGCGCCTCGACCACCGCGGCGGGCAAGCGAATTGCCAGGCTGTTCCCCCACTTCGAAACCTGCACGAGGCCTCCTTGGATATACATTTGTATTGTATATCTATCGAGGCCTTGAAGCAACAACCCCATAGACTACCGGTCCCAGCATCATCGCAATCGCACCCCCAATCAAAGCAAACCGGTCGCTCCCTAGCAGTGCGACCACAGCCATCACCACCGGCGCACCCACCACATACACCAATCCCATTCGCCCCCCCGGAATCACAAACGCCCGCGGCATCTCCGGCCGCGTGCGCCGCAACTTCCACGCCGAAAGCACCGTCAACACCGTCGTCGCCGAGCGCAGCCAGATATACACCGAGATCAGTTGCCCCAGGCTCTGCCGCGCCAGCAGCGCATAAATTACCGCCGACACCACAATCGCCAGCCACGGCGTTCCATACCGCGAATGCCTGTGCGTGAGCGCCGCGGGAAGGTATCCATCCTCCGCCATGGCAAAGGGCATGCGCGTCGTCGTGAGCACGGTGCTGTTCAGCAGCGCGACGTTCCCCACCATCGCCGCCAGCGTCATCCAGGTGCCCAGCCAGGGTCGTCCAAATAATGACCCACCGATGATTCTCGCCGCGTCCGAAAAGAATCCCGTATGCCACTGTTCCCACTCTCCCGCCGAAGCCAGTCCCGCCAGCGTCGGCAGAAAATAAGCCGCAATCGAGAGCGGTACCACCAGCGCCAGCGCCCGCGGGTAAGCCCGTTGCGGATTCTCCACTTCCTCCGCCACAGTCGAAAGTTGTTCGTACCCCGAATACAACCACAGCCCCAGCGCCAATCCCACGCCAAAGATTTTGAACGTGGGCTGGTGCGGCGGAATCAGCGGCACAAACGGATTGTGATGCCATTTCATAAACCCCATCACAACCATCGTCATCACCGGCAGAAAGATAAAAATCTCCAGCGCCGTCGCCACCTGCCCCACCATCTGTATGCCGCGCACGTTGATCCACGTAATCACGGCAATCAGCCCCACGGAAACCACGTAGTGCTTCCATCCCGCAATCCCGGGAAACAAGTAGTCGGTAAAGAGAACCGCATAAGCTCCGCCCAATAGGAACGACGCCGACCAGTTCCACCAGCCCGCAAGAAATCCCCAGAAGTCGCCAAAAGCCGCGCGCGTCCAGCGGTAAAAGCCGCCCTCCACCGGCATCGCGGTAGTCAGTTCCGCCGATACCAGCGACACCGGAATGCACCAGAAAAACGGCAGCACCAGCAGATAGATCAGCGTCATCCCCGGCCCGGAAGTCGTGACCATGTCTTCCAGCCCAAAGGGACCGCCCGTGGTATAGGAAAACATCACGAAGACGAGATAGAACAGCCCCGCCTTGCCGAGCGCAGATGATTTGTTCTGAGTGCTCAAACTCTTGTTGGTTAACTCTTGTTGGCTAACTCTTGTGGTCAGTCCCCGTGGCGGGTGCCCCATTTCTCACGTTCTTTGCGAGAAGTGGGGATTTTCAACTCTCAACAGAACCTGAAATCCTACGCCGCCAGCGTCCCCGTCAGCGCGCCTTCCAGTTCCAGCAGCTTTCGCTTCACCTCGAGCCCGCCGCCGTAGCCGCAGAGCGTGCCGTCGGACGCGATCACGCGATGGCACGGCACCACGATCGCGATCGGGTTACGATTGTTCGCCATGCCCACGGCGCGAAACGCCTTCGGCTTGCCCACCGCGCGCGCGATCGCCGCGTAGCTGCGCGTCTCGCCGTAAGGAATCGCCAGCAGCGCCCGCCAGCAAGCCAACTGAAAATCCGTGCCGCGCAGATCGAGCGGAAAGCTGAACTCCCGCCGCTTGCCCGCAAAATATTCCTCCAGCTCGCGAACATAAGGCCGCATCAGGCGGGAGCTTTGCTCGAACCTGACTCCCTTATTTCCCTCCCGATTTTCTTCGCGATTTTCCTCACGAAGATTGCGTGGATTCGGCCGAATCGATTGCTGTCCCGCCAGCCTGGCGTCAAATTCCAGCGCAACCAATCCTCGCTCCGAAGCCGCCAGAAATAATGGCCCAATCGCTGACTCCATCCCTGTGCACCGAAACCGAAGAAGCTCCATGCGAGTTGATTCCTCCGACAGCCAACAACCATACCAGACGCTCACCCCTTTTCATCCCGCTCCCCGCCCTCAACAGCCGATAGCGTCTGGCATCCGATTTCAGCCCATATAGCCCGGTAATGCCCAGCTCGAATCATCTCCCCAGATGCTGCGCGTGATGCATGTGGTGCATAAGGGCGCAACTGAGATGGCCAAGCACAAACGAAACCACGGCGATGACGATAGTCTTGATTGTGGGACTCATGGCTAGCATGATGCCATAAGTTGCACCCCAAGCGAGACTTTAGAAATACAAACTATGGGCGGGCCGGCCCAGCCGTGCTCTAACACGGCACGGGATGCCCCACCCGTGGCATTTTCACGGGTGGGCTGCGGCGAACTCTCCCTCGCATGTTCATCGGTCACAGCGAAATCATCGCGGTCCTGTTATATCGTTTCAATGCCAACAAACCTTCACCGCTACTACGGCGCTGGATACTCCCACTTTATTACCACAAGTTGTTATCAACGCCGTCCCCTTCTCGGCACGCCCCGCTCTCGCGATCTCTTTCTCGAAGTGCTGGAGCAGATCCGCCAGCGCCATCAATTTGTCGTCGTCGGTTACGTAGTCATGCCGGAGCATGTCCATCTTCTCTTCACCGAGCCGGAGCGCGGAAATCCCTCGCTGGTGCTGGCCGCCTTGAAACAAACCTTCGCCCATCGGCTGCTGCGCGAACTTCGCGCCAAAGCCGGTGCCCAGACAAACGCGCTTTGGAGCACACCCCTCGCCTTGCGACACATCTGGCAACCCCGCTTCTACGATTTCGTTGTTTTTACCGAGAAGAAGCGCGTGGGGAAGCTGCGCTACATGCATCGCAATCCCGTTCAGCGAGGGTTAGTTCTAAAGCCTGAGGAGTGGTTATGGAGCAGCTTCCGACATTACGCCTACGAAGAACCCCGCCCAGTTCTGGTCAATGAGACGCAAAAGGTGGAGCTTCATATCCGCAAAGTCTCCTGATCCCGTCGGCATCGTGGCCCACCCGTGAACCCGCCACGGGTGGGGCATCCCTGCCGTGCTAGAGGACGGCTGGGCCAGCCCCCCACCCGCCGCCTTAAATTCCTTATCGCAAATTCCTGCATCTTGACACCCTCTCCTCGCCAAAGGATAATCGTTGCCCCGAGGGGGGCAACGATGGCGCAAGGCGGTGGACTTCCTGCTGTTCGCAATCTACAAATCAGACAACAGAATTGCATCGGGGCGATTCCAGCAAGGATCGCTGCCTTTGTGGCCCTCCTGTTTTTCATGGCTTTGCCCCTCCCGGCGCAAACCTTCACGGTGCTGGCAAGTTTCGGAGACGAATTCGGCAACAACCCCGGCGGCCCGCTCGTGCAAGGCCTCGACGGAAATTTCTATGGAGTTACGCCCTATGGGCCGGAATTTGGCGTCGGTACGATCTTCAGGGCCACGCCAACCGGAACGCTGACAACCATATACCAATTTTGTCTTCAGACCGGCTGCCCCGACGGCTACCAGCCATACGGCGGGCTGGTGCAGACGCTCGATGGCTCCTTTTACGGAACCACCGTACTCGGCGGGGCATACAACAGCGGCACGGTGTACAAAATTACCCCCAGCGGCCATCTCACCACGATTTACAGCTTTTGCGCCCTGCCTGCGTGTGCGGATGGAAATGAGCCAGTTTCAGGGCTGGTGCAGGCCGCGGACGGAAATTTCTACGGGACCACGATAGGGGGTGGAACGTATGCCTCCGGTGTTGTCTTCAAGCTCACTCCACAAGGAGCGCTCACCGTGCTCCACAGCTTCGATTACCTGACGGAAGGCGACGAGCCGACCTCACTGATGCAGAGCAGCAGCGGAACCTTCTACGGATCTACGATCTTCAGCAATACTGGTCTTAACCACGGCAGCGGGACTCTATTCAGCGTCAGCCCGGAGGGTACTTACACATTTCTCTACACCTGGCCCTGCGGCGAGCAGACCTGCATTGATGGCACCAATCCCAGCGGCGGCCTGGCGGAGTCACCGAACGGAAACCTCTACGGCGCCACCGAGGAAGGCGGCCCCGACAATTATGGCGTGCTCTTCGAACTCACGCCCTCCGGCAACGTCAGGCCCGTGTATGGCTTCAGCTCGGCGGAAGGAGAAGGCCCCGACGACGAGGGCCCGCTGCTTTTCGCCACCGACGGAAATATTTATGGAACGACGGTGGAAGGCGGAGCGCATGGCTTCGGCACCGTCTTCCAGTTCACGCTGCAGGGCCAACTGACGACACTCTACAACTTTTGCGCGCTGCCGAATTGTGCAGATGGCGCTTTCGGCGCGGCAGGGGTGATCCAGGGCACGAATGGAGTTTTTTACGGCACCACGATACGAGGCGGAGCGAATAATGCGGACGACGGCGTGCTCTACAGTTTGTCCATGGGCCTCGGCCCGTTCATCGAGACGCAGCAACCGGCCGCCCGCACGGGAGCGAGGGTAGCCATCCTCGGCAATAATTTGAACGGGACGACGAGCGTCAGCTTCAATGGGGCTGCGGCCGCATTCAATGTGGCTTCGAGCACGGAAATCGTTGCGACCGTTCCGGCCGGGGCGACTACCGGATTTGTCAGCGCGACCACGCCCGGCGGAGTGCTGACCAGCAACCGGGAGTTTACGGTTCTGCATTAGGGGGCTGGCGCCCTTTTGAACTGCCACGGCTGAGGCCGCCCCACCCTTCGCGAGCGCCCCCCAAGTTGACAGAAATCACTTTTTAGCCCAAAGTGTCTCCGGCGTGCTTATGCCCTTTCGTCTGTCATCCTTCAAGAGGGGTCTCTGGATCACCGTTGCCGTGGTGCTGGCTCCCGTGCTGTTCGTGGGCGTCGTAGCGTCGGCCGCTGGCGATTGGCACGAGATTGGCGCCACCACCGGCGGCGATCAGGTTTTGGTCAGCTCCATCTCTCCTCAGAAAAACGGTCTGCGCAGCGCCTGGGTCCGCATCGAGTATAAAGAACCCACCAGACTTCCCCAGGGAGGCCCGTTCGTCGAACTGCGCGCCCGGGTTCGCTTCAACTGCATCAGCGGCAGCGCCACCCCCAACTCCGAGTGGTTTTACTCCGCCGACCACAGCGGCAAGCTTGTCGTCAGCAAGAAGACCCGCCGCGACGATCAATTCGGCCAACTCGCGGAGGGCAACTTCGGAGAGATGGCCAAAGACTTCGTCTGTAAACAGAAATAAGCCAACCCTCGGCAGTCCGCACTCCAGTCAAAAAGGTCACGCCGCACCGCGTGCCGCGCCGGACTTCACCAATTCTCCCCTACGCATTCCGCCCCGGAACAGTTAAACTTATTGGTTCCGGTTTTCACCCCGAGCCCCGCCGTGCATCCCTCGGCCGGAGATCAATCCCATCCTCCGCTCAACCGATGCTGGCAATTCTCGGTTCATCTTTCTTCAGGAAGGCCATCATGTCTCTTAACAGTTTCAACTCCCGCTCCCCCCTCAAAGTCGGCAACAAAGAATACGAAATCTACCGCCTCGCCGCCCTCGACCAGCAAGGCATCTCCACCAAACATCTCCCCTACTCTCTGCGCATTCTCCTCGAGAATCTCCTCCGCACCGAAGATGGCCGCAACGTAAAAAAAGAAGATATCCGCTCCATGGCGGCGTGGAATAAAAACTCCCGCCCCGATAAAGAAATCGCCTTCACCCCCAGCCGCGTTCTTCTCCAGGATTTCACCGGCGTCCCCTGCGTCGTCGATCTCGCCGCCATGCGCGACGCCATGCAGCAACTCGGCGGCGATCCCGCCCTCATCAATCCTCTGCAGCCCGTCGAACTCGTCATCGACCACTCCGTCCAGGTCGACGAATTCGGCACCGCCTCCGCCTTCGACATGAACGCCCTACTCGAATTCCAGCGCAACAAAGAGCGCTACTCTTTCCTTCGCTGGGGCCAAACCGGATTCCGCAACCTCGCCATCGTCCCCCCCGACACCGGCATCGTCCACCAGGTCAATCTCGAATACTTGGCCCGTGTCGTCTTTGTTCAAGAATCGAACGCCCACCGCGTAGCTTATCCCGACACCCTCGTCGGCACCGACTCCCACACCACCATGNNCTCGGCTGGGGCGTCGGCGGCATCGAAGCCGAGGCCGCCATGCTCGGCCAGCCCGTCTCCATGCTCATTCCCCTCGTCGTCGGGGTAAAGCTCACCGGCCGCCTGCGCGAAGGCGCCACCGCCACCGATCTCGTCCTCACCATCACCGAAATGTTGCGCAAGCACGGCGTCGTCGGAAAATTTGTCGAGTACTTCGGTCCCGGCCTGCGCGATCTCCCGCTCGCCGACCGCGCCACCATCGCCAACATGTCGCCCGAATACGGCGCTACTTGCGGCATCTTCCCCGTCGACAAAGAAAGCCTGAAATATTTAAAACTCAGCGGACGCACCGCCGAACAAATCGCCCTGGTCGAAGCCTATTGCCGCGAGCAAGGCCTCTTCCACGACGACAAAACTCCCGAGGCCGAATACTCCGAACTTCTCTCACTCGATCTCGCCACCGTTGAACCCAGCATCGCCGGCCCCAAGCGCCCGCAAGACCGCGTCGTCCTCTCCCAAGCCGGCGAGTCCTTCAACAAAGCTCTACCGTCCCTGATCAAGCCAAAATCCGCCGCAAAAACCACCACGAATGTGGGTGCCCCACTTCCCGCTTCTGTTGCGGGAAGTGGGAACGCCGCCACCAGTACCACCAAGACCTGGGAGGCTGAAGGCGGCAGCCCCGCCGCCATCGGAGTCGAAGATCCCAACGTCCACGAACACGTCCCCGCCAGCGTAAGAGATTCTCTAAAGCACGGCAGCGTAGTCATCGCCGCCATTACCTCCTGCACCAACACCTCGAACCCCTCCGTAATGATCGGAGCCGGATTAATCGCCAAGAAAGCCGTAGAAAAAGGTTTGTCGATTCCACCCTGGGTCAAAACTTCCCTCGCCCCCGGATCCAAAGTTGTCCGCGACTATCTCGAAAACGCCGGCCTCACGCCCTATCTCGAAAAACTGAAATTCCACATCGTGGGCTACGGATGCACCACCTGCATCGGCAATTCCGGCCCGCTCCCCGAAGAAGTTTCCAAAGCCATCGACGAAAAAGATCTCGTCGTCGCCAGCGTCCTTTCCGGCAATCGCAACTTCGAAGGCCGCATCAACTCCGAAGTTCGCGCCAACTATTTAATGTCGCCGCCGCTGGTNNCTCGCCGGACGCATCGACACCGATCTCCGCAAAGACTCCCTCGGCAAAGGCAAAGACGGCCAGCCCGTCTACCTCGCCGATATCTGGCCCACCCAGCGCGAAGTCGAAGAAGCCGTCGAGCACTCCGTCACCGCCGAAATGTTTTCGAAAAGTTACGCCGAGGTTTTCGCCGGAGACGAGCGCTGGCGCGGCCTCTCCATCCCCAAAGGCCAGACCTACGCCTGGGAAAAAGATTCCACCTACATCCGCCGCGCTCCCTACTTCGACAATATGAAAATTAAGCCTTCTCCCGTCGAAGACATCAAGAAAGCCCGCGTCCTCGCCGTCCTCGGAGACAGCGTCACCACCGACCACATTTCTCCCGCCGGCTCCATCAAGAAAGATGGCCCTGCCGGAAAATATCTGCAAGAGCACGGTGTCAAGCCCGCCGACTTCAACTCCTACGGCTCCCGCCGCGGCAACCACGAAGTCATGGTCCGCGGCACCTTCGCCAACGTCCGCCTGCGCAACAAACTCGTGTCCACCGAAGGCGGCTTTACCCGCCACCTTCCCACCAATCAGGAAATGTCGATCTTCGATGCTTCGGAGAAATATATTGCGGAAGGCACGCCTCTGATCATTCTCGCCGGGAAAGAATACGGCTCCGGCTCGTCTCGCGACTGGGCGGCCAAAGGCCCGCGCCTGCTCGGTGTCCACGCTGTAATCGCCGAAAGTTACGAGCGCATCCACCGCTCAAATTTAGTCGGCATGGGAATTCTCCCGTTGCAGTTTGAAGCCGGACAAAACGCCGAATCGCTAAAACTAACCGGCGAAGAGACTTTCGAAATCACCGGCATCCGCGAAATCATCGACCACTTTGCCGCCGGACGAAAGTTGAAAGTTCGTGCAGCGTCAAGCGGAACCAGCAGCGGAGGAGGGAAGGACAAGCCAATTGAGTTCGACGCAATCGTCCGCATCGACACCCCGCAGGAAGCCCTCTACTACGCCAACGGCGGGATTTTGCAGTACGTGTTGAGGCAGTTGTTGGCGGCGAAGCCGCAGCCAGTCGGTGTATAGATCCGTGGCGCTCCTTTATGAACAAAACACGTAAGCGCAGCAAGCCGACGCCCGCAGAGACCATCGCACGCCTTGCCGACCGGGGCAAAGACGTATCCCGCTTCTTCACCAATGCCGGGCCGGATGATAGCCCCAATCCAGCGCGTGAATGTCGATCTCTCGCCCGGCATGTTGGAAGAACTGGATCGGGCCGCGAAAGAGTTGAACATCAGCCGCGGCTGGGGGTTGCTATAGGCGAGACATGGCGGCACCGCGATGTTCGTGGTCGGGGGAATCGGGTGCGGGGAATGGGAGAGATTCCTGGCCGTCGTTTTCGCGCTTGGCTGCGGAAGAATGCTCTCGCTTATCGCTGATGAATCCGTAGATGACCAGTCCAGCGAGCGCTGCTGCGACGAGGAGTAGCTGTAATAGTCGTGTTATCATGCCCGTCTTTTCCTCTCAATTTTGATGCCAGCCACAAACGCCGCGACACCAAGGATGACAATCGCGACGACAATGCCCCATCGCGGTGTGTACGGTTCGAACAACTGATACAACGGCGCGAACACGATGATCAGCGTTCCCGCCTCACGCAGCATCTCTCCGACCATTTCAAGCGTGTATTTCCTCTCTGCCAAGATTACCTCAGTCACCCAAGAAAGGCGTTTATATCATGGTTCGTCATGACTTCCGTTAGCAGGTTGATCCGGCATTGTCGGGGAGTTCCCAAAACAGGAATCGGACCTCTCGCCCTCCACAAAAGGCAGGTTCCGCCTGCTCTTGCCGGCCCGCAAAACCTCGTCTCTTCCGCCCCCCTCCGGCAACATCAACTCCCACCCCTCCCGATACTCCTCGCACTTATACCGCTCCGGATGCCGCGGCTTCTCCGGCAAAATCGTCATAGCCTTCTTCTGCTTCTTCCCGCCCAACAAAACCGCCGCCGGAATCAGATACCACACATCCTTGGGAATCACATACGCCGCAAAAAAGTCGACCTGCTTCAGCGTGTAAGGCTTGCTCCCCGCACTCGGCTTGAACTGGCACAGATACCCATACTGCGTCCGGCAGTCCGTCGACTTCACCTGCACCCGCAAAATCCGCTCTCCCGATTCAATCCCCACGTCATAAGCCGACGAATCTCCCCACGGCTTCGACACCTTGAATCCATTCCGCACCGCCCGCGCCATAAACTGCAACTCCACCCACTCTCCCCGCTCCTTGAATGTCCTGAACCCAATGCACTTCGTCATCCCTCACTCCCCATTTTCGTTTTAGTCGTCCTGTGCGGCCGGGTGCCCCACTCTAATCTCGCCGTCCTTTGGCGGGATTAGGGTGGGGATTTTGACCTTCGTTCGCTCGCCGCAATAAAAAAGGCGCAGCCCATAGGCCGCGCCTCACTTTGCTTGAAGTTTTACCTTCTAATTACATTATATCACATCGAGAGCCATCAATGGGACACGTTTCCAAATATATTTACCCAATGTCCTGAGCAACTTAACCCAGACCATGTACTACCTGGCTATTGACAGCTTTNNTTTCTCTGTGTCTCTGTGCCTCTGTGGTGAACAGCCTTTCTCCCGTAATCGCGTCCGGCTCAGCGCTGCTATAATCAACAATTGCTCTCATGCCCACGAAGCGACTGATCCGCTCCACCACAGTTTTATCCATCCGCCGCAACGGCAGCGTGGTCCTTGCCGGCGACGGACAGGTCACTCTCGGCGAGTCCGTCATCAAACACACCGCGAAAAAAATCCGCCGCCTCTACAACGACAAAATCCTCGCCGGATTCGCCGGCTCCACCGCCGACGCCTTCACCCTTTTCAGCCGCTTCGAATCGAAGCTGGAGCAATACCACGGCAATCTCGGCCGCGGCGCAGTTGAACTCGCCAAAGACTGGCGCACCGATAAATATCTGCGCCACCTGGAAGCGTTGCTCCTGGTCAGCGACAAAGAGCAAACCTTTCTGCTCAGCGGACAAGGCGATGTGATCGAGCCCGATGGCGGCGTAGCCGCAATCGGCAGCGGAGGCCCCTACGCCCAGGCCGCCGCTCAGGCTCTGGCAACCCACACCGAACTCTCCGCCCGCAAAATCGCCGAAGAAGCGATGAAGATCGCGGGCAAAATGTGCATCTATACCAATGATCAGGTAACGATTGAAGAACTTTGAAACGCGGGGCTTCGGCCTTCAGGCGTCGGGCTTCGGCGAATCCGAAACCGCGTACGCCAGTTTTGCTGAGGTCTGACCGCCCGGAGCCCGAATATTTATGGCCATCTATCTACCATCCAGCGCCGAAGAAGAGCAACTCGCCCTCGACGAACTCACTCCCCGCGAAATCGTCGTCGAACTCGACAAACACGTCATCGGCCAGAAGGACGCCAAACGCGCCGTCGCCATCGCCCTCCGCAACCGCACCCGCCGCCAAAAACTAACCCCCGACCTAGCCGAAGAAATCATCCCCAAAAACATAATCATGATTGGACCGACGGGGGTGGGGAAGACGGAGATTGCGCGAAGATTGGCGAAGCTGGCGAATTCTCCGTTTTTGAAAGTGGAGGCTTCGAAGTTTACGGAGGTTGGGTATGTGGGGCGGGATGTGGAGTCGATGGTGCGGGATCTGGTGGAGATTGCGATTGATAATGTGCGCGAGGAGAAACTGGAAGACGTTGCCGACAAGGCTGAGTTGAATGCGGAGGAGCGGTTGCTGGATATTTTGCTGCCGCCATCTCCGGCGCCGCGGCCTGCGGAGCCAACGACTGCGGGAGGAGTGGTGATCGATGGCAATACGGCGCTGGCAGAATCTTCGTCGCGGACGCGGGAAAAATTGCGGCAGCAGTTGCGCGAGGGGAAGCTGGACGAGCGTCAGGTGGAGATTGATGTGCGGGAGCGGAATTTTCCGTCTTTTGAAATCATGACGAACCAGGGTGTTGAGGAGATGGACATCAACATCAAGGACATGCTGCCGAACATCTTTGGGGCGCGGACCAAGAAGCGGAAGATGAAGGTGAACGAGGCGTTCGAATATCTGATTCAGGAAGAAGAGCAGCGGCTGATCGATATGGATCATGTGACACGGACGGCGATTGACCGGGTGGAAAATTCGGGGATTGTGTTTCTGGATGAGATCGACAAGATTGCGGGACGGGAAGGCGGGCATGGTCCGGATGTTTCGCGCGAAGGGGTGCAGCGCGACATTCTGCCGATTGTTGAAGGGACTACGGTGAACACGCGGTATGGGATGGTGCGGACGGATCACATTTTATTTATTGCGGCGGGAGCGTTTCACGTTTCGAAGCCGAGCGATCTGATTCCGGAGTTGCAGGGGCGGTTTCCGATTCGGGTGGAGTTGCAGTCGCTGACGATGGAAGATTTTGTGCGGATCTTGACGGAGCCGAAATCTTCATTGGTGAAGCAGTATACGGCTTTGCTGGAGACTGAAGGCGTTAAGCTGGAATTTACTCCGGAGGCGCTGCAGGAGATTGCTCACTTTGCGTTTCGAGTGAATGAGAGTACCGAAAACATTGGAGCGCGGCGGCTGCATACGATTATGGAACGGGTGCTGGATGAGTTGAGCTTTGATGCTCCGGAGAGAAAAGGGGATCACGTCGTCATCGACGCGGATTATGTGCGGAAGATGTTGACGGATATTGTGAAGGATCAGGATTTGTCGAGGTATATTTTGTAGTATCTAAACAGAGGAACAGGGGGTAGATTCGATGAGTCGCCCTATTCGAAGGGTGCGGTGCCTTGCCTTTTTTTCGCTCATCTTGTTGGTTGGCAGCCTTGCCCGGGCAGGGGCACAATTACCCAAAGTCAGCATCACCCTAATGCCTGACGTCCCTTACGGGAAGGTTTTCGGACATTACGCTTTGTACGGCAGTTTTGGAGCGTACAGTGGATTCGTACGAGAGCCAAGCTCTCGGACGCTTCAAATCCCGATTGTGGTCGAAGGCAAACCTGCGACCCAGATCAAGATGTTTATCGGGGCACCCGGATGCAAGATAGCGACCTTCGATATTCCCATCCGAAATCTGCTTGGTACTCGGGAGTCCTTCTCGTGTAGTCCGGTGCCTACCGTGGTCCTGGTGGGGCAGATCCGTCCGGCCAGCTTGATCCGCCATGAAGGCGCAACCGTCTCAGTTGACTACATGGCCGGGTGGGCGTGCGCATTCTACGGATTTGGAGATTGCATGGTTCCTCAGATTTCGTTTGGTTCGGCTAAACTCAATGCCGAAGGAGTCTTCGAGATCGAACTCCCCGGTCTCAGCGCGGATTCTAGCGTTTCCGACTCGGACAATGGCACGGGCCTGCAAGTTATCCTCCGGGACGCGAAGACCCATAACATTCTTGCATTCTTGGAGCCAGAATCGGACGCACTTCGCACCGCGAGCGGCAATGTCAGGATTTCCACGATCTACCCGCAGAACATGGTTTTCATCGCGCGCCGTAAACGGTGAGCAGACTCTGTGAGGCACGCACAGGGTTCTGCCGTCCCTCCGGGACTTTATTCCTCTTTTTTGAGCTTACCCCGGACTTACGTCCGGGGCTGCACTGTGCCGCCCCTTTCGGGGCTGGGGGTTGGTGATCCGTTCTGTGTCTTTCCCCGATGGGCGGGTTACGGCGCGGCTGAAGCCGCCCTTTCAAAACAGTCGGCGCTGATCGCAGCGCTAGAAGCGCTGCGCCACCCGGCGCTGTCCTTTAGGCCAACGCCCGCCGCCCTAAAGCAACGCCTTCTCCTGGAAACTGATGTAGTCTGATGTTTCTGCATGAAAATCCTACGAGGGCTGTTAGTGCTAGGGGCGTTGGGTTGGCTGGCGGGGTGCGCTTCGATTGGGCCGCCGGAGGCGCCGTCGCTGGAGTTGCCGAAGCCGCCGACGGATTTGCGGGCGGCGCGCAAGGGCGACAAGGTGATGCTGACGTGGACGATTCCGGCGCGGACGATGGAGCGGCAGAGGGTGCGGTATCTGGGAAAGACGGAGGTGTGCCGGAGTGTTGCGGGGACTTTGAAGGTATGTGGGACGGCGGTGGGAGAAGTTGCGGCGCCGCCGGATTTCGAAAAGGCGAGGAAGGCGTCGTCGAAGAAACTGACTGCGAGTTTTACCGACACTTTGTCTACCGCGCTTGAGCAGGAACATGCTGCGGAATTTGCCAGCTATGCAGTGGAAGTGATGAATGCGGCGGGGCGTGGGGCGGGGATTTCGAATCAGGTGCGGGTGGCGCTGGTGCCGACGGTGCCGGCTTTCGCTGCTTTTGCGGCTCAAGTGACGGGCCCGGGCGTAGTGATTTCCTGGAAGTGTCCACCGACGTCAGGCAGAGGCAGAATGGGAATTGGATATCTGTTCCGAATTTACCGGCGGCTAGAATCGAGCACCAACTGGAATAAGGTCACGGACGTGGAGGCTACGGAGTGCACGGTGGGAGCGGTCGGGAAGGATAAAGATAAAGTCGTGACGTCATTTATCGATCAGACGATCGAGTGGGAGAAGACATATTTTTATCGGGGGACGGTGGTGAGTGTGATGGAAGCGGTGGGAAAGGCGGCGGTGGAGGTGGAAGGGGACGACACGCCGGAAGTGAAAGTGTTCGCGCATGATGTGTTTCCTCCGGCGGTTCCGGGGGGATTGCAGGCGGTGTTTTCGGGGCCGGGGCAGGCGGCGTTTATCGATTTGATATGGACGCCGGTCAGCGATGCGGACCTTGCGGGATACAACATTTATCGTCATGAGGCGGGAGGGGCGGCGGTGAAGTTGAATTCGGAGCTGGTGAGGACTCCGGGGTATCGAGATGCGCAGGTGGTGGCGGGGAAGACTTATTTTTATGCGGTGACGGCGGTGGATGAGCGAGGGAATGAGAGTGGGCGGTCGGAGGAGGCGAGCGAGGGGGCGCCGTAGGCACCTCTGGGGCTGAAGCCCTCATCCTTCACCAAGGCCTAATCGCAGCGCTGGAAGCGCTGCGCCACCCAAAAGCCTTGATGCGCTCGAAAAAGTTTCGCCGGATTTCCGTGAGTCGTGGTTAGATAGAAATCATGAAATATTGCCGGTTTCAAGTGAATGGAGAGGCTCAGTACGGGCTGGTCGAATCGGTGGCGGGACGCGATTCGATTGGGAGGATTTTGCTGACGGCGCCGGAGGAATCCGATGGCGACGTGGAGGGTTTGCGCACGCGGCGGATTGAAGCGATTGCGCTCGATGAAGCGAAATTGCTGGCGCCGGTGAGGCCGACGAAGATTGTTTGCGTGGGACGAAACTATCGGGAACATGCGGCGGAGTTGGGGAGCGAGGTTCCGACGGAGCCGCTGTTGTTCTTTAAACCGAATTCCGCGCTGCTGGCGCCGGGCGGAGTGGTGAAGCGGCCGAAGATTTCCGAGCGCGTGGATTTCGAAGGCGAGCTTTGCGTGGTTGTGGGAAGGAAATGCCATCTGCTGGCGGACGGTGAGGATGTGCGGCCGTATATTCTCGGCTACACCTGCTTGAATGATGTGACGATGCGCGACATCCAGAGAAAAGAGGATCAGTGGGCGCGGGCGAAGGGGTTCGATACGTCGTGTCCGGTGGGGCCGGTGGTGGCGGATGGGCTGGATCTTGATCCCTGGGCGGGAGTGGGGGTGGAGACGCGGGTGAATGGGGCGGTGCGGCAGTCGGGGAATACGAAGGATTTTATTTTTCCGCTGGACGTGGTGATTCGGTTTATCTCGCAGGCGATGACGCTGTTGCCGGGGGATCTGATTGCGACGGGGACGCCGGCGGGGGTGGGGCCGGTGGTGGCGGGAGATGTGATGGAGATTAGCGTAGAGGGTGTGGGAGTGTTGAGGAATTCGGTGGTGGATGAGTAGGTTGGGGGCTAGGCCGGGAGAATATCGGCTTCCGATTCGGCAGCGCCTGAAGGCGCGATTAATGTTGCGGCATTTGCGGTATGCCTGAAGGCATACCCTGATACGAATCGGGGTGATGCGTAGCAGGGGGGACGAATTGAGGTTTGATGCAAAAACCGAGCGGGCGAGTCGCCCGCTCCCACATGGTCACTCCTGCAACAGGGTGACTCCTACAACAGATCACNNAACATGGTGACTCCTACAACAGGTCACTCTTACAAATATGGGTCACTCTTAATTACCGCAACTATTGCAGGCGGAAGCGTTCGCGCATGAGGCGCTGGAGGCGGGGTTTGTAGAGGAGATCGTAGGCGAGTTCTTTGTCGGGGAACATGGCGAGGGCGGCGCGTTTGGCGCCGGCGGCGAGTTCGGAGGCTTCTTCGACGGTGAGGCTGGGATCCTGGCTGATGACGGAGGAGACCATGCTGATCATGACTTGCAGGCGGCGGATGAGGCGGGCTTCGTCGTCGGCATTTTTATTGGCTTCGGTTGCGGCGAGAGGCGGGTTCTTTTCGTGATGTGATTGTTCCCCGGAATTCATTTCAATCCTTTTCAGTGTTCGTCTTCAGAGTTCAGTGACAACCGTTCGTGGTCCCCAGGCTTGGATGAGGCGTCGTGGTGCGGCGTTGCAGGCGCTTTATCCAGCATCTTGCGCCTTTTGGGGGCAAAATGAAACGGCCCGAAAGTGCTGGGGGTGGGGACGGATGCGAGATCCGGGGGCAAGCAGGGCTTCGCGCTGCGGACAGCCGAGGGCGGCTGTCCCCACATTAAGCTCGGAGGTTTCGTGAGTTGCATCCCTGAACAACTCGGGGGGAAGAGTTAGAATCAGAGAAAAGCGGAGTCCGCGGCCTGTTCCTGGCGACCGACCCGAGAATCGGAGATCACATGGCAGAGGAAACGAAGGCGATGACGGAAGAACGGCGGCCTGATCCAAATGAGAAGCTGGTGAAAGTGTTTGACAGCGAACAGGAGTCGGAGGCGCTCGTGGTGAAGGGATTGCTGGATTCGGCGGGGATTGAGAATGATTTGAAGTCCGGCAGTTTTTTGCAGGACGCGTTTCCGGGGCTCGGGGGAATGATTATCCTGGTGCGGGAAGAGGATGAGGAGAAGGCGCGGAGTTTGATTGCGGAATCGCGGCAGGCGGGCGCGGCGATTGACGAGGATGAGACGAAGGGTTGATTCGTTCTGGCTTTTCCGCAAGAGTCCAGGGGCTTTTCTTTTCCCTGTAGCTTCGAAGACATTATCGGCGCGAAAAGAACTTAAAAACCCCCACCTTGAGGGGCGAAAGCGTCCGTCCCTACTAGCTCATTCAGGCCGCCCTTAACTTTTCCCCTGCTGCGCAGTCTAAACGGCTATGATTTCTCGTTCGTCGCGCCGTGGCTAAGGCGCTCGCATGACCCTATTAACGACAATGACCGCCCTCCCTGGACTTCTGCTCTTCGAATTTTCCCGCACGGTTTTCGCGATGAGCGCCGCGGGCGTCTTACTCCTTCTGATTGGCTTATGGGCCGCGCGGGCGGACCTGATGGGGATGCGAGCGCTCGACAAGGTCGTCGCTTTGGGTAACATGTGTTTCGCGATGCCGCTGGCGGTTTTCGGCGCGCTGCATCTTTCCGCTGCCCCCGGCCTCGCGACCATGGTTCCCTCATATATGCCGTGGAAATTGTTTTGGGCATATTTCGTGGGAGTAGCCCTGATCGCGGCGTCCCTCAGCATCGCTACAAAAATTCAAGTGCAGTGGTCAGGGCTGCTGTTCGGCTGCATGATGTTTATCTTCGTGGCGACGATGGACCTGCCCGGAACGCTGGCTAAACCTCACGACCGGATCATGTGGACCCTTATGCTGCGCGAGTTGTCTTTTGGCTGTGGAGGTTGGGTTCTCGCAGGGGCTGCGCTTGGCGCAAGAGACAGACGCGGAAGCATGTTGATCACGATCGGCCGCATCGTGATCGGTATCGCCGCAATATTTTACGGCGTCGAGCACTTTATCTTTCCGCTCAATGTCCCGGGCGTTCCCCTGGAAAAATTCATGCCCGTCTGGATTCCCGGCCGCATGATCATCAGCTATCTGACCGGCGCGATTCTGCTGATTTGCGGCACATGCATTTTGCTAGCAAAGAAAACGCGGATGGCGGCAACTTACCTTGGCGCATGGATCGTGCTGCTGGTCATCTTCATCTATGGGCCAATACTGGCCACATCGCTTTTGGACTCGAGTACGGATGTGAAGGTGGAGGGGTTGAATTATTTTTTTGATACCCTGCTGTTCGCCGGAACGATTCTCGCCGTCGCCAACGCGGCGCCAAGAACCGATTAAAATGTCAGTTGCGAGGTTAGGAAACCTGTTGCGAAGACAGGACTGCCATGGTATTGCTCTGAATCTGACGGAACTGGCTCTCTGAAGCACCCCGCTAAACTAAAGATTCCAAGATAGATACGGAACTCTCATTATTTTGTTGCGCTAAGATATATCTTACGATATAGTGTAAGACATGTTTAACCAATATGAAGACCACTTCGAAAATCGCGCCCGCGTTCACGCTCGCGCGCAAGGTCATTGTCACCGCGACCGGCACGAATTCCGCCATGAACGCCATGGATTTCGCCATGGTGGTTTTATGGGAGGCCGTGGCGGTCGCGACTTTCCCGGAGGGCGCAGGCTCGGCTCTCCCGACCTTCAACTCTTAATCCTGGCGCTTCTCGCCGAGCGCCCCGCACACGGTTATGAGCTCATCAAAACNNTTTCTTGACGAGATCGGGCACGCAAGCGTGCAACAGGAGGGTTCCAGGAAGCTTTACAGCATCACGGCCGAGGGCCAGGCCCATCTCGCGACAAATCGCGAAACCGCCGATGCGATGTTGGAAGCTCTGACCCGCATCGGCGGCCGGATGGATCAGGTGCGCGAGGCCTTCGCCGGCGTCGACGACTCCGACGACGGTGCGTCCGATGAGGTGCACCGTGCGCGCCACGCTCTCAAACATGCGCTTCGGACCAAACACGGCTGCGGCCCCGACGAAGCCCGGAGGATCGCCAAGATTCTTGATCGCGCGACGGCCGATATTCTCGGTCGTGCTCCCAACCAGAAGTGAGGTGCGTTTTATGCAGAACGAGAGTTTCCGAAGTCCGGTCCAAAGTCCGATCCGGGATACGCGTGTTCAAACCGTGATCGAACGGCTCGAAGCCGAGCGGCGCCGTCCAAGGGGCGGCGGTCCGCGCATCAATCCGGCCGAAAGCCGAAATCCTTACGACTATGCCGAGTATGGATTTTCCATTCACCCGGAGCAGGGCAATCTCATCTACCTGCTTTGCCGCGGAATGCGAGCGGTGCGTGTGGTCGAGTTTGCGACTTCGGTCGGCATGTCGACGCTCTATTTTGCAGCGGCCATGCGGGATAACGGTGGGAAGGTGATCGGTTCGGAACTGGTTCCGGAGAAAATCGCAGCTGCCAAGAGCAACCTCACCGAGGCTCGCCTCGCGGATTATGTGGAAATTCGGGAGGGCGATGCGCGACAGACCCTCCGCGAACTCGGAGGTCCGGTAGACTTCGTCCTGATCGACGGTTGGCCGAATGATGAAGCCTCATCGCTGGCGCGTCAGGTAATCGAAATCGTAGCCCCGCAGATTCGCACAGGAGGGTATGTGATGAACGACAACGCCGAACCGGATTTTCTTGAGTACATTCGCGATCCCGTCAACGGCTTTATTTCCATGACCCTCCCGATCAAGAACGGCACGGAACTTAGCCTGAAAGTTGGTTGACTGGAATTCGAAAGTCGTTAGTTGTGGACGTGCGGGCTCTGCGCGGGATTGGCTTTGTGCGTTGCCGGTTCCTTCACGACCTTAATTTCAAAACTTACCGGCAAAGTTTTCGGCGGATAGCAGGCGGCATTGTCGCAGGCCTGGTAGCGTAAGACTCCATGCATGACATATTTTCCGGGCACGACGGATTGCAGCGGATGCACGGCCACGGCGATGGTGAAATCTCCGCTGTACACACTCAGTTTTTCGTCCGGCGAGAAAGGGAAACTTGCGTCCTCACCCGCAGGATATTGAATTTTCCCCAGGATGATGTCAGTCGGCAGGTCCATCTTCAAAGCGGTCGGAATCAGGAACTCCGACTTGGGCGTGTTGGAATTGATGTGGTAGCCGGGAGGGACTCGGAAATTCAGGTTCACCATGGTGGCTTGAGCGCGTTGCGCGGTGGTGAGCGGCACCGCGGCTATCGAGACGGTTGGAGCTTTGCCCGGCACCTGAGCAGCCCCGGTAATCGCAACCAACAGTGAAGCAATGAAGAATAGCGGCCACCGAGTCGCTGTCTCCTTCGTGCCGCGATCATTCGGTCTGCGATTCATTCTTTGCGTAGCGAAGCAAACATGCTCAAGAATAGTAGAACGTCTACCGGCCCGGTGCGCCATTACTTCGGAGCTGGTCCGTTCTCCCGTAACGATAGCACCGATGCGGTGCTCTTTGCCGCTTGGGTATCCAGCGCCTTCTTGATTGCATCCTCGATTTCCGCCTTGCCTCTCAAACCAATGATCGTGTCCACGATCTTGCCGTCCCTTCCAATCAGGAAACTCTCCGGCAACGCCGGCACCCCGCCGTACTGGTCGCCGACCGATTCTTTTCCAATCAGGATGGGATAGTTCACTCCCATATCCTTGGCGAACTTGCCGATGTCTTCCTTGCTGGCGTCATCCATGGCGACGCCGACAATCTGGAATCCCTGCGCCGCGTACTGATTTTGCAACTCGACGAACCAGGGCATCTCGATCTTGCAAGGGCCGCACCAGGTCGCCCAGAAGTTGAGCAGCACGGCTTTGCCGCGAAAGTCGGAAAGATGCAGGGTCTTGCCGTCGAGGGACTGCAAAGAAAAATCCGGAGCCAGGCTGGATTTCGCGAGATGCGGCACAAACGACGGACCGTTGCGACGCGCCTGATGGTAGCCAAAATACAACATGAACGCGGCCACGAATGCCACCACGACCAGCACAAGAGGATTACGTTTCACGGGAACACTCCATTCACGTAAGAAAACTTGCGAACATCTACAAAGCAAATCTATTCAGGAACGAAAGCCAATTTGAAATCATGGTAAAACGCCCGAGCACTAACAAGATCCCGAGGCCGATCAGCAAAGCCCCGGAAGCCACTTCCACCGCATGCATGAAGGAACGGAAGCGGCTGTAAAACTTTAGAAAGCGCTCCATTAACAAAGCCGTGAGCAAAAAGGGCACCGCCAGTCCCAGGGAATAAATCGCCAGCAAAACCATGCCTTTCGATAGAGTATCCTGCGCGGCGGCTAAGGTAAGGATGCCGGCAAGAATCGGTCCGATGCACGGAG
>PLUI01000007.1 GCA_003164855.1 Acidobacteriaceae bacterium
ATTCGACAGATTTCAGGAAATTCCGAGAAATTTCGAGCGGGCAGAGACCAATTGTCGCATCTACTTCAGTCGCACCTACTCCAAAGGTTATTATTTTGGGGGGTCTAGGCGGAATTGAAGGTCCCGAACACTTCGCGCAGAGGTGCCCGCCCTTCGCTGGGAAGTCAGCGAGTGTTTACAAAGGGCAGTGGCGATTAATTGAGCGATGGGCAAACCGGAGTAATTCCGGGCCAGAAGTCCGCTTCTGGGAAGTTACCGGGATCGATACTGATAAACCCACCAGCATCGAGGGATCCTCTCCCGGCCCCGGCTTTTGGATTCCGGTCGCCATGCCGACTTGCGGGGAGTAATGTCCCCAACTCCGTTTCCAGCTAGTTTCCGGATGGCCGACCAACCGTCCAGAATCGTTACGCTCAGGGATCGACGATCGTCCGTGCCATCGTTCATTGACTAGCAGACGGGGCGTTCATAAGATGAATCGACTCGGAGGCATGGGGTCTGCTGGTGATCGGCAAAACCATATCGCACTACCGCATCGTTGAGAAGCTCGGCGGCGGTGGTATGGGCGTCGTCTACAAGGCCGAGGACACCGAGCTTGGGCGGTTTGTCGCCCTGAAATTCCTGCCCGACAATGTAGCCCAGAACCCACAGACGCTCGAACGCTTTCGCCGCGAAGCACGTGCCGCCTCCGCATTGAATCATCCCAACATCTGTACGATTCATGAGATCGGAAAGCACAACGGTCAGTCCTTCATCGTCATGGAATTTCTTGACGGCATGACACTGAAGCACAAGATCGGCGGACAGCCTCTGGAGATCGACCCTGCTTTGTCGTTAGCAATTGAGATCGCCGACGCACTCGACGCTGCCCATTCTGCGGGCGTCGTTCACAGAGACATTAAACCCGCGAATATTTTCGTTACAAAACGCGGACACGCGANNTGTTTTCGTTTGGAGTGGTTCTATACGAGATGGCAACCGGAACGTTGCCGTTCAGAGGAGAAAGTTCGGGCGTAGTTTTCGATTGCATTCTGAACAAGGATCCTGCTCCTCCGATGCGTCTTAACCCGGACCTTCCGCCGAGGCTTGAAGACGTCATTCACCGTGCCCTTGAGAAGGATCGTGACCTTCGCTATCAGCACGCCTCGGACATGCGTTCTGAGTTGTTGCGGCTCAAGCGTGATACGGATTCCAGCCGCCACATCTCGACGCAGAGTGCTGAGCCGGCCAAAGTCACCCCAACGGCGATCCCTTCCGCGCATGGCAGCAGCACCGTCGTCACCCTCGCGAAGCAGCACCGCTGGGGGATTACGCTTGGCGTAATTGCCGTCCTGGTCTTTCTCAGCTTGGTAGGTTTCGGCTTCTACTCTGTCTTGTTACACCCTGCTGCTCCATACCAGAACTTCACCATTACGCAGGTTACCAATACGCAGGTCCACAACTCGGGCCTGCTGAGTTCCACCGCCATTTCGCCAGACGCCAAGTTCGTTCTTAGCGTAGTGGACAGCGACGGACTCCAGAGTCTATGGCTTCGCAACGTGCCCACGGGTAGCGATACGCAAGTCATTCCTCCCTCGCCGAGCGATTATGCAAGTCTGACATTTTCACGCGACGGAAACTACTTCTATTTTCGTAAAGCCGCGAATTCCCTACTCACACACCACGATATATACCGTGTTCCGTTGCTGGGGGGGAATCCGCAAATGATTGTGCGGAACGTCAACAGCGACATTTCATTCTCTCCCGATGGGCATCGAATGGCCTACGTTCGGGCGAACGATCCTGAGATCGGGAAATACCGGTTGCTCACCGCCGCATGGGACGGCAGCGATGAGAAGGTCTTGCAGATTTTGGAGGTCGGCTCATCGACTGACTTTTCACACCACCTGGCATGGTCTCCCAGCGGCAGCCAGATCGCCTACCAGTTGGTTCAGCCGGGTGCAGCTGCGGGCGGAATTGAGCTTTTCGATCTTGAATCGGCCCACTCCCGCCGTCTTGCCACCTTCGACGACAAGTACCTTACTGGATTGAGTTGGCCGCCCGATGGACGGCAAATTCTCGTCAACTACTGGACTCGACCCGATGTTTACCGCGGACAGATTGGATGGATGTCAAGCACGGGAGGGGACATCCACGCCATCACTCGGGATACCAACCGCTACGACAGCATCAGTGCTTCCGCTGATGGGAGAACGCTGGCTACCGTTCAGACCAAAATTGGCAACAACGTTTATCTTCTTTCCGGAGCAGGAAGCCAAGCCACCCAAGCAGAGCCTCTTTCTTTGCCAGTGCGGGATGTTCAGGGAGTGAACTGGACTGCTGACGGTGACTTGCTCGTCGGTGAAGGGCCTCGGCTGTGGAGAATAGGACAGGATGGAAAGAATGCAACGCAGTTACTCGCAGACTCCCATGCAAAATTGAGTTGGACGTCGGTCTGCGGCAGTCGCTATTTTGTGTTCGGTTGGGCATTCCATGGGGACACCAGTTTGGTTAACATTTGGCGTGCAAATACAGATGGGTCGAACGTCGTTCGATTAACTAACGGCAGACGTGATCTTCATCCTGTTTGCTCACAGGATCAAGAATGGGTCTTTTATTACGACGCGCCCGCCAACGAGCTTAAGCGTGTGCCGTTGGACGCTTCAGGCAAACCTGAAGCACTTCCACGTAGCAGCGACTTCCCAGGGCTCATTGTATGGGGAAATATGGAGATGTCGACTGACGGAACCTTTTTGGCTTATGTGGTCGAGGTCGTAAATAAAGAGACGCAGGAGGGTACGCGAAAGATTGCATTGTTAAATCTCGAATCGCCGACGGCGCCCCGGCTACTCGATACGAACCAGCGTATTTCAGGCAGTGTGCAATTCACCCCCGACAGAAACGCCATCGCCTATCCGATTCGCGAGAGCGGAGTGGATAACTTATGGGTCCAGCCGCTCGACGGCTCCGCTGGACAGCAGATTACGAACTTCAAGTCCGACCAAATTGCCCAGTTCCATTGGTCGCCAGATGGGAGTAAGCTCGCCGTGCTCCGCGTACACTCGGACTCAAACGTTATTCTGATTCAGGAAACAAAGCCATAAGCATTGTCTTCACCGCCGATCCTGAATCAATTCCGACAGCTTGCGCATTTCCAACTCGCCGCTTCGCAAACATTTAGCGCCGCCTCTGTGGGTTTTGCCCGAATAACGAGCAAACCGGAAGTTAGTTGCAATTTCGTCCAAGTTCCGGCTTGCCGACCACTCGCTAAGAATCACTGCGCGCTGAAACTTACAAATCGCAGGGAATGGCAATCCCGATCTCGGAGGGGATACTCAACCAGGTTTGACTGAGAGATTTCGGCTTTTGCGCGTATCAGAGACAAGCTCGTCGACTTGTCTCAAAACGCGCTCCGCGGCCATTAAGCCAAAATGGTCCCGGCTCCCGGATACAGTAATCATGCTTTCCGGAAACTCCTCCCCGAGGATATTGTTGTCGAGGTTCTCCAATTTCAAACGCGCCAGCGCGGCTTGATAGCCGGAATCGTTCGAGATAACCAGCCGCAGTGCCGGCACGCGCTCGCGAGCACCTTTGAACCATCGCGCAAACACTTCGAATCCTGGCTTTTCACTGAATGGACGGACAATATCGGCGGCAGCTCGCTGCAACACCCCAATATCCCCTTGGAACTTCCGCAGCACTTTCAACAGATAGTCGTGCATGTTGAGCCAGTCATCAAAGGAACTGGCTGAGTCGCCCAACCGCTTCAACTCGGCGATTGGTACTTCGGGCCGGTCGGTCGCAAGTCCTGCCAACACCCGCGAGAACATGCATGTATCTAATGACAGATTGCACTCAAGAGACAGGAACGCGTCGATGCGTGGTGTCGGCTCGTCAGCTGGCCCCAAGAGGAGTTCGAAACCCATGTCCGCGCCCAGCGAAAACCCGACCATGACGATCGTTTCGTGCTCAATCCGGCCGGCGATTTCCCGCAACCACTCGCGCAAGATGACTACATGATCTGCAAGGGACAACGACACGCGTCCGCGGCGATCCGGTTCGCACCCGTATAGCGTCGGACTCAGGCCACGATAAGGCAAACGCTTGAGGATCGGCTCAAAGTCTCCGTGATCGAGACCGAGCCCATGAAGAAAGAAGACAAGAACGTCCGAAGCTACCTGGTTGTCTACATAAAGCAAATGATCGCCGATCACTCGAGGATCCAGACTGGCTCGGTCGAGCTTGCGGCAAACGCGTTCCGTAAGCATGAACTGATGCTCGATCAACTGGTTCTTGATCTCCACGCCCAGGGAAGCGCCGGGTCCTTCTTGGTCATCGCCTAGCGAAACCCTGTCCGACTCCAAGTCCCGCCGGAGACGCCGCAGGTCGGTGCGCATTTCAGCCGCGCTCTGGTAGCGGAGATTGCGGTCCTTCTCCAGCGCTTTGTTGATGATCTCTTCGAGTTTGGCCGGGAGTTCAGGAGCCATGCTACGCGCCGGCCGCGGAGCGCGATTCAGAATCCCGTCAAATGTCGTGGCCAGACTCTCTCCCGGAAAGGCCAATCTGCCCGTCGCCATCTCGTAGAGCACGGCCCCACACGAGAACAGGTCTGTGCGCGCGTCCAGTTCTTTTGCGCGTGCCTGCTCGGGTGACATGTAGGCCACCGTGCCGATTGCTGCGCCGGAACTAGTGAGATGCTCTTCTAAGGTTACAGTCGATCGCGCCGTGGGGTCGCCCGCGGCAGCATTCAGCGGAGATGTGACTTTCGCCAGGCCGAAGTCGAGAATCTTGGCGTGGCCGCGCTTGGTTACAAAGATATTTGCCGGCTTGATATCGCGATGGACGATCCCTGAGCTGTGTGCTGCATCGAGTGCGTCCGTAATTTCGATGGCAAGCAAGAGGATTTCTTCGGTTTCCATCGAGCGGCCGCCGATGCGGTGCTTCAGCGTCGCACCGTCGAGAAACTCCATCACGATGAACGATTGTTGCCCGCTCTTTCCGATTTCGTGGATGGTGCAGATGTNNGCAGGAATTTCAGGGCGACGAAACGTCCGAGTTCGATATCCTCGGCCTTGTAGACCACCCCCATGCCGCCTCCGCCCAGTTTTTCGAGGACGCGGTAGTGCGAAATGGTCTGGCCGATCATGGGCGCAAAGACTCAGGCAATACTAGGGATGGGTGCGGGGCGAAGTCAATGAGCCGAATCGGGGCTTTGCGAGTGGGTGGTTCCATAGCAGTTCCCGAATCACGGGCAACCCGGAAGTTATCCGTTCGTCCGTCGGATTAGTACTGAGAAACGCGCATCTCGTCAGCACTTGATTTCCTGACGAGATGCCGACTTGAACTAAGCCGCGTAGCGGCAGACGCATTCGCGTGTTGTTGAGCCTACTGTGAGGTGATCTGAGCTAGTTTGTTGTCGCAGAGGAGGAACTCTCTGTGACCCATCTACGCCAGATCATGCTTGAAGAACTGACTCGCCGCAACTACGCCGAGTCCACCATCCACACTTACATCCACACGGTCGAGCATTTCAGTCGGCACTTCCATCGCTCACCCGATCAGCTTGGCCCCGAGCATATTCGCCAGTATCAGGCCGCGTTGTTCACTCACTGGAAGCTGGCGCCGAACACCGTAATCCAGCGCTTGGCCGCTTTGCGCTTCTTCTATGTACAGGTATTGAAGCGCGGCTGGAGCGTTGCCGAGACACCGTATCCGAAGAAAGTTCTGCACCTGCCCGAGATACTCAGCCAGGAGGAGGTCGCACGTCTGATTGATGCGGCAGAGTTTCCCTTCCACCGCATCCTGCTGATGACGCTCTATGCCACGGGCGCTCGTCGCGCAGAAGTGGCACACCTGAAGATCAGCGATATCGACAGCCAGCGGATGGTCATCCATATCCGGGGTGGCAAGGGACGCAAGGACCGCGATGTCATGCTCAGCCCGAAGCTGCTGGAGGAACTTCGCATCTACTGGCGAGGTCTCCGGCGCAAGCCGAAGGAGTGGCTGTTTCCCGGCAACCGCTGGCATACGGCAAGTTATCCCGTCACCACCAAGGTCCTCTGGACTGCCTGCCAGATCGCTGCTGAACGTGCGGGCCTTGAGCATAGGCGCATCCATCCGCACACTCTGCGTCATTGTTTCGCCACACATCTTCTTGAAGCCGGCGCCGACCTGCGCACCATTCAGATCCTGCTCGGCCATCGAGACCTCGAAGTAACTACGGTCTACCTGCATCTATCCCAACGGCATCTGAGTGCGACTGCCAGCCCGCTCGATGCCCTCATGTTCTCTTCACAGGGAGCAAGCAAGCACCGTTGAACAACCGGCCTCTGGTGGAGATGGCCGACATTGTTCGCTGTGCTGGACAGGCGTTTATCCAACGCAGTCGTAAGTGGATCAACTGGCAACACCAGAAGGTGTTGCTAGCCATTACACGCTGTCGCACTGCCGCCCTGGGCGGACATCGCGACCGCTGCACCGGCTGCGGACATACGACCAGGATCTCCTACAACTCCTGCAGAAACAGGCACTGCACGCGGTGCCAGGGCAACGCGCGCCGACGCTGGCTCAAGGCGCGCGAACGCGAGCTTCTGCCCACTCGCTACGTACATGCCGTCTTCACCCTGCCGCGGGAACTGGCTCCGCTCGCATTGCAGAACAAGCGGCTCATCTACAACCTGCTCTTCCGCGCCAGTGCAGAGACTCTGCTTGAAGTCGCCCGCAACCCACGGCATCTCGGTGCCGAGATCGGTTTCTTCAGCGTGCTCCATAGCTGGAATCAACGCTTGCAGTTTCATCCCCACATCCACTGCGTCGTTGCCGCCGGCGGCATCATCTCGGACCACTCAGGCTGGATCTCCGCCCGGCGTTCCTTCTTCCTTCCCATCGGCGTGCTCAGCCGTGTCTTCCGCGGCAAGTTCGTCGCCGGACTTCGCAACGCCTTCCATCGCGGTGAGCTCCAGTTCCACGGCAGCCTGCTGCCTCTTGCCCAACCACACGCCTTCAGCGCATGGCTGCGAGTACTGTTCCGCCACGACTGGGTCGTNNTCCAACAGCAGGCTGGTTGCTCTCTCCGATGGCAACGTCACCTTCCGATGGCGCGATTCCGCGCACGGCAACAAGAAGCGGCTCATGACTCTGCCAGTCGATGAGTTCCTTCGCCGCTTCCTGCTCCATCTGCTGCCACCCGGCTTCGTGCGCATACGCAACTTCGGATTCCTTGCCAACCGCAACCGCGCTACTCTGTTGCCGCTGTGCTTTCGACTCCTCGGCAACTCAGAGAAGATGGCTGCTCCGCCAGCATCACCATCCACCGATCAGACTGACCCACTCTGGAACTGCCCAGTCTGTGGTGGAACCATGCACGTCGTCGAACGGCTCTCCGCCGCGCAACTCCTGCTTCGCTCGCCACCTCAACCAGATCGATGCGCTGCATGAAGCTCTATCCACATCCTCGACCTCTGCCCGTGCTTCGGCGCACACGCGGATCCCTTGTCTCTTCCGGCCAAAACCCCTTGGATGCCAGCCTCTACATAAGGCCTCCGCGAGCCAATATGCTGCCCCATCCGGCCCTTCAGTCATCCGACGCTGCCCAACTCAGTCTGTGCCTGATCCCTCTGCACCTGTTCAGACCGATTCAAAGTACATAGGCTTCCCTGTGGGCGGCTTCCTTCAAGTCGCTGTATCAGAAGCGCCCCCCTCTAAGACCGCGCAGCCGCGCACTGTTACCTGACGGGGCGCTCCAGATACAGCACTAAGACTTCCCATTACTAATCTGGTCTCGATCAGTGCATCGGCGATTTGGCACTCGTCCAGACGCGCCGAGAAGTGCGTTAGATTTACTTGCCAAGAATCAGGGGCACA
>PLUI01000008.1:0-168 GCA_003164855.1 Acidobacteriaceae bacterium
GATCGACTTGCACCGGGTCGCCCGCCAACAAACGTGCATCTGCCGGCACGATGTCTCCTAATAGCAGCCGGATGACATCGCCCGGCACCAGTTCAGCGACCTCGGGAGTCGCCCATTTTCCATCTCGCAGCGCGCGGGCCTTGGTTGCCAGCTTCGCGCGCAACGCGG
>PLUI01000008.1:217-3984 GCA_003164855.1 Acidobacteriaceae bacterium
TTGATCTCATTCGGACCATATTGCGCCAGCCGTTTCTGCGCCTCAGCTTGGCTCAGGCCTTTCGGGGAGGATCCCAATCTTTTTTCGACTTCCGGCAGGGGGAGGGATTTTAGATCGTCCTTGGAATCGGGCTTGGACACCAATCTAGGTTCGAGATTCTTGGCCTTCGATTCGGGAGCCCTCGGCTGATCGATATTGGCTTTCATAATGGGTAATCCTTTCTGTCGTTGCAACGCCACGTGCAGGACGACCGGCTTTTCCGTGACCTTGATTTTGTGGCGGGGAAATGTCGCATCAATGCGTGCCCTTAGGCCATGCCGATTTCCTTTTGGTTTGCGACTCCATAATCTCAGTCCGGACGATGGCCAGAAGCTGGTCGGCAATCATCCGCTCGCCCATCATTCGAAGGGCTCGCAAGTTTTTCAGGGCGAGATGGAGCCATGCTGGTTGCTCCAGCCTCCTCTAAAAAAGCGGTGACGTACCATGCTGTGGGCAAGCAGAAAGAAGAGGAGTGCCAAGACAACTATAAAAAGGAGCTTTCCAATCGCCGACCACATGGACCTTCGTTCTTCAGGTGCCGTTCTATCCAGATCAGTTGTCATCAGAGTCGCCTCCGCAACACGTGGGCACGAGAAACATTGCCCTCAGCGCCTCCGTCCGCGACCTACTGGGCAGCAGTGACCGTCTTCACCGAAATGGTGGTCCCGTCGACCGTGCCTGTGACTTTAGCCTGCTCCCAAGCCAGCTTGTTGAGTGTGTCTAGCGTCGCTTGATCTGAAGTGTCAAGGGTGTAGACCTTGTCAGCGACAACCAAGGCGTACTTGGCACCCTTCTGTGCGCAGGCACGAACACAGGCTGCGGGGGCAAGCCCCTCTGTGTGCTTGGCGCCACACATGGCGTCGCTGACTTTTCCGGTAAAGGTCTGGGTCGTGCCCGCGGCCATAATGGGCACAACGGCCAATCCGGCGCTCAGAAACACCGTAGCGATCAAAATTTGCAACATCCGCAAGCGAGACATAAATCCTCCTGTGTACTCACAGACCTCTGCAACGCTCCAGCTGTGATTTACAAAGTATTGAGTAACCATGGAACGCCTGTCTGGTCAGAATGGAACACTCCAGCAGGATTTGCCATGGGCGTGTGCTTGGTCAGGATTTGGCAGCTAGCTCATGGTTCAGAGCCGACTGCTTTAATTGGCGTTTCTTCTTGCACCGTCGGATTAACCCACGCTGCGTCACTGGCGATGAGATGGTCAGCCTCGTCGGGCCCCCACGTCCCCGGCTCATAGGGATGCACCGGCGTAACATTGCCCAGGATCGGATCGACCGCACGCCATTGCGCCTCCACTACGTCTTGACGGGTAAAGAGCTCGGTCAGTCCACGCATAGCGTCGCCCAGCAGCCGTTCATAGGGAGGCCTGTCGTCCGCGGCCTGCTCGGTGAGTGTGAGCTCCACGTCGGTGCCGGTCATTTGCTCGCCCGGCGTCTTCACCCGCAGCCCCATTCCGATGGCGATGTCTGGACTGATACGCATGCGCAGATGTGCGGACGTGCCGGACACGGTCTCGGTAAAGGTTTCCATCGGCGGGCGTTTGAATTCAACGAACACTTCGGTCGCGGTTACCGGCAGCATTTTTCCTGCGCGGATATAGATGGGTACGCCGGCCCATCGCCACGTTTCAATGAACAGCTTGAGCGCAATGAAGGTCTCGACTGTGGAAGCCGCGTCTACGCCTCGCACCGATCGATAACCGTTGTACTGGCCGCGCACGACGTCCTCCGGAGCGATCGGCCGTACCGCCTTGAGCAACGCGGCCTTCTGGTCGCGCCACGCGTCGTGAGCCTCCCCGGTCGGCGGATCCATGGCCAGGATGGCCAAGACTTGCAGCAAGTGATTTTGAACCACATCCCGCACCGTGCCGGCTTCGTCGTAGAACTTGCCGCGGTCCTCGACTCCGAACTTCTCCGCCATGGTGATCTGAATGCTTCGCACGTAGTTGCGATTCCAGATCGGTTCAAACATTGGATTAGCGAAGCGGGTATAGAGAATGTTCTGTACCGGTTCCTTTCCCAGGAAATGATCGATGCGGAAGATTCGTTCTTCGGGGAAATAGCGGTGCAGAATTCGGTTGAGTTCTTGTGCCGANNACCGTGCCGAACAAGCTGGGTGGAATCGCAAAGTAATGTAGCGGCTGTTTCGCCGAGCCCAATTCTTTACGCAGTTGGGCGAAAGTGTTCGGATCGTTGTAGTCGCCGTCCACGTAGCGCAAAAGGCCGGTCAGCTTGTTGAACGCATCCTGGTCGAGACCGCCGTGTTTTTCGAGACTGTCCTTGGCGCGCGCTTTAAGTTGATCAAGATTCCAACCTGCTTTGGCCACGCCGACNNGCCATCAGGCCGCCTCCTGCTTATCGGCAGCTTTCTCCTTGTGGCCGCCGAATTCGTAGCGCATCGCAGAGAGCAGTTTGGCAGCATATTCTTCGTTGCCACGTGACGCAAAACGGGAACTGAGCGCGGCGCTGATCACCGGAGCCGGAATGCCCTCATCCACTGCTGCCTGCACAGTCCACCGTCCCTCTCCGGAATCTGACACGCGGCCCGCAAAATTCGAGAGATCAGGATTTCCCCGCAAAGCCGCGGCAGTCAGATCAAGCAGCCAGGAACCGATAACGCTGCCGCGCCGCCAGACCTCCGCAACCTCCGGCATGTCCATGTCGTATTGATAGAGTTCCGGATGGCGCAGCGGGGTTGTCTCGGCGTCCTCATCGCGCTTCATCTTGCCGACGTTCGCGTTCTTAATGATGTTCAATCCCTCGGCAAATGCGGCCATCATCCCGTACTCGATGCCGTTGTGGACCATCTTTACGAAGTGACCCGCGCCGTTCGGGCCACAGCGCAAGTAGCCGTTTTCTGATGTCGAAGGCTCGCCGGTCCGCCCTGGCGTCCGCGCCGCCGAGCCAACACCCGGAGCTAACGACTTGAAGATCGGATCGAGATGACTCACAATCGCTTCCTCTCCGCCGATCATCAGACAATATCCCCGCTCCGATCCCCACACGCCCCCACTGGTTCCGCAATCCACGTAGTGGATTCCTTTACTCTTCAATTCACCGGCGCGCCGGATATCGTCGTGATAATAGGAATTGCCACCGTCGATCACGATGTCGCCCGGTTCCAGCACAGGTGCAAGTGAGGTCAATACCGAGTCGACGACCGCCGCCGGGACCATCATCCACACGGCGCGCGGCTTGCTGAGTTTTTTCGCAAAGTCCGCGATGCTGTCGGACGACTTGGCGCCCTTCGCCACCACATCCTTCACGGCTTGCGGATGCGTGTCAGACACTACGCACTCGTGACCGGCTTTCATCAGCCGTTGCACCATGTTCGATCCCATTCGTCCCAGACCTATCATTCCGAGTTGCATTCGTATACCTCCTCAAACAGTGGTTCGTTGCGTAGAAGAATATTCTCGGTTGCCGTGTTGACTGAAATCAGCACCGGGAGAACTCTTCAGCGGTACAGAACTGCAGAGTTGGTGACATATGGCCCTGCTCTCAATCACCGTACGGTTCTTGTCGATAACGACCTTCTTCGCCTGTCCGAGGTCGGCAATCTGTATGTTTTGCAGCTGGGTGTCGAGCCCGTCCATTATGGCTTTGCCGCCGGTGCGAACTGGATTTGACTCGTCGGTACTTCGTTTTCCGCTGGCAACAAGCGGCCTTAGACAAAAGTCTAGGCGTTACTAACTGGCCATTACTGGTCAATAGTGA
>PLUI01000002.1 GCA_003164855.1 Acidobacteriaceae bacterium
TTTCGGTATCGAGCCAAGCCACCGCTGGCCAAGCCCAGCCAGACACCCCCGTGTGGATCCGCAGCAAGCGTGTTTGCGAGTGGGAGTTGAGGTGAAGAGATCTCTTCACGGATTTTGAGATCCTGAATGCGAAGGAGCCGATTCCGGTTTTCGGCGGAGTGGCCACTGGTCGCGGCCCAGATGCTGCCGTCGACATCTTCGGTCATTGCGCGAACGGTGCCTAAGGGACTGCCATCACGCGCATGGATCTTTGTAAACTTACCCTGCTCATAGACGGACAATTCCTGGTCGATGCCTACCCAAAGCCGACCGGCCCGGTCCTCCAACAACGACGTCATCTCCCTCCCTGGTAAACCGTTCCGTGGCTGAATGGACGTGATCTTGCCCGACCGGAGAATATCCAAACCATAGTTCCCAATCCACACGGTGCCGTCCCGAGAAGCAAGAACGGAATTGACCTGATCCGCGCTCAGCCCTTGCCGTGTGGAAAAGCTAGCCACGCCAATGTCATGGAAGTTATCGATCCCCCTGGATGTCGCCACCCAGATATTCCCCTCGCGATCCTGGAAGAGGCTGCTCACGGCGTCACCCGATAAGCCATCCGANNTGAAAGTGATCTACCTTGTTTCCCTGAATGCGGTAGATACCATGGTTTAGCGTTCCGACCCAGAGAGACCTGTCTCGATCTACCAGCAACGCTGTGACCTCGAGCGTACTTCCATCGAACTCCGGAGTGATGAATGGTCTCCACGTTTCATGCGCGAGTTGCTGTAGCCCGCCGCCCCTTCCGGCGTGCACCAGCCCGACCCAAACGGACCCATCTGGCCCCCCGGCAAGGGCCACCACTCCGTTGAAATTCTCCGCGGGGTTTAGCGCGGCTGCGACGTACGTCTCGGCGGAATTTTTTGGCCAACGGGAAACCATGGCGCCACCCGCCAGCCAGATATTGCCGAGGGTATCGTTCGCCAGCGTCACCGCAAAAGGAAGCGCAAGTCCATCGGCTCTCCCGTAGCATCGCAGTCCTGTGTCTGTGACTTTACAAAGAGGACCCTTCGTATCAGACGAATTCGCCCGCGCAATCCAGATTGTGCCTGCGCGGTCTTCAAGGATCGACATAATACTTCCAGTCGCGTCCCTATAGTTGGTCAGACTTCCATTCCGCCAGCGCGCCAGGCCCGCGCTGGTTCCAATCCACAGACTTCCATCGCGCCCAGCTAGAAGATAACTAATGCCACTGTCAGCCAGAGACTNNAACGCGCTCCGAGCAGAGAATTGATGCGGGATGACGGCAATTCACTCCCCTCCGACGGTCTCCATGAGACGAACCGGACGCCATCAAATCGCATCAATCCGGCTTGCGTGCCAATCCAAAGATATCCGTCGGTGGTTTGAGCCATCACGTTGGGCGCCCCGGCAAAAACTCCATCCTCGATCCGCCATGCGGTATGCCCGTACTGGGAGATCTGCCTACTGGTATCGAGTGCGCCGACTGGACTTATGGTGAAGAAAAACAAGACAAAGCAGAACAGAAGCCGTCTCGGAGTGCCTGGCTTCGCAGTCTTCAAAGCGAGAGTTACCGCCTGTACTTGACGCGGTTCCACGTCGAACCCTTGAGCCGTTTGTTCGTGTGAGATTGGCATGGGAGATGGCCATCATCTTTCAATTTCGGCATCTCAAGATCTCCAGCTGATGGTTGCGGGAATAATCTCACATTTTTGGCGCCAATTGTTGTCATCCTGAGAGAAGCGGGCCGTTGCGCAAATTGACAAAACGCGGGAGCATCGGGTACAGTCGAACGCATTTCTCGCGACATACTTTCTCGACATCTTGACTCTCCTCGCCAGTTGGTCATTTATGGTCCGCTGGAAAACGCTTGTCTGCGCCCTGGCTCTCACCATTAGTTTCAGCTTTGCGCTGCCTACGGTCGCTGTGGCGCAGACGTTCCGTGGCGGAATCAATGGCAGCGTGACGGATTCTACAGGGGCTGTGTTACCCCAAGCTCTCGTCACAGCCACGAATGAGGCTACCGACTTGACGTACAAGACCACCTCGTCTGCCGCGGGCATATTTTCGTTCCAGGACTTGCCGCCCGGGACCTATCTGATCGAAATCACAGCGAACGGATTCCAGAAGACCCAATTTAAGAACGTCGTAGTCTTGGCGGGCAAGATTCACACTTTGGATGGGAAACTGCACGTCGCCACGCAACCGAGCACGGTGGAAGTCTCAGCAGCGGCCGTGTCGCTCGATACGACAACCGTATCCGACAACACTTTGTTATCGACGCAAACCATTCAAGATATTCCCATCAACGGGCGCGACTTCACTCAATTGGTGGATCAATCCGCTGCCTTTTCAGGTTACATGGCTGTGGGCTCCGTGAATGGCACACGATCAACGGGCATCAACTGGCAGATTGACGGCGCCGACAACAACGATCCCTGGGGCAATATGGTATCCGTAAATCAAGTCGGCGTCGGGGGAATCGCGGGCGTCGTGTTGCCTCTTGACTCGGTTGAGGAGTTTTCACTGCAGAGCCAGGGGGCCGCGGAGACGGGCCGCAACCCCGGAGCGACGCTGAATCTGGCGATCAAGTCTGGAACGAATCAATTTCATGGCACTGCGTACTACTACAACCGAAACGAATTCTTCGCCGCCCGAAGTCCCTTCGCCCCGCCAAATTTGCATAAGAACGCCCTGAGGAATCAGCACTACGGCTTTTCGCTCGGCGGCCCCATTCGGAAAGACAAAACCTTCTTTTTTCTCAACCTGGAGGAGCAGAAGTACTTGATCGGCAACCAGTCACGTTCCACAGAACCTTCGGAGGCATATCAAGCGGAAGCGGAAGGCGTATTGCAGCAATACAACGTTCCAGTGAATCCGGTTTCTGTAAACCTGCTCAACGGACTGTGGCCTGCGTCCGCGCTGACTGGTCCCGCGACGGCGGCTAATTATTTCAATCCAAATGCTTCCAATGGCTACAGCCACAATGGCTTGCTCAAACTCGATCACAGCTTCAATGAAAACAACCGCGTCTCGTTTTGAGTATTTCTCGGACAGGGAACACAGACGGCCCCGAACAGCACACATCTGAGTCCCTACTGGGAGGTCGTGCCTTCGCACATGCAAAACTACGATGCGATCTACGACCGCGTCATCTCCTCCCGGTTCACGAATCAACTCGTTGCCGGCGTCAACTATTTCCTCCAGACCTTCGTGGATGCCGATACAAACTTCAATCCCATCGCTTTGGGCCTCAACACCAGCGTTACATCTCCCATCCTGGCCGGTGCTCCCAACATCGTCATATTCGGCTTCGACCAAGTTGGGGTCAACCCGTTTTCCGGCAGAACAGATGTTACGGGACACTTAACCGGCACACTCTCCTACGTCACGGGAAAGCACCAGCTTCGTTTTGGCGGCGAATTCCGCAGAACTCAGGTCGATGTGTACTATAACTTCGGTGCTCGCGGGGTCTTCGACTTTACCGGCGGACAAGGACCTTGGGCTAGCTTGGCCAACAATCCAAATCAACATACGAATGTGCTAAGCCTAGCCGACTTCATGGCGGGCTATGTCTATCAGTCCACGAACACGATCGGCGATTCCGAGCGCCTGGTTCATGTCAACAGTTTCAATCTCTTCGGACAAGACGCCTATCAAGCCACGCGTAAGCTGAACCTCAATTTTGGACTCCGCTACGAGTACGAAGGTCCGCTGCATGACAACAACGAGGATCTTTCCGTATTTATTCCCTCTCGGGGTCTCGTGGTTGCTGGGCAGGGCATTTCCGCAATTTACCCCCAGGATTTCCTGAACTTCAGTCCGCGGATTGGTTTTGCCTACGAGCCAAGGGACCGCGGCAATTTGGTGATTCGTGGCTCCTATGGGATCTTTTTCGACACTCCGCCAATAATCCCTTTCCTCGATAACGTATTTCTCCTGAACAATGGACCGCTCGGCACGCCCGATAATCCCGCCGGAAACAATCCGGTTTTCAGCGTCCAGGCTAATGACTACACGATCGTGAAGGACCAGCCCATCTTCCCAACTGGGCCAGTGGCGATCTCAGGAAGCAATGTGCTTAACCTTTTTTCCGTCAGCCAAACGCTGCGCGCGTCCTATTACGAGATGTACTCCTTAAACGTGCAGCAGAGCTTGGGACAGCACTGGATCCTGCAAGTCGGTTATGTCGGTTCGAAAGGAGAGCGACTTCTTATTCTACGAGATATTAATCAAGCCGCACTCGGCAGCGGTTTCAATTCAACTGCTGTCATCGGACCCAACGGAGGCTCTTTTTCATACCAGCAGTCCACGCGGCCATTTTTCAGCAAGTATCCGAACTTCGGTGTGATCAACGAGGTGCAATCCGAGGGGACTTCGAATTACAGCTCGCTTCAAACTACTCTCCGATCGAGTCAATGGCACGGCCTGACGGCGCAGTTCTCGTACGCCTGGGGACACAACCTGGACGATATGACGCAAGCCTGCTGCACTCTTCCTCAGGACAGCACAAATCTGAGAGGAGATTACGCCGATTCCGACTACGACGTGCGCCACCACTTCGTCGCCAACGCCACTTACAACATCTCGGGCTCCTCGCACGGGCCTCAATGGCTCTCCCACGGCTGGCAGCTAAATACCCTGATGTCGTTCCGCACCGGTTTTCCCTTCACCGTTCATGCCACCACCGATACCAGCGGTACAGGAGAGAACACCGACCGTGGTGACCAAATCGGCAACGCATACGCAGGCGTTTCTCACTCTCTCGTCAGCCACTCCTACGTGCAGTGGGTGAACCCAGCGGCGTTTCAAGATCCGCCACAGGGAAGCTTTGGAACGATGCGGCGCAATCAGCTCACCGGCCCGGGATTTGCTTCCGTGGACCTTTCGGTATTCAAGAGCATTCCGGTCACCGAGCGCCTGAAAGCTCAGTTCCGCGTAGAAATGTTCAATATCTTCAACCGCCTGAACCTCGCGCCGCCAAGCGGCTACTTCTTCGGCGGATTCGGTCAAAGCACCGACACCATCGGCGACTACAATGGCGCGCCGGGTGTCGGTCCTGGTGAGCCATTCAACATGCAATTGGCCCTGAAGCTTATTTTCTGATTGCTGCCGAGCCGAGGTTGCAGCACTGTGGGAGAACCCGAGGCCCATCCGGCACATAACTGGCGCATCGGACTGCCCAAAACCGCAATGACACCGCAGTGTTCGACTGACTCACAGTCAGNNCGCGCTATCTCACGAGGGAGTCTCACACCGAAGGCACTCAATCGATCATGCGCTGCCAATTTTCCCGGCATAGCATACGATTCGAACTGAGCGCCACAATTCGCGGAAGGGCTGAATCTGTTTTAAGACTCTCGGAAGAAGTGCTCTTTCATGCTGTGCATTCTACCGCCGGACCACATGCTCAGGTTCCACGGAGGAATCTACGTGCGAGGGAAAGGGAGAGACACCATCCCTAAGCCTTCGGCTTAGGTCGGTGCAGACCGTTCGGGGACATGCGAACGCTGCTCGCACGAAGTCGAACAGCATTCGAGTCCGTTCGAATTGCGTCCGATTCCGATTCGAACGGATATGAGTAATCTGAAGTGCCACTTAATACTCAACGCCCGCCGCAAACCAACCCGGTTCTCTTAGTAGTTCACACGCTTACGCAATATGCGTAATAATGTACGCATTATGCGTAACTCTTCCGTGCTGACTGCATTGTTCCCACAGGTACGGCAGGGCGTGCTCGCGGCTACGCTCGGCCAGCCAGATAAGTGGTGGTATCTTTCGGAACTCGCCGGCCGTTTGGGCACGAGCCCGTCGAGCCTTCAGCGGGAGTTATCGTCTCTGGTGGCAAGCGGAATATTGGTGCATCGTCGGGAAGGCACAAGGGCTTATTTCAAGGCGGAGACCCAGTCCCCGGTGTTCCGAGACCTGCAGCAGCTCTTCGAAAAAACNNGATTCAGAGTGCTTTTATCTATGGTTCTGTGGCACGAAGCCGGGAAAATGCGATGAGTGACGTCGATGTGATGGTCATTGGCAGAGCAGGTCTTGCTGACCTGTCTCCGGCGCTCCGCAAGGCGGAGGCGCGGCTAGGAAGAGACGTCAACGTCACGGCCTATTCCCCAGAGGAGTTTCGGGAGAAAATCAAATCGGGCGACCATTTCCTTGCCGCCGTTTTACGAGGACGGAAACAGTTTGTGAAAGGAGGCAAGAGTGACTTGGACGAACTTGCTGGCAAATAAGGAAGCCCGGAAACACAAAACGTCCAAGAAGGAGTTAGACAATATGCGGGCGCTGATCGCCCGCGACCTCGCAGACGC